>NZ_LT707064.1:2202500-2506875 GCF_900156465.1 Pseudomonas sp. 7SR1
GAATACGTTCCCGGGCCTTGTACACACCGCCCGTCACACCATGGGAGTGGGTTGCACCAGAAGTAGCTAGTCTAACCTTCGGGGGGACGGTTACCACGGTGTGATTCATGACTGGGGTGAAGTCGTAACAAGGTAGCCGTAGGGGAACCTGCGGCTGGATCACCTCCTTAATCGACGACAGCAGCTGCTGCATGAGCTCCCACACGAATTGCTTGATTCATTGAAGAAGACGATTGGGTCTGTAGCTCAGTTGGTTAGAGCGCACCCCTGATAAGGGTGAGGTCGGCAGTTCGAATCTGCCCAGACCCACCAATTTCATGGTGTACCCTGTAGCGATACGGGGCCATAGCTCAGCTGGGAGAGCGCCTGCCTTGCACGCAGGAGGTCAGCGGTTCGATCCCGCTTGGCTCCACCATTACCGATTGGCACCAACGTTTAAAGCTTAGAAATGAGCATTCCACCGAACGGTGATGAATGTTGATTTCTAGTCTTTTGATTAGATCGTTCTTTAAAAATTTGGGTATGTGATAGAAAGATAGACTGGACGTTACTTTCACTGGTAACGGTTCAGGCTAAGGTAAAATTTGTGAGTTGCTCGTAGAGCAAGCGTACGAATTTTCGGCGAATGTCGTCTTCACAGTATAACCAGATTGCTTGGGGTTATATGGTCAAGTGAAGAAGCGCATACGGTGGATGCCTTGGCAGTCAGAGGCGATGAAAGACGTGGTAGCCTGCGAAAAGCTTCGGGGAGTCGGCAAACAGACTGTGATCCGGAGATGTCTGAATGGGGGAACCCAGCCATCACAAGATGGTTATCTTGCACTGAATACATAGGTGCAAGAGGCGAACCAGGGGAACTGAAACATCTAAGTACCCTGAGGAAAAGAAATCAACCGAGATTCCCTTAGTAGTGGCGAGCGAACGGGGACTAGCCCTTAAGCTTCTTTGATTTTAGCGGAACGCTCTGGAAAGTGCGGCCATAGTGGGTGATAGCCCTGTACGCGAAAGGATCTTAGAAGTGAAATCGAGTAGGACGGAGCACGAGAAACTTTGTCTGAATATGGGGGGACCATCCTCCAAGGCTAAATACTACTGACTGACCGATAGTGAACTAGTACCGTGAGGGAAAGGCGAAAAGAACCCCGGAGAGGGGAGTGAAATAGATCCTGAAACCGTATGCGTACAAGCAGTGGGAGCCCACTTTGTTGGGTGACTGCGTACCTTTTGTATAATGGGTCAGCGACTTATTTTCAGTGGCGAGCTTAACCGAATAGGGGAGGCGTAGCGAAAGCGAGTCTTAATAGGGCGTCTAGTCGCTGGGAATAGACCCGAAACCGGGCGATCTATCCATGGGCAGGTTGAAGGTTAGGTAACACTGACTGGAGGACCGAACCGACTACCGTTGAAAAGTTAGCGGATGACCTGTGGATCGGAGTGAAAGGCTAATCAAGCTCGGAGATAGCTGGTTCTCCTCGAAAGCTATTTAGGTAGCGCCTCATGTATCACTGTAGGGGGTAGAGCACTGTTTCGGCTAGGGGGTCATCCCGACTTACCAAACCGATGCAAACTCCGAATACCTACAAGTGCCGAGCATGGGAGACACACGGCGGGTGCTAACGTCCGTCGTGAAAAGGGAAACAACCCAGACCGTCAGCTAAGGTCCCAAAGTTATGGTTAAGTGGGAAACGATGTGGGAAGGCTTAGACAGCTAGGAGGTTGGCTTAGAAGCAGCCACCCTTTAAAGAAAGCGTAATAGCTCACTAGTCGAGTCGGCCTGCGCGGAAGATGTAACGGGGCTCAAACCATACACCGAAGCTACGGGTATCACGTAAGTGATGCGGTAGAGGAGCGTTCTGTAAGCCTGTGAAGGTGAGTTGAGAAGCTTGCTGGAGGTATCAGAAGTGCGAATGCTGACATGAGTAACGACAATGGGTGTGAAAAACACCCACGCCGAAAGACCAAGGTTTCCTGCGCAACGTTAATCGACGCAGGGTTAGTCGGTCCCTAAGGCGAGGCTGAAAAGCGTAGTCGATGGAAAACAGGTTAATATTCCTGTACTTCTGGTTATTGCGATGGAGGGACGGAGAAGGCTAGGCCAGCTTGGCGTTGGTTGTCCAAGTTTAAGGTGGTAGGCTGAAATCTTAGGTAAATCCGGGGTTTCAAGGCCGAGAGCTGATGACGAGTTACCCTCTGGGTGACGAAGTGGTTGATGCCATGCTTCCAAGAAAAGCTTCTAAGCTTCAGATAACCAGGAACCGTACCCCAAACCGACACAGGTGGTTGGGTAGAGAATACCAAGGCGCTTGAGAGAACTCGGGTGAAGGAACTAGGCAAAATGGCACCGTAACTTCGGGAGAAGGTGCGCCGGTGAGGGTGAAGCACTTGCTGCGTAAGCCCACGCCGGTCGAAGATACCAGGCCGCTGCGACTGTTTATTAAAAACACAGCACTCTGCAAACACGAAAGTGGACGTATAGGGTGTGACGCCTGCCCGGTGCCGGAAGGTTAATTGATGGGGTTAGCTAACGCGAAGCTCTTGATCGAAGCCCCGGTAAACGGCGGCCGTAACTATAACGGTCCTAAGGTAGCGAAATTCCTTGTCGGGTAAGTTCCGACCTGCACGAATGGCGTAACGATGGCGGCGCTGTCTCCACCCGAGACTCAGTGAAATTGAAATCGCTGTGAAGATGCAGTGTATCCGCGGCTAGACGGAAAGACCCCGTGAACCTTTACTATAGCTTTGCACTGGACTTTGAATTTGCTTGTGTAGGATAGGTGGGAGGCTTTGAAGCGTGGACGCCAGTCTGCGTGGAGCCATCCTTGAAATACCACCCTGGCAACTTTGAGGTTCTAACTCAGGTCCGTTATCCGGATCGAGGACAGTGTATGGTGGGTAGTTTGACTGGGGCGGTCTCCTCCTAAAGAGTAACGGAGGAGTACGAAGGTGCGCTCAGACCGGTCGGAAATCGGTCGTAGAGTATAAAGGCAAAAGCGCGCTTGACTGCGAGACAGACACGTCGAGCAGGTACGAAAGTAGGTCTTAGTGATCCGGTGGTTCTGTATGGAAGGGCCATCGCTCAACGGATAAAAGGTACTCCGGGGATAACAGGCTGATACCGCCCAAGAGTTCATATCGACGGCGGTGTTTGGCACCTCGATGTCGGCTCATCACATCCTGGGGCTGAAGCCGGTCCCAAGGGTATGGCTGTTCGCCATTTAAAGTGGTACGCGAGCTGGGTTTAGAACGTCGTGAGACAGTTCGGTCCCTATCTGCCGTGGACGTTTGAGATTTGAGAGGGGCTGCTCCTAGTACGAGAGGACCGGAGTGGACGAACCTCTGGTGTTCCGGTTGTCACGCCAGTGGCATTGCCGGGTAGCTATGTTCGGAAAAGATAACCGCTGAAAGCATCTAAGCGGGAAACTTGCCTCAAGATGAGATCTCACTGGAGCCTTGAGCTCCCTGAAGGGCCGTCGAAGACTACGACGTTGATAGGCAGGGTGTGTAAGCGCTGTGAGGCGTTGAGCTAACCTGTACTAATTGCCCGTGAGGCTTGACCATATAACACCCAAGCAATCTGTCGACTCGACAGAGACCAGATTGCGGTGTTGTGAAGACGAAACGAACCGAAAGTTCGAACGTGCTTGCAGGCAACACACAAACTATCGCATACCCATTCGCTGGAACGTGACCGTAAGGCACGCGCTGGCTACCGAATTTCTTGACGACCATAGAGCGTTGGAACCACCTGATCCCATCCCGAACTCAGAAGTGAAACGATGCATCGCCGATGGTAGTGTGGGGTTTCCCCATGTGAGAGTAGGTCATCGTCAAGATTAAATTCCGAAACCCCTATCTGCTGACGCAGGTAGGGGTTTTGTTTTGCCTTCAGGAAAGCGCCTTCTGTGTTTCTATGCAACCGTCTTGTGCATGGCTATCATGCGGGCCTCATTATCAGGGCGCGTTCGCATGCTCACGTTGCTAGAACTTCTGAAAGATGGCCGTTTCCATTCGGGGCAGGCATTAGGCGCTGCGCTCGGGATCAGCCGTAGTGCTGTGTGGAAACAATTGCAGCACCTGGAGGCGGAGCTTGGCTTGTCCATTCATAAGGTGCGGGGCAGGGGTTATCAATTGGCCAAGCCATTGCAGCTTCTGAATGCGGCTGAGATTGGCGCGCAAGAGTCTTGTGACTGGCCTGTTCATATATTTGATTCTATCGACTCCACCAATGCTGAGGCATTGCGGTCCATAGAGCGTGGGATGCACGCGCCATTCCTCATCCTGGCCGAGCGGCAAACTGCTGGGCGCGGTCGTCGTGGTAGGAAGTGGGTCAGCCCCTTTGCCGATAATCTCTATTACAGCTTGGTATTGCGCATTGATGGCGGCATGCGCCAGGTCGAAGGCCTAAGCCTCGCTGTTGGCCTTGCTGTTCTGCGTGCATTGCGTGATATGGGAGTGCTGGAGGCTGGGTTGAAATGGCCCAACGATTTATTAGTTGGTGATAAAAAAATCGCAGGTATCTTGCTTGAGCTGGTTGGCGATCCAGCAGATGTTTGTCACGTTGTTCTGGGGGTCGGTATCAATGTGAACATGCAGTCTGCAGATGAGGTGGATCAGCAATGGACCTCCATGAGCCTTGAGACGGGCAGAAACTTCAATCGGAATGAGCTTGTGGCGCGTTTGGGCGGCAGCCTTCGCCAATATCTGAGCCTGCATCAGGCGTCAGGGTTTTCGGCACTTCAGGCGGAGTGGGAGCGATATCATTTGTGGCAGGGGCGTTCCGTGTCGTTGGTTGCCGGCGCCAATCGCATTGATGGTGTTGTGCTGGGAGTCGATCGTCAGGGTGCGCTGCGTTTGAAGGTGGATGGTGTGGAAAGAATCTTTAGCGGTGGTGAGCTCAGCCTGAGGTTGCGTGATGATTCTTGAGCTCGATTGTGGCAACAGCTTTATTAAGTGGCGTGTTCTTCGCTCCGATGGCGTAACGCCTGTTGATGGGGGGGTAGTCGGTTCTGATGCTGATCTGCTGGCGAGTTTGAGTGGCTCGGGAAGATTCCAGCTTGCGAAGTGCCGCCTTGTCAGCGTGCGAACTCAAGAAGAAACGGAGTCGCTGGTTTCTTCGTTGGTTGACGCTTTTGGGATCTCTGTCGTAAGAGCAGTGCCTGCCCGGGAAATGGCTGGTGTCAGGAACGGCTACGAAGATTATGAGCGATTGGGGCTGGATCGATGGCTGGCGCTACTTGGAGGGTTTCATCTTGCCTCGAGTGCCTGCCTGGTGCTCGATTTTGGTACGGCCATTACGGCCGATTTCGTAGCGGCAGATGGGGGGCATCTGGGAGGGTTTATTTGTCCAGGTATGCCCTTGATGCGTAATCAGTTGCGTACCCATACCCGGCGAATTCGATATGACGATACGGCTGCCGAACGTGCTCATGAGAGTCTTGAGCCGGGGCGTACAACTGTAGAGGCGGTTGAGCGTGGGTGCATGTTGATGCTTAGGGGATTTGTGCTGACTCAGCTCGAATTGGCTCGACAGTACTGGGGAGAGGATTTCGTTGTGTTCCTGACGGGAGGGGATGCCAACCTGGTTGCGGGGGTTGTCCCGGATGCCAGGGTGGTCCCGGACTTGGTATTTGTCGGGCTCGCGATGGCCTGCCCTTTGTCTTGAGGTTCCTATGCGTTGGGTCTTTCTGCTCTTGCTTGTTTTAAACGCGTTCTACTACGTCTGGCATCAGCAGGAGGCCCCGCTTCGCGCTAAGGATGTCACTCCGCTGAATCTGTATCGTGGTTCGCAGCAGGATATTCATCTTCTGAGTGAAACGGCGGATGCGCTAGTAAGGAGGGATTTGGCCAGGCCAGGCGAGGCGCAAAGGAGCTGCTCCTATCTGGGTGGCTTCAATCGTTCAGAAACTGCCAGGCAGCTAGAGCAGAGGTTGCTAGCTTTGGGGGTCGTGGCTCGTGCTGCTTCTTCGAGTTCTCCTGAGGTGGGGGGATTCTGGGTCCAGGTTTCGCCAGAAAGTACTGTAAAGTTGAATGACATGTTGCTCCAAAACCTTTCCAAAGAATTCAATGAGTTAAAACATAAAATAATGCCTTGTGAGGGGGTTGCACCCACGGGGTAGTTTGCATAGAATGGCGCCCGCTTCGCAGCGAAGGCTTTTAACGGTTGAGGGTGCGAAGCGTGGTCAACGCATCTAACCTCAGGTTTTTAATGAGAAAATAGTTGACAGAAGGCTGGCATGATGTAGAATGCCGGCTCGCTTAGGAGGGGTTCCCGAGCGGCCAAAGGGATCAGACTGTAAATCTGACGTCTACGACTTCGAAGGTTCGAATCCTTCCCCCTCCACCAGTTTAGCGTGAGCTGCAAGCTCCGCGGGTATAGTTTAGTGGTAGAACCTCAGCCTTCCAAGCTGATGATGCGGGTTCGATTCCCGCTACCCGCTCCAAGTTTGCAGATTGTGCAAAGTGTTTTGCTCTTGTAGCTCAGTTGGTAGAGCACACCCTTGGTAAGGGTGAGGTCAGCGGTTCAAATCCGCTCAAGAGCTCCATATAACAAGGCAGATATGAAAATATCTGCCTTTGTTTTAATGGTTAGTGTGACTTGCTAATTTCTTCTCCTAGGGGTGATTTCGATGGCTAAGGAAAAGTTCGAACGTAATAAGCCGCACGTCAACGTTGGCACCATTGGTCACGTCGACCACGGTAAAACCACGCTGACCGCTGCTCTGACTCGTGTCTGCTCCGAAGTCTTCGGCTCGGCCAAGGTTGATTTCGACAAGATCGACAGCGCCCCTGAAGAGAAAGCTCGCGGTATCACCATCAACACCGCTCACGTTGAATACGATTCGGCCGTGCGTCACTACGCACACGTTGACTGCCCAGGTCACGCCGACTACGTAAAAAACATGATCACTGGTGCTGCCCAGATGGATGGCGCGATCTTGGTTTGCTCGGCCGCTGATGGTCCGATGCCGCAAACCCGTGAGCACATCCTGCTGTCCCGTCAGGTAGGCGTTCCGTACATCGTTGTCTTCCTGAACAAGGCTGACATGGTTGACGACGCTGAGCTGCTGGAACTGGTTGAGATGGAAGTGCGCGACCTGCTGAGCACTTACGACTTCCCAGGTGATGACACCCCGATCATCGTTGGTTCCGCGCTGATGGCCCTGAATGGCCAAGACGACAACGAAATGGGCACCACTGCTGTCAAGAAGCTGGTGGAAACTCTGGACAGCTACATCCCAGAGCCAGAGCGTGCTATCGACAAGCCGTTCCTGATGCCGATCGAAGACGTATTCTCGATCTCCGGTCGTGGTACCGTTGTGACTGGTCGTGTTGAGCGTGGCATCGTCCGTATCCAGGAAGAAGTCGAGATCGTCGGCCTGCGCGACACTCAGAAAACTACCTGCACCGGCGTTGAAATGTTCCGCAAGCTGCTGGACGAAGGTCGTGCTGGCGAGAACTGCGGCGTGCTGCTGCGTGGTACCAAGCGTGACGACGTAGAACGTGGTCAGGTTCTGGTCAAGCCAGGCACCGTCAAGGCTCACACCAAGTTCACCGCAGAAGTTTACGTTCTGAGCAAGGAAGAAGGCGGTCGTCACACTCCGTTCTTCAAAGGCTACCGTCCACAGTTCTACTTCCGTACAACTGACGTGACTGGTAACTGCGAGCTGCCAGAAGGCGTTGAAATGGTAATGCCAGGTGACAACATCCAGATGACTGTCACCCTGATCAAGCCGATCGCGATGGAAGATGGTCTGCGTTTCGCTATCCGTGAAGGCGGTCGTACCGTCGGCGCTGGCGTCGTCGCCAAAGTCATCGAGTAAACGGTTGTAATGTCTTTTTCGGGCCGGCATAATGGTCGGCCTGATTTTGTTTTAGGTCAGTAGCTCAATTGGCAGAGCGACGGTCTCCAAAACCGTAGGTTGGGGGTTCGATTCCCTCCTGACCTGCCAGATTCACTCGATGTGTCTGGCTTTCTTTTCACAGGATCTTCATAGATGACTCCTAAAGCTGAAGCTCAAAGCTCTCGCTTCGATCTGCTCAAGTGGCTAGTGGTAGTCGCTTTGGTGGTTGTTGGCGTTGTTGGCAATCAGTATTACTCTGCATCGCCGATCCTGTATCGTGTACTGGCATTGCTTGCCATTGCTGCTGTTGCTGCCTTTGTGGGTTTGCAGACGGCCAAGGGTAAGTCTTTCTTTGTACTCGCTAAGGAAGCTCGAACCGAGATCCGTAAAGTCGTATGGCCAACTCGCCAGGAAACCACTCAGACCACGTTGATTGTCGTGGCTGTTGTTTTGGTGATGGCGTTGCTGTTGTGGGGGCTTGATTCCCTGCTCGGTTGGCTTGTTTCCTTGATTGTTGGCTAAGGGTGTCCCGTGGCTAAGCGTTGGTACGTTGTGCATGCTTACTCGGGTTACGAGAAGCATGTCATGCGCTCTCTGATAGAGCGTGTAAAGCTGGCTGGCATGGAAGATGGCTTTGGCGAGATTCTGGTCCCCACTGAAGAAGTGGTTGAGATGCGTAATGGCCAGAAGCGCAAAAGTGAACGCAAGTTCTTTCCAGGTTACGTGCTGGTGCAGATGGATATGAACGAAGGGACTTGGCACTTGGTCAAGGATACCCCTCGCGTCATGGGCTTCATTGGTGGTACTGCTGATAAGCCGGCACCTATTACAGATAAAGAAGCAGAGGCGATTCTGCGTCGCGTCGCTGATGGTAGCGACAAGCCTAAGCCTAAGACGTTGTTTGAGCCTGGTGAGGTTGTACGAGTCACCGATGGTCCATTCGCTGATTTTAATGGCACGGTTGAAGAAGTTAACTACGAAAAGAGCCGGATTCAGGTCGCGGTGCTCATTTTCGGTCGCTCTACTCCGGTGGAGCTGGAGTTCAGTCAGGTCGAAAAGGTCTGATTGGGCAAGCATCCCAACCCCACAGCCCAAGGCTGTGGGGTTTTGTCGTCACTGGGATAAACGCGCAAGTAACCGGGGAGCCTTTCGAGGCGTTTGAACCCGTAATTGGAGTGCCTCATGGCCAAGAAGATTACCGCTTACATCAAGCTGCAAGTGAAGGCCGCTCAGGCTAACCCAAGCCCACCCGTTGGTCCTGCCCTGGGCCAACACGGTGTCAACATCATGGAATTCTGCAAGGCCTTCAACGCCCGTACTCAGGGTCTTGAGCCGGGTCTGCCGACTCCAGTGATCATCACTGTATACAGCGACCGTAGCTTCACTTTTGAAACAAAAAGCACACCTGCTTCGGTACTGCTGAAGAAGGCAGCAGGTTTGACCAGCGGTTCCGCCCGTCCGAACACCGTTAAGGTTGGCACTGTTACCCGTGCTCAGCTGGAAGAGATCGCGAAAACCAAAAACGCGGATCTGACTGCAGCTGATATGGATGCAGCCGTGCGTACTATCGCCGGTTCTGCTCGTAGCATGGGCCTTAACGTGGAGGGTGTGTAATGGCTAAGCTGACCAAGCGTCAAAAGGCTATCGCCAGCAAGATCGAAGCAGGCAAGGCCTACAACTTTGTAGATGCCGCCGCACTGCTGGCTGAGCTGTCGACTGTCAAGTTCAGCGAGTCGTTCGACGTTGCTGTTAACCTGGGTGTTGATCCACGTAAATCCGACCAGGTCGTTCGTAGCGCTACCGTGCTGCCACATGGCACTGGTAAGACCGTTCGCGTCGCTGTCTTCACCCAGGGCCCAGCAGCCGAAGCTGCTCTGGCTGCCGGTGCAGATCGTGTAGGCATGGACGATCTGGCTGCCGAAATGAAAGCTGGCGAGCTGAACTATGACGTTGTCATCGCATCCCCTGATGCCATGCGCGTTGTAGGTCAACTGGGCCAGATTCTCGGTCCTCGTGGCCTGATGCCTAACCCTAAGGTCGGCACCGTTACGCCAGACGTAGCTACCGCGGTTAAAAACGCCAAGGCTGGTCAGGTTCGTTATCGCACCGACAAGAACGGCATTATCCACACCTCCGTTGGCAAGATCGGCTTCGATGCCGTCAAGCTGAAGGAAAACGTTGAAGCCCTGATCGCTGACCTGAAGCGTATCAAGCCGGCCTCCTCGAAAGGTATCTACGTCAAGCGCGTTACCCTGAGCACCACTATGGGCCCAGGTCTGGTCATCGACCAGAGCTCGCTCGACGCGTAAGACTCGAATTGGCGCAAGCGATTGCGCCAATTGAAAAATTGGGGTCCCTGCCTGGCGGGGGCTATCCAAGACCGTAGGCGACGCAAGTCTTAAACCACAAGCCTACGCAGATGGTGCTCCCGGTTCCTTACCGAATCAGACACCAAAACGACATTCGGTTTCGACCGGATGAAACGGTAACAAGCAGGAGTTAAACCCGTGGCAATTAAACTCGAAGACAAGAAGGCCATCGTCGCTGAAGTCAACGAGGCTGCCAAAGTCGCTCTGTCCGCTGTCGTGGCTGATGCCCGTGGCGTAACAGTAGGCGCTATGACCGGACTCCGTAAAGAGGCCCGCGAAGCTGGCGTTTACGTACGTGTAGTACGTAACACCCTGCTCAAGCGCGCTGTTGAAGGCACTCAATATGACGTGCTCAACGACGCGTTCGTCGGCCCGACCCTAATCGCATTCTCGAAGGAACATCCGGGCGCTGCTGCTCGTATCTTCAAAGAGTTCGCCAAGGGTCAGGACAAGTTCGAGATCAAGGCAGCTGCGTTCGAGGGCAAGTTCCTCGCAGCAAACCAAATCGACGTGCTGGCAACTCTGCCGACCCGTGACGAAGCAATTTCTCAGCTGATGAGCGTGATTCAAGGCGCTACCAGCAAGTTGGCTCGTACTCTGGCGGCAATTCGCGATCAGAAAGAAGCTGCTGCAGCCTGAGGCTGAGCGTTTCCTTTCTCGCGTATTTTTGTTTATTTCGATGGCCGTGCCGGCTATCCCCCAATTCAGGAATTGAGTCATGTCTCTGACTAACGAACAAATCATCGAAGCAATCGGCGAAAAATCCGTAATGGAAATCGTTGAGCTGATCAAGGCAATGGAAGAGAAGTTCGGCGTTACCGCTGCTGCTGCTACCGTTGCTGCTGCTGGTCCAGCTGCTGTTGTTGAAGAACAAACTGAGTTCAACGTTGTTCTGGCTGCCGCTGGCGACAAGAAAGTAAACGTGATCAAGGCTGTTCGCGAACTGACCGGTCTGGGTCTGAAAGAAGCCAAGGAGAAGGTTGACACCGCTCCTCAGGTTATCGCTGAAGGCGTTAGCAAAGAAGCTGCTGAAGACGCGAAGAAGAAGCTGGAAGAAGCAGGCGCTACCGTCGAAATCAAGTAATTTCGACCTTGCGTCTCCAGCCCGAGCGTCGAGCGAAAGGCTGATGGCTGGTGGCTTTTGCCACCGGCCTTTTTCCGTTATTGGCAGCCGACTGGGTCGGTGCTGATAACGAGCTGTAACCACCCGAGGCGGTGGCGCAAACCATGGGGTTTGCACGATTTTCTGGCTGCTCCCGTCGGGAGGGGCCAAACAAGCAGGTGACCAAGCTGGGGAACGCTGATGGCTTACTCATATACTGAGAAAAAACGTATCCGCAAGGACTTTAGCAAGTTGCCGGACGTCATGGATGTGCCGTACCTCCTGGCCATCCAGCTGGATTCGTATCGTGAATTCTTGCAAGCGGGAGCGACTAAAGATCAGTTCCGCGACGTGGGCCTGCATGCGGCCTTCAAATCCGTTTTCCCGATCATCAGCTACTCCGGCAATGCTGCGCTGGAGTATGTCGGTTATCGCCTGGGCGAACCGGCATTTGATGTCAAAGAATGCGTATTGCGCGGTGTGACTTACGCCGTACCTTTGCGGGTAAAAGTGCGCCTGATCATTTTCGACAAAGAGTCGTCGAACAAAGCGATCAAGGACATCAAAGAGCAAGAAGTCTACATGGGTGAAATCCCCCTGATGACTGAAAACGGTACCTTCGTTATCAACGGTACCGAGCGTGTAATCGTTTCCCAGCTGCACCGTTCTCCAGGCGTGTTCTTCGATCACGACCGCGGCAAGACGCACAGCTCCGGCAAGCTGCTTTACTCTGCACGTATCATTCCTTACCGCGGCTCCTGGCTGGACTTCGAGTTCGACCCTAAAGACTGTGTATTCGTGCGTATCGACCGTCGTCGCAAGCTGCCTGCATCGGTATTGCTGCGGGCCCTCGGTTATACCACCGAGGAAGTCCTCGACGCGTTCTACACCACCAACGTCTTCCACGTGCAGGGCGAAAACCTCAGCCTGGAGCTGGTGCCTCAGCGCCTGCGCGGTGAAATCGCGGTCCTGGATATCCAGGATGACAAAGGCAAGGTCATTGTCGAGCAAGGTCGTCGTATTACCGCTCGTCATATCAACCAGCTGGAAAAGGCCGGAATCAAAGAGCTGCAGGTGCCTATGGACTACGTCCTTGGGCGCACCACGGCCAAGGCCATCGTTCACCCGGCCACCGGCGAGATCCTGGCAGAGTGCAATACCGAGCTGAGCACCGAAATCCTGGCGAAGATCGTCAAGGCTCAGGTCGTTCGCATCGAGACGCTGTACACCAACGATATCGATTGCGGTCCGTTTATTTCCGATACGTTGAAGATCGACTCCACCGGTAACCAACTGGAGGCTCTGGTCGAGATCTACCGCATGATGCGTCCTGGCGAGCCGCCAACCAAGGATGCCGCCGAGACCCTGTTCAACAACCTGTTCTTCAGTCCTGAGCGCTATGACCTGTCTGCGGTCGGCCGGATGAAGTTCAACCGTCGTATCGGTCGCACCGAAATCGAAGGTTCGGGCGTTCTGAACAAGGACGACATCGTTGCGGTGCTCAAGACCTTGGTCGACATCCGTAACGGCAAGGGCATTGTCGACGACATCGACCACCTGGGTAACCGCCGTGTTCGCTGCGTAGGCGAAATGGCCGAGAACCAGTTCCGCGTAGGCCTGGTGCGTGTAGAGCGCGCGGTCAAGGAACGCCTGTCGATGGCTGAAAGCGAAGGCTTGATGCCTCAGGACCTGATCAACGCCAAGCCGGTAGCGGCCGCGGTGAAAGAGTTCTTCGGCTCGAGCCAGCTGTCCCAGTTCATGGGCCAGAACAACCCGCTCTCCGAGATCACTCACAAGCGTCGTGTTTCCGCGCTCGGCCCAGGTGGTCTGACTCGTGAGCGTGCGGGCTTCGAAGTTCGTGACGTACACCCGACCCACTACGGTCGTGTATGCCCGATCGAAACGCCGGAAGGTCCGAACATCGGTCTGATCAACTCCTTGGCTGCCTATGCCCGCACCAACCAGTACGGCTTCCTGGAAAGCCCGTACCGCGTGGTGAAAGAAGGTCTGGTAACCGACGAGATCGTGTTCCTGTCCGCCATCGAAGAGGCCGATCACGTGATCGCCCAGGCTTCGGCGACCATGAACGAAAAAGGTCAGCTGACCGACGAGTTGGTGGCCGTCCGTCACCTGAACGAGTTCACCGTCAAGGCGCCGGAAGATGTCACCTTGATGGACGTTTCGCCCAAGCAGGTGGTTTCGGTTGCGGCCTCTTTGATTCCATTCCTGGAACACGACGACGCCAACCGTGCATTGATGGGCTCGAACATGCAGCGTCAGGCTGTACCAACCCTGCGTGCCGACAAGCCGCTGGTAGGTACCGGCATGGAGCGTAACGTTGCCCGTGACTCCGGCGTTTGTGTCGTTGCTCGTCGTGGTGGTGTGATCGACTCCGTCGATGCCAGCCGTATCGTGGTTCGTGTTGCGGATGATGAAGTCGAGCCAGGCGAAGCCGGTGTCGACATCTACAACCTGACCAAGTACACCCGCTCCAACCAGAACACCTGCATCAACCAGCGTCCGCTGGTGAGCAAGGGTGATCGGGTTCAGCGCAGCGACATCATGGCCGACGGTCCGTCCACCGACATGGGTGAATTGGCACTGGGCCAAAACATGCGCATCGCGTTCATGGCGTGGAACGGCTTCAACTTCGAAGACTCCATCTGCCTGTCCGAACGTGTAGTGCAGGAAGACCGCTTCACCACGATCCACATTCAGGAACTGACCTGTGTGGCTCGTGATACCAAGCTTGGCCCGGAAGAAATCACCGCGGACATCCCGAACGTGGGTGAAGCTGCGCTGAACAAGCTGGACGAAGCCGGTATCGTTTATGTGGGTGCTGAAGTAGGCGCTGGCGACATCCTGGTTGGTAAGGTGACTCCGAAAGGCGAAACCCAGCTGACTCCGGAAGAAAAACTGCTGCGCGCCATTTTCGGTGAGAAAGCCAGCGACGTTAAGGACACCTCCCTGCGCGTGCCAACCGGCACCAAGGGCACCGTCATTGACGTGCAGGTCTTCACTCGCGACGGCGTTGAGCGTGATGCTCGTGCCTTGTCCATCGAGAAGACCCAGCTCGACGAGATCCGCAAGGACCTGAACGAAGAGTTCCGTATCGTTGAAGGTGCAACTTTCGAACGTCTGCGCTCCGCCCTGGTCGGCCACAAGGCTGAAGGTGGCGCTGGCCTGAAGAAAGGTCAGGAAATCACCGACGAAGTTCTCGACGGTCTCGAGCATGGCCAGTGGTTCAAACTGCGCATGGCCGAAGACGCGCTGAACGAACAACTCGAAAAGGCCCAGGCCTATATCGTTGATCGTCGCCGTCTGCTGGATGACAAGTTCGAAGACAAGAAGCGCAAGCTGCAGCAGGGCGATGACCTGGCTCCAGGCGTGTTGAAAATCGTCAAGGTTTACCTGGCAATCCGTCGTCGCATCCAGCCGGGCGACAAGATGGCCGGTCGTCACGGTAACAAGGGTGTGGTCTCCGTGATCATGCCGGTTGAAGACATGCCGCACGATGCCAACGGCACCCCTGTCGACGTGGTCCTCAACCCGCTGGGCGTACCTTCGCGTATGAACGTCGGTCAGATCCTTGAAACTCACCTGGGTCTCGCGGCCAAAGGGTTGGGCGAGAAGATCAACCGCATGCTCGAAGAGCAGCGCAAGGTCGCTGACCTGCGCAAGTTCCTGCACGAGATCTACAACGAGATCGGCGGTCGTAACGAAGATCTTGATAGCTTCTCCGACCAGGAGATCCTGGATCTGGCGAAGAACCTCAAGGGCGGCGTTCCAATGGCCACTCCGGTATTCGACGGTGCCAAGGAAGTTGAAATCAAGGCCATGCTGAAACTGGCTGACCTGCCAGAAAGCGGCCAGATGCAGCTGTTCGATGGTCGTACCGGCAACAAGTTCGAGCGCCCGGTTACCGTTGGCTACATGTACATGCTGAAGCTGAACCACTTGGTGGACGACAAGATGCACGCTCGTTCTACCGGTTCTTACAGCCTGGTTACCCAGCAACCGCTGGGTGGTAAGGCGCAGTTCGGTGGTCAGCGTTTCGGGGAGATGGAGGTCTGGGCACTGGAAGCGTACGGTGCTGCATACACTCTGCAAGAAATGCTCACAGTGAAGTCGGACGATGTGAACGGCCGGACCAAGATGTACAAGAACATCGTGGACGGCGATCACCGTATGGAGCCGGGCATGCCCGAGTCTTTCAACGTGTTGATCAAGGAAATTCGTTCCCTCGGCATCGATATCGATCTGGAAACCGAATAACACGTGACGCGAATCGAGAGCGGGGCTGTTTAGCCCGCTCTCTGCTCCGCCAGGAGGAAAGGCCTTGAAAGACCTACTGAATTTGCTGAAAAACCAGGGTCAAGTCGAAGAGTTCGACGCCATCCGTATCGGATTGGCCTCGCCTGAGATGATCCGTTCGTGGTCGTTCGGTGAAGTAAAAAAGCCGGAAACCATCAACTACCGTACGTTCAAGCCTGAGCGTGACGGCCTGTTCTGCGCCAAGATCTTTGGCCCGGTAAAGGACTACGAGTGCCTGTGCGGTAAGTACAAGCGCTTGAAGCATCGTGGCGTGATCTGCGAGAAGTGCGGCGTTGAAGTTGCGCTGGCAAAAGTTCGTCGTGAGCGCATGGCGCACATCGAGCTGGCGTCGCCGGTTGCCCATATCTGGTTCCTGAAGTCACTGCCGTCCCGTATCGGCCTGCTGATGGACATGACCCTGCGTGATATCGAGCGTGTTCTCTATTTCGAGAGCTATGTCGTTATCGATCCAGGCATGACCACCCTTGAAAAAGGTCAGCTGCTCAACGACGAGCAGTACTTCGAAGCGTTGGAAGAGTTCGGTGATGACTTCGATGCCCGCATGGGTGCCGAAGCTGTCCGTGAACTGCTGCACGCTATCGACCTGGAGCACGAGATTGGTCGCCTGCGTGAAGAGATTCCGCAAACCAACTCCGAAACCAAGATCAAGAAGCTGTCCAAGCGTCTGAAGTTGATGGAAGCTTTCCAGGGTTCCGGCAACCTGCCAGAGTGGATGGTGCTGACCGTTCTGCCGGTGCTGCCGCCAGATCTGCGTCCTCTGGTTCCGCTCGATGGCGGTCGTTTCGCGACTTCCGACCTCAACGACCTGTATCGTCGAGTGATCAACCGTAACAACCGTTTGAAGCGCCTGCTTGACCTGTCCGCCCCGGACATCATCGTGCGCAACGAAAAGCGTATGTTGCAGGAGGCGGTCGACGCGTTGCTCGACAACGGTCGTCGCGGCCGCGCTATCACCGGTTCCAACAAGCGTCCTCTGAAATCCCTGGCTGACATGATCAAGGGCAAGCAGGGTCGTTTCCGTCAGAACTTGCTCGGTAAGCGCGTTGACTACTCCGGTCGTTCGGTTATTACCGTTGGTCCGACCCTGCGCCTGCATCAGTGCGGCCTGCCTAAGAAAATGGCTCTGGAGCTGTTCAAGCCGTTCATTTTCGGCAAGCTGGAGATGCGTGGTCTCGCTACCACCATCAAAGCGGCCAAGAAGATGGTCGAGCGCGAGTTGCCAGAGGTCTGGGACGTTCTCGCCGAAGTAATTCGCGAACACCCCGTGCTGCTCAACCGTGCGCCGACCCTTCACCGTCTGGGTATCCAGGCGTTCGAACCAGTACTGATCGAAGGTAAGGCTATTCAGCTGCACCCGCTGGTCTGTGCTGCGTACAACGCCGACTTCGACGGCGACCAGATGGCCGTTCACGTACCGCTGACGCTGGAAGCCCAGCTCGAAGCGCGTGCGCTGATGATGTCGACCAACAACATCCTGTCGCCCGCCAACGGTGAGCCAATCATCGTTCCTTCGCAGGACGTTGTATTGGGTCTCTATTACATGACTCGTGAAGCGATCAACGCCAAGGGCGAAGGTCGTGTGTTCGCGGACCTGCAGGAAGTTGACCGCGTGTTCCGTGCTGGCGAAGCCGCACTGCACGCCAAGGTCAAGGTTCGCATCAACGAAACCGTGAACGATCGCGATGGCAACAGCGTGACCAACACTCGTATCGTCGACACTACTGTCGGCCGTGCGCTGTTGTTCCAGGTTGTGCCGAAAGGTCTGTCCTTCGACGTCGTCAACCTGCCAATGAAGAAAAAGGCGATCTCCAAGCTGATCAACCAGTGCTATCGCGTGGTTGGTCTGAAAGAGACCGTGATCTTCGCTGACCAGCTGATGTATACCGGTTTCGCCTATTCGACCATTTCCGGTGTCTCCATCGGTGTTAACGACTTCGTTATCCCGGATGAAAAGGCCCGCATCATCGGTACCGCTACCGAAGAAGTGAAAGAGATCGAAAGTCAGTACGCCTCCGGCCTGGTAACCCAGGGCGAGAAGTACAACAAGGTGATCGACCTGTGGTCCAAGGCCAACGATGAAGTATCCAAGGCGATGATGGCCAACCTCTCGAAAGAGAAAGTCATCGATCGGCATGGCGACGAAGTCGAGCAGGAATCTTTCAACTCGATGTACATGATGGCCGACTCGGGCGCGCGGGGTTCTGCTGCGCAGATTCGTCAGCTCGCCGGTATGCGTGGTCTGATGGCCAAGCCGGACGGCTCCATCATCGAGACGCCAATCACCGCGAACTTCCGTGAGGGCTTGAGCGTACTCCAGTACTTCATCTCCACTCACGGTGCTCGTAAGGGTCTTGCGGATACCGCGTTGAAAACGGCGAACTCCGGTTACCTGACTCGTCGTCTGGTAGACGTTGCGCAGGATCTGGTTGTGACCGAGATCGATTGCGGCACCGAGCATGGCCTGCTCATGACCCCTCACATTGAAGGTGGTGATGTTGTAGAGCCGTTGGGTGAGCGCGTATTGGGTCGTGTAATTGCCCGTGATGTGTTCAAGCCAGGTACCGAGGACGTCATCGTTCCTGCCGGTACTCTGGTCGACGAAAAGTGGGTCGAATTCATCGAGCTCAACAGCATCGACGAAGTGATCGTGCGTTCGCCGATCAGCTGCGAAACCCGCTACGGCATCTGCGCCAAGTGCTACGGTCGCGACCTGGCTCGTGGTCACCAGGTGAACATCGGTGAAGCAGTCGGCGTTATCGCTGCCCAATCCATCGGTGAGCCGGGTACCCAGCTGACGATGCGTACGTTCCACATCGGTGGTGCTGCAAGCCGGACCTCCGCGGCCGACAGTGTCCAGGTGAAGAATGGCGGTACTGTCCGCCTGCACAACCTGAAGCACGTCGAGCGAGTGGACGGTCATCTGGTTGCCGTATCGCGTTCCGGCGAGCTGGCGATCGCTGACGACTTCGGTCGTGAGCGTGAGCGCTACAAGCTGCCGTACGGTGCCGTGATTTCGGTCAAGGAAGGTGACAAGGTCGACGCTGGCGCCATCGTCGCCAAGTGGGATCCGCACACTCACCCAATCGTCACCGAGATGAAAGGTACCGTGACCTATGTGGGCATGGAAGAGGGCATCACGATCAAGCGTCAGACCGACGAATTGACCGGTATGACCAACATCGAAGTGCTCGATGTCAAAGACCGTCCAGCTGCCGGCAAGGACATCCGTCCTGCCGTGAAGATGGTCGACGACAACGGCAAGGACCTGTTGCTGCCAGGTACTGACGTAATCGCCCAGTACTTCCTGCCCGCCAACGCCCTGGTCGGTGTTGCGGACGGCGCGCGGATCGCGATCGGTGACGTTATCGCTCGTATCCCGCAGGAAACTTCGAAAACCCGTGACATCACCGGTGGTCTGCCGCGTGTTGCCGACCTGTTCGAAGCCCGTCGTCCGAAGGAAGCTTCGATTCTGGCTGAAGTCAGCGGCACCATCGCGTTCGGTAAGGAGACCAAGGGCAAGCGCCGTCTGGTCATTACTCCGAACGACGGTAGCGATCCGTACGAAGAGTTGATTCCGAAGTGGCGTCACCTGAACGTCTTCGAAGGCGAACAGGTAAACCGCGGCGAAGTTATCTCCGACGGTCCGAGCGATCCTCACGACATCCTGCGTCTGCTGGGCGTGAGTGCGCTGGCCAAGTACATCGTGAACGAGATCCAGGACGTTTATCGTCTGCAAGGCGTGAAGATCAACGACAAGCACATCGAGACCATCCTGCGTCAGATGCTGCGTAAAGTTGAGATCACCGAGTCCGGCGATTCCAGCTTCATCAAGGGCGACCAGATGGAACTGACTCACGTGCTGGTGGAGAACGAGCGTCTGGCGGCCGAAGACAAGTTCGTCTCCAAGTTCACTCGTGTGCTGCTGGGTATCACCAAGGCATCGCTGTCCACCGAATCGTTCATCTCGGCGGCTTCCTTCCAGGAAACCACTCGAGTACTGACCGAGGCGGCGGTTACCGGCAAGCGCGACTACCTGCGCGGCCTGAAAGAAAACGTGGTCGTGGGGCGTCTGATCCCGGCTGGTACAGGTTTGGCCTATCACAGTGAGCGTAAGCGTCGCCGTGATGCAGACAAGCCACTGCGCGTAAGCGCCAGTGAAGTGGAAGCTGCACTGACCGAAGCGTTGAACTCGAGTGGTAACTGAGTTCTGCGGTAATTGAGTGCCTGGCCCTGATCATCCCGTTCGGCGGATCGAGACAAAATGTCGAGATTCGGCGGGCGGGGAGGTCGGGGCCTTGCCTTGACTGGGGGCAAGATCCTCTTTAGACTCTTGATCCCCTAAATTTGGCGGGAATACGTTCCTGCCATTTTGCTTTTCTTGTAAGACAATAGCGTCGCAAGACAACAGTGGAGCTAGTAGATGGCAACTATCAACCAGCTGGTACGTCAGCCGCGTAAGCGTATCGTCGAGAAATCCGACGTGCCTGCGCTGCAGAACTGCCCGCAACGTCGTGGCGTATGCACCCGTGTGTATACCACCACGCCGAAAAAACCTAACTCGGCACTGCGTAAGGTATGCCGTGTGCGTCTGACCAACGGTTTCGAGGTTTCCTCGTACATCGGCGGTGAAGGCCACAACCTGCAGGAACACAGCGTGGTTCTGATCCGTGGCGGTCGTGTAAAAGACTTGCCAGGTGTTCGTTATCACACCGTTCGCGGCTCCTTGGATACCTCCGGCGTCAAAGGTCGTAACCAGGGTCGTTCGAAGTACGGTACCAAGCGTCCGAAGTAATCGGTCGTTCTGCAGTTTTTCATTTTTATTGAGTCGATAAGAGTAAGGTCGGGCACGCACATGCTGTCCCGGGCTAACCTGAAGACCGTTTGAGGGCTTATCAATGCCAAGACGTCGCGTAGCAGCCAAACGTGAGATTCTGGACGATCCGAAATACGGAAGCCAGATTCTCGCCAAGTTCATGAACCACGTTATGGAAAGCGGCAAGAAAGCCGTTGCCGAGCGTATTGTTTATGGCGCACTGGACAAAGTTAAGGAACGCAAGAACAGCGATCCCCTGGAAATCTTCGAAAAAGCTCTCGACGCCATCGCTCCGCTGGTCGAAGTGAAGTCGCGCCGTGTAGGCGGTGCTACTTACCAGGTTCCGGTCGAAGTTCGTCCGTCCCGTCGTAACGCCCTGGCAATGCGCTGGTTGGTAGACTTCGCCCGCAAGCGCGGTGAGAAGTCCATGGCTCTGCGCTTGGCTGGCGAACTGTTGGACGCTGCTGAAGGTAAAGGTGCTGCAGTTAAGAAGCGTGAAGACGTGCACCGTATGGCTGAAGCCAACAAGGCTTTCTCGCACTACCGCTTCTAATTTTAGCGTCACTCAATTTGCGAGGGCTTTATGGCTCGTACTACACCGATTAATCGCTACCGTAACATCGGTATCGTTGCTCACGTGGATGCTGGTAAGACCACCACCACCGAGCGCGTCCTTTTTTACACTGGCAAAAGTCACAAAATGGGCGAGGTGCATGATGGCGCCGCGACCACAGACTGGATGGTGCAGGAGCAGGAGCGTGGTATTACCATTACTTCTGCTGCGATCACCGCCTTCTGGAAAGGTTCTGAGAAGCAGTACCCGCACGAGCATCGCTTCAACGTTATCGATACCCCGGGCCACGTAGACTTCACCATTGAGGTTGAGCGTTCCCTGCGTGTGCTCGACGGCGCGGTAGTTGTGTTCTGTGGTACTTCGGGTGTTGAGCCCCAGTCGGAAACCGTATGGCGTCAGGCCAACAAGTACGGTGTTCCGCGTCTTGTTTATGTAAACAAGATGGACCGTGCTGGTGCCAACTTCCTGCGTGTGATCGGTCAGATCAAGCAGCGCTTGGGTCACACTCCGGTGCCGATCCAGCTGGCTATCGGTTCCGAAGACAACTTCCAGGGTCAGATCGATCTGATCAACATGCAAGCGGTCTACTGGAACGATTCCGACAAGGGCATGGTCCCTGTTCGCAAGGAAATTCCTGCTGAGCTGTTGGAAGAAGCCGAGCAATGGCGCAGCAACATGGTTGAGGCTGCGGCCGAAGCCAGCGAAGAGCTGATGAACAAGTACCTCGAAGGCGAAGAGCTCACCAACGAGGAAATCAAGGCCGCTCTGCGTCAGCGTACTATCGCTGGTGAGATCGTTCTGGCTGTTTGCGGTTCTTCCTTCAAAAACAAGGGCGTTCCCCTGGTTCTTGACGCCGTTATCGACTTCCTGCCTGCTCCAACCGACATTCCTGCTATCAAGGGTTCCAACCCGGATAACGAGGAAGAGGAAATGGAGCGTCACGCAAGTGACGACGAGCCGTTCGCGGCTCTGGCGTTCAAGATCGCTACCGACCCATTCGTGGGTACCTTGACCTTTGTTCGAGTCTACTCGGGCGTGTTGGCCTCCGGCGACGGCGTGATCAACTCGGTAAAAGGCAAGAAAGAGCGCGTGGGTCGTATGGTGCAGATGCACGCAAACGCCCGTGAAGAGATCAAGGAAGTACGCGCTGGCGACATCGCGGCCTTGATTGGCATGAAGGATGTCACCACTGGTGAAACTTTGTGCAACGCTGAGAAGCCGATCATCCTGGTTCGCATGGACTTCCCGGAGCCGGTTATTTCGGTTGCCGTTGAGCCTAAGACCAAGGACGACCAGGAAAAAATGGGTATCGCTCTGGGCAAGCTTGCTCAGGAAGACCCGTCTTTCCGCGTCAAGACCGATGAAGAGACTGGTCAGACGATCATCTCCGGCATGGGCGAGTTGCACCTGGACATCCTGGTTGACCGGATGCGCCGTGAGTTCAACGTCGAAGCCAACATCGGTAAGCCTCAGGTTTCCTATCGTGAGCGCATCACGAAGAGCTGTGAAATCGAAGGCAAGTTCGTTCGCCAGTCCGGCGGTCGTGGCCAGTTCGGTCACTGCTGGATCCGTTTTGCACCGGCTGACGAAGGTCAGGAAGGTCTGCAATTCCTGAACGAAGTCGTAGGTGGTGTGGTTCCTAAGGAATACATCCCGGCGATCCAGAAAGGTATCGAAGAGCAGATGAAGAACGGCGTTGTCGCCGGCTATCCGCTGATCGGCCTGAAGGCAACTGTGTTCGATGGTTCTTACCATGACGTCGACTCCAACGAGATGGCGTTTAAGGTGGCTGCCTCCATGGCAACCAAGCAGCTGGCCCAGAAGGGTGGTGGTGAGTTGCTTGAGCCGATCATGGCGGTGGAAGTCGTTACGCCTGAAGACTACATGGGTGATGTCATGGGCGACCTTAACCGTCGTCGTGGCATGATTCTGGGTATGGAAGATACGGTTTCCGGCAAAGTGATTCGCGCTGAGGTTCCGTTGGGTGAAATGTTCGGTTACGCAACCGACGTTCGTTCCATGTCTCAGGGTCGCGCAAGCTACTCTATGGAATTCAAAAAATACAACACAGCTCCGTCGCATATCGTCGAGACTGTTACCAAAAAGCAAGGCTGATTCAGCCCCTTTAAGCTAGGAGTTAATTGTCGTGGCTAAAGAAAAATTTGAACGGAACAAACCGCACGTCAACGTTGGCACCATCGGTCACGTTGACCACGGTAAAACCACGCTGACCGCTGCTCTGACTCGTGTCTGCTCCGAAGTCTTCGGCTCGGCCAAGGTTGATTTCGACAAGATCGACAGCGCCCCTGAAGAGAAAGCTCGCGGTATCACCATCAACACCGCTCACGTTGAATACGATTCGGCCGTGCGTCACTACGCACACGTTGACTGCCCAGGTCACGCCGACTACGTAAAAAACATGATCACTGGTGCTGCCCAGATGGACGGCGCGATCCTGGTTTGCTCGGCCGCTGATGGTCCGATGCCGCAAACCCGTGAGCACATCCTGCTGTCCCGTCAGGTAGGCGTTCCGTACATCGTTGTCTTCCTGAACAAGGCTGACATGGTTGACGACGCTGAGCTGCTGGAACTGGTTGAGATGGAAGTGCGCGACCTGCTGAGCACTTACGACTTCCCAGGTGATGACACCCCGATCATCGTTGGTTCCGCGCTGATGGCCCTGAATGGCCAAGACGACAACGAAATGGGCACCACTGCTGTCAAGAAGCTGGTGGAAACTCTGGACAGCTACATCCCAGAGCCAGAGCGTGCTATCGACAAGCCGTTCCTGATGCCGATCGAAGACGTATTCTCGATCTCCGGTCGTGGTACCGTTGTGACTGGTCGTGTTGAGCGTGGCATCGTCCGTATCCAGGAAGAAGTTGAGATCGTTGGCCTGCGCGACACTCAGAAAACTACCTGCACCGGCGTTGAAATGTTCCGCAAGCTGCTGGACGAAGGTCGTGCTGGCGAGAACTGCGGCGTGCTGCTGCGTGGTACCAAGCGTGACGACGTAGAGCGTGGTCAGGTTCTGGTCAAGCCAGGCACCGTCAAGGCTCACACCAAGTTCACCGCAGAAGTTTACGTTCTGAGCAAGGAAGAAGGCGGTCGTCACACTCCGTTCTTCAAAGGCTACCGTCCACAGTTCTACTTCCGTACAACTGACGTGACTGGTAACTGCGAGCTGCCAGAAGGCGTTGAAATGGTAATGCCAGGTGACAACATCCAGATGACTGTCACCCTGATCAAGCCGATCGCGATGGAAGATGGTCTGCGTTTCGCTATCCGTGAAGGCGGTCGTACCGTCGGCGCTGGCGTCGTAGCCAAAGTCATCGAATAAGACTCTTATCAGAGTCAGCTTGATGAGTGAAGAAGCCCCCGCCTAGCGGGGGCTTTTTTATTGAGTTGACACCTACCAGGGGGGTCTATAGAATTGCGCCTCCTTTTAACGGGCGTATTGCGCCCGGTGGGAATAGCAGCCGGAGTCTGAAATCCAATGCAAAATCAGCAAATCCGTATCAGGTTGAAGGCTTTTGACCATCGCCTGATCGACCAATCCACCCAGGAAATCGTGGAAACCGCGAAGCGTACTGGTGCTCAAGTGCGTGGTCCAATTCCACTGCCTACCCGTAAAGAGCGGTTCACCGTTCTGGTCTCCCCGCACGTCAACAAAGACGCGCGTGACCAGTACGAGATCCGTACTCATAAGCGCGTTCTGGACATCGTCCAGCCAACGGATAAAACCGTTGATGCACTTATGAAGCTCGATCTTGCGGCCGGTGTGGAAGTGCAGATCAGCCTCGGCTAAGACTCGGTCTTGGTCGTGTAACGCTCTGAAATGGGCGGCCATAGCGGGTGAAAGCCCCGTACACTCATGAGGTTTACAACATGACTATTGGTGTAGTCGGTCGTAAATGCGGTATGACCCGTATTTTCACCGAAGAAGGTGTCTCCATTCCGGTCACGGTCATTGAGATCGAGCCGAATCGCGTCACCCAGTTCAAAACTGAAGAGACCGATGGCTATCGTGCAGTGCAAGTCACTGTCGGCGAGCGTCGTGCTTCGCGTGTAACAGCAGCTCAGGCTGGCCACTTCGCCAAGGCGAACGTTGCCGCTGGTCGTACCGTAATGGAATTCCGCCTTGAAGAAGGCGAGTACCAGGCCGGCGATCTGATCAAGGCCGAAATCTTCGCCGCTGGCCAACTGGTTGATGTAACCGGTCAGTCCAAGGGTAAAGGCTTCCAGGGTACGATCAAGCGTTGGAACTTCCGCGGGCAAGATAACACCCACGGTAACTCCGTATCCCACCGCGTCCCAGGCTCTATCGGCCAGTGCCAGACTCCTGGTCGTGTATTCAAGGGCAAGAAAATGTCCGGTCATATGGGCGCTGAGCGCGTGACCGTGCAGTCCCTGGAAGTAGTGCGCGTGGACGCTGAACGCAATCTGTTGTTGGTCAAGGGCGCTGTTCCTGGCGCTACTGGCGGCAACGTGGTTGTACGTCCAGCAGCCAAGGCTCGCGGTTAAGGGGAAGCTGACATGCAATTAAATGTAAATGACGCTCAAGCGATCGAAGTTTCCGAACTGACATTTGGCGGCGAATTCAACGAGACGCTGGTTCACCAAGCAGTCGTGGCCTACATGGCTGGCGGCCGTCAAGGTAGCAAGCAGCAAAAGACCCGTTCCGACGTTTCCGGTGGCGGCAAGCGCCCATGGCGTCAGAAAGGTACTGGCCGTGCTCGTGCCGGTACTATCCGTAGCCCAATCTGGCGTGGCGGCGGTACCACTTTTGCAGCTCGTCCTCAGGATCACTCCCAAAAGCTGAACAAGAAGATGTATCGCGCAGCGATGCGTTCCATCCTTGCTGAGCTGGTGCGTACTGATCGTCTGGTCGTGGTTCAGGACTTCGCTGTCGAAGCACCGAAAACCAAAGATCTGCTGAACAAGCTCAATGGCATGGGTCTGACTGATGTCCTGATCGTGTCCGATGCTGTTGATCAGAACCTGTACCTGGCTGCTCGCAACCTGCCACACGTCGATGTTCGTGACGTGCAGGGTTCCGATCCGGTCAGTCTGATCGCATACGACAAGGTGTTGATCACCGTGTCGGCCGTGAAGAAATTCGAGGAGCTGCTGGGATGAACCAGGAACGCGTATTTAAAGTTCTGCTTGGCCCGCACGTTTCCGAGAAGGCTACGGTTCTGGCAGACAAGAAAGGCCAGTTCGTTTTCAAGGTTGCTACCGACGCAACCAAGCTGGAAATCAAGAAGGCCGTCGAAAGCCTGTTCAGCGTGAAAGTAGAGCGCGTGACTACCCTGAATGTTCTGGGTAAGAGCAAGCGCACTGCTCGCGGTCTGGGCAAGCGCAATGACTGGAAGAAGGCAGTTATCTCCCTTCAGCCAGGCCAAGATCTCGATTTCAGCAGCAGTGCTGAGTAAGGAAGGGGTGCATCATGGCAATCGTTAAATGCAAACCGACTTCCCCTGGCCGCCGTTTTGTGGTCAAGGTGGTCAACCAGGAGCTGCATAAAGGCGCTCCTCACGCACCGCTGCTCGAGAAAAAATCGAAGTCTGGTGGTCGTAACAACAATGGCCGTATTACCACTCGTCACGTTGGTGGTGGTCATAAGCAGCATTATCGTCTGGTCGACTTCCGTCGCAACGACAAGGATGGCATCGCTGCCACCGTCGAGCGTATCGAATACGATCCAAACCGTACTGCTCACATCGCCCTGCTGCTGTACGCAGATGGCGAGCGTCGCTACATCATCGCCCCTAAAGGCGTGAGCGCTGGCGACCAGCTGATCTCTGGTGCTCTCGCACCGATCAAGCCGGGCAACGCTCTGCAACTGCGTAACATCCCAGTGGGTAGCACCGTGCACGGCATCGAACTGAAGCCAGGTAAAGGCGCGCAGATCGCTCGTTCCGCTGGCGCCTCGGCTCAGCTGATCGCTCGTGAAGGTGTGTACGTTACCCTGCGTCTGCGCTCCGGTGAGATGCGTAAAGTACTGGCTGAGTGCCGTGCGACCCTGGGTGAAGTCTCGAACTCCGAGCACAGCCTGCGTTCGTTGGGTAAAGCTGGTGCCAAGCGCTGGCGTGGCGTTCGCCCAACCGTTCGTGGTGTTGCCATGAACCCGGTTGACCACCCACATGGTGGTGGTGAAGGTCGTACCTCTGGTGGTCGTCATCCGGTATCGCCATGGGGCTTCCCGACTAAGGGCGCGAAGACTCGTGGTAATAAGCGTACCGACAAAATGATCGTCCGTCGTCGCAAGTAAATAGAGGGATACGACAGTGCCACGTTCTCTGAAAAAAGGTCCTTTTATTGATCTTCACCTACTGAAGAAGATCGAAGTGGCGGCGGAAAAGAACGATCGCAAACCAGTTAAGACCTGGTCGCGTCGTTCGATGATCCTGCCACAGATGGTCGGTCTGACCATCGCTGTACACAACGGTCGCCAGCACGTCCCAGTTCTCGTGAACGAAGACATGGTCGGCCACAAACTGGGCGAGTTCGCCGGTACCCGCACATACCGTGGGCACGTGGCTGACAAGAAAGCCAAGCGTTAAGGGGTAAGGAAATGGAAGTAGCCGCTAAGTTGTCGGGCGCTCGAATCTCCGCCCAGAAAGCCCGCTTGGTCGCCGACCAGATCCGCGGGAAGAAGGTGGGCGAAGCGCTCAACCTGTTGGCTTTCAGCAGTAAGAAAGCCGCCGAGATCATGAAAAAAGTGCTGGAGTCGGCCGTAGCCAACGCCGAGCATAACGAAGGCGCAGACGTTGATGATCTGAAGGTCAGCACCGTTTTCGTTAACGAAGGGCGTTCGCTGAAGCGCATCATGCCACGTGCCAAAGGCCGTGCTGATCGCATCGTCAAGCGGTCTTGCCATATCACTGTCAAGGTTGCTGACAAGTAACGGAGTCGAAGAGATGGGTCAGAAAGTACATCCCATTGGCATTCGCCTGGGAATCGTCAAGGAGCACACCTCCGTCTGGTACGCAGACGGTCGGACTTATGCGGACTACTTGTTCGCTGATCTGAAGGTGCGTGAGTATCTCCAAGACAAACTAAAAAGCGCGTCCGTAAGCCGTATCGATATCCATCGTCCGGCTCAGACAGCACGTATCACCATCCACACCGCTCGCCCAGGTATCGTTATCGGGAAGAAAGGTGAAGATGTTGAGAAACTGCGTCAGGACCTGACCAAGCAAATGGGTGTGCCTGTGCACATCAATATCGAAGAGATCCGCAAGCCGGAGCTCGACGGTATGCTGGTTGCGCAGAGCGTAGCTCAGCAGCTGGAGCGTCGCGTAATGTTCCGTCGCGCTATGAAGCGCGCTGTACAGAACGCCATTCGCATTGGTGCCAAAGGCATCAAAATCCAAGTGAGCGGTCGTCTCGGCGGTGCTGAAATCGCACGTACTGAATGGTATCGCGAAGGTCGTGTGCCACTGCACACCCTGCGTGCCGACATCGACTATGCCAACTACGAAGCTCACACCACCTACGGTGTGATCGGTGTAAAGGTTTGGATCTTCAAAGGCGAAGTAATTGGTGGTCGCCAAGAAGAGCTGAAGCCACAAGCACCAGCGCCTCGTAAAAAAGCTGCTAAGTAAGGGGTACGCCAAATGTTGCAACCAAAGCGTACGAAGTTCCGCAAGCAGATGACCGGTCACAACCGTGGCCTGGCATTGCGCGGTAGCAAAGTCAGCTTCGGCGAGTTCGCGCTGAAGTCTGTTGCTCGTGGTCGTCTCACCGCTCGTCAGATCGAGTCGGCACGTCGTGCTCTGACCCGTCACGTAAAACGTGGCGGCAAGATCTGGATCCGTGTGTTCCCGGACAAGCCTGTCACCAAGAAGCCTCTCGAAGTGCGGATGGGTAAAGGTAAGGGTAACGTGGAATACTGGGTTGCCCAGATTCAGCCAGGCAAAGTCCTGTATGAAATCGAGGGTGTTTCTGAAGAGCTGGCGCGTGAGGCTTTCGCCCTGGCTGCTGCAAAGCTGCCGCTCGCCACCTCCTTTGTTAAACGGACGGTGATGTGATGAAAGCGAATGAACTTCGTGAAAAATCCGCACAGCAGCTGAACGAGCAACTGCTCGGCCTGCTGCGCGACCAGTTCAATCTGCGTATGCAGAAGGCAACTGGCCAGTTGGGGCAGTCTCATCTGCTCTCGCAAGTTAAGCGTGACATCGCTCGCGTGAAAACTGTGCTCAACCAGCAGGCAGGTAAGTAATCATGGCAGAAGCCGAAAAAACTGTCCGTACGCTGACTGGCCGTGTTGTCAGCGACAAGATGGACAAAACCATCACCGTTCTGATCGAGCGTCGCGTAAAGCACCCGATCTACGGTAAATACGTTAAGCGTTCGACTAAGCTGCACGCGCACGACGAAACCAATCAGTGCCACATCGGCGACAAGGTCACTATTCGTGAAACCCGTCCGATGGCCAAGACCAAATCTTGGGCGCTGGTTGATGTTCTCGAACGCGCTGTGGAAGTCTAAGGGCTAGGGGTCGGAGAAATTATATGATTCAGACTCAATCCATGCTTGATGTGGCCGATAACAGCGGCGCTCGCCGCGTTATGTGCATCAAGGTGCTGGGTGGCTCCCATCGTCGTTACGCTGCAATTGGCGACATCATCAAGGTTACCGTCAAGGAAGCAATTCCTCGCGGTAAGGTGAAGAAAGGCCAAGTGATGACTGCTGTTGTAGTCCGCACTCGCCATGGTGTTCGTCGTGCAGACGGCTCCATCATCCGCTTTGATGGCAACGCTGCTGTTCTGTTGAACAACAAGCAAGAGCCAATCGGCACCCGTATCTTTGGGCCAGTGACCCGTGAACTTCGTACTGAGAAGTTCATGAAGATCGTCTCGCTCGCCCCAGAAGTGCTGTAAGGAGATCCGACATGCAAAAGATTCGTCGTGACGACGAGATCATCGTGATCGCCGGCAAAGACAAGGGCAAGCGCGGTAAGGTGCTTAAGGTTCTCGCTGACAACCGTCTGGTTGTTGGTGGTCTGAACCTGGTCAAGCGTCATACCAAGCCTAACCCGATGTCGGGCGTACAGGGCGGTATCGTCGAGAAAGAAGCGCCACTGCACGCTTCCAACGTCGCCATTTTCAACGGCGAAACCAACAAGGCTGACCGCGTTGGTTTCAAAGTAGAAGACGGCAAAAAAATTCGTGTCTTCAAGTCGACCCAAAAAGCGGTTGATGCTTGAACACTGCTAGGTAGAAGACCATGGCACGACTGAAAGAGATTTACCGGAAGGAAATCGCACCGAAGCTTAAGGAAGAACTTAAGCTGGCGAACGTGATGGAAGTTCCGCGCATTACCAAGATCACCCTGAACATGGGTCTGGGCGAAGCGATCGGCGACAAAAAAGTCATCGAGCACGCGGTAGCTGACCTGGAGAAGATCACCGGCCAGAAAGTCGTTGTGACTCACGCTCGCAAATCCATCGCTGGCTTCAAAGTCCGTGAAGGTTGGCCGATCGGTGTCAAAGTGACCCTGCGTCGCGATCGTATGTATGAGTTCCTGGATCGTCTGCTGTCGATCTCCCTGCCTCGGGTTCGCGACTTCCGCGGCCTGAATGCCAAGTCCTTCGACGGTCGTGGCAACTACAGCATGGGCGTGAAAGAGCAGATCATTTTCCCGGAAATCGATTACGACAAGATCGATGCTCTGCGCGGTCTGGACATTACCCTGACCACCACTGCCAAATCGGATGACGAAGGTCGCGCTCTGCTGCGTGCTTTCAAATTCCCGTTCCGCAACTGATTGGAGTAGGAAAATGGCCAAGAAGAGCATGAAGAACCGTGAGCTGAAGCGTCAGCTCACCGTTGCCAAGTACGCCGCCAAGCGTGCAGCGCTTAAAGCTATCATCGTTGATCTGAACGCAAGTCCAGAAGCACGCTGGGAAGCTACCGTAGCACTGCAGAAGCAGCCACGTGACGCAAGCGCCTCGCGCATGCGTAACCGCTGCCGCCTGACTGGTCGTCCGCATGGCGTGTACCGCAAGTTCGGCCTGGGCCGTAACATGCTGCGTCAAGCTGCAATGCGTGGTGACGTTCCAGGTCTGGTCAAAGCCAGCTGGTAAGCACTGTCAAAGTCTCGGTGGTCAGGGTCTCAGGATCCTGACCACCGGTGGCCTTGAAGCCGAATCAAGCCCCTTTTGGGGCTTGATTCATTTCTGGGGTGTGTCTAGAATGACCGGCTCGCCTGAGCCCGTGTTTTTCATGCCCGGAGTTTCTCGGCGACACGTAGTAGCCGTAAGGCTAATTTTTTTGCATTAGGAGCGTCTAGCCCATGAGTATGCAGGACCCGTTAGCGGACATGCTAACTCGAATCCGTAATGCCCAGATGGCTGAAAAGTCCGTCGTAAGCATGCCGTCTTCCACGTTGAAGGTGGCTGTAGCAAAAGTCCTGAAGGACGAAGGTTACATCGCGGGTTATCAGATCAGCAGCGAAATCAAGCCTCTGCTGTCCATCGAGCTGAAATACTTCGAAGGCCGTCCGGTCATCGAGGAAGTGAAGCGCGTTAGCCGTCCAGGCCTGCGTCAGTACAAGTCCGTCGAGGAGTTGCCGAAAGTTCGCGGCGGTCTGGGCGTGTCTATCGTCTCCACCAACAAGGGTGTGATGACTGATCGTGCTGCGCGCGCTGCCGGTGTCGGCGGCGAAGTTCTTTGCACTGTGTTCTAAGGGGGGATAAGCATGTCTCGCGTCGCTAAGAACCCCGTTAAGCTGCCAGCCGGTGTCGAAGTCAAATTCGCAGGCCAACAGCTTTCGGTGAAGGGTGCCAAGGGCACTCTTGAACTGAACATCCATTCGTCCGTTGAGATCGTTCAGGAAGCCGGTGAGCTGCGTTTTGCTGCTCGCAATGGCGACCAACAGACTCGCGCAATGGCTGGTACCACTCGTGCGTTGGTAAACAACATGGTCCAAGGCGTAAGCCAAGGCTTCGAGCGCAAGCTCCAGCTGGTCGGTGTTGGTTACAAAGCGCAAGCAAAAGGCTCGGTTCTGAACCTGGCTCTTGGCTTCTCGCACCCAGTGGATTACGAACTGCCGGATGGCATCACCGCTGAGACTCCTAGCCAGACCGATATCCTGATCAAGGGCATCGACAAGCAGCTGGTAGGTCAAGTGGCCGCCGAGATCCGCGACTTCCGTCCACCAGAGCCGTACAAAGGCAAAGGTGTGCGCTACGCGGACGAAGTCGTCCGTCGTAAAGAAGCCAAGAAGAAGTAGGGCATAGCAAATGACCGACAAAAAAGTTACTCGACTGCGTCGCGCTCGCAAAGCACGCCTGAAAATGCACGAACTCGAAGTCGTGCGTCTCTGCGTGTTCCGCTCTTCGCAGCACATCTACGCCCAGGTCATTTCGGCCGACGGCAACAAAGTCCTGGCAAGTGCCTCGACTTTGGATAAAGAACTGCGTGATGGTGCTACCGGCAACATCGACGCGGCCACTAAGGTTGGCCAGCTGGTCGCTACGCGTGCTAAAGCCGCTGGCGTCTCGCAGGTGGCTTTCGACCGCTCTGGCTTCAAGTACCACGGCCGCGTCAAGGCGCTGGCTGATGCTGCTCGTGAAGCTGGGCTGGAGTTCTAAGTTATGTCCAATAACGACCAAAAGCGCGACGAAGGCTACATCGAGAAGCTGGTTCAAGTTAACCGCGTAGCCAAAACCGTAAAAGGCGGCCGTATCTTCACTTTCACCGCGTTGACCGTGGTAGGTGATGGCAAGGGCCGTGTTGGCTTCGGCCGTGGCAAGTCGCGTGAAGTGCCTGCTGCGATCCAGAAGGCAATGGAAGCTGCTCGCCGCAACATGATCCAGGTTGATCTGAACGGCACCACTCTGCAGTACGCAATGAAGTCTGCCCATGGCGCTTCGAAGGTGTACATGCAGCCTGCTTCTGAAGGTACCGGTATCATCGCCGGCGGCGCCATGCGTGCTGTCCTCGAGGTTGCTGGCGTTCAGAACGTTCTGGCCAAGTGCTACGGCTCGACTAACCCTGTAAACGTGGTTCACGCCACTTTCAAGGGCTTGAAGGCTATGCAGTCTCCTGAATCCATTGCCGCCAAGCGTGGCAAAAGCGTCAAGGAGATCTTCTGATCATGGCTACCGTAAAAGTTACGCTGATCAAAAGCATGACCGGCCGCATCCCTAACCACAAACTGTGCGTTAAGGGTCTGGGTCTGCGTCGCATCGGTCACACTGTAGAAGTCCAGGATACTCCCGAGAACCGCGGGATGATCAACAAGGCTTACTACATGCTGCGTGTCGAGGGTTAATCGATGAAACTCAATGATCTGAGTCCAGCGCCGGGTTCCCGTCGCGAAAAGCATCGTCCGGGCCGTGGTATCGGTAGTGGTTTGGGCAAGACTGGTGGCCGTGGTCACAAAGGTCAGACCTCCCGCTCCGGTGGCACCATTGCTCCAGGCTTTGAAGGCGGTCAACAGCCGCTGCATCGTCGCCTGCCGAAGTTCGGTTTCGTTTCCCTGAAGGCCATGGACCGCGCAGAAGTGCGTCTGTCCGAGCTGGCTAAAGTGGACGGCGACATCGTCACCGTGCAGTCCCTGAAGGATGCCAACGTGATCAACCAGAACGTACAGCGTGTGAAAATCATGCTGTCGGGCGAAGTTGCTCGCGCTGTCACCATCGGAAAGGGAATCGGCGCCACCAAAGGTGCGCGTGCGGCTATCGAAGCAGCTGGCGGCAAGTTCGAGGAATAAATGGCTAAGCAAGGTGCTCTCTCTGCGCTCGGCAAAGGCGGTATGTCTGAACTCTGGGCTCGTCTGCGTTTTCTGTTCCTGGCGATTATCGTCTACCGAATAGGCGCACACATCCCGGTTCCAGGTATCAACCCGGACCGACTCGCAGACCTGTTTCGACAGAATGAGGGGACCATTCTTAGCTTGTTCAACATGTTTTCCGGCGGCGCGCTGGAGCGGATGAGCATCTTTGCACTGGGGATCATGCCGTACATCTCGGCATCGATCATCATGCAGCTGATGACCGCTGTCAGCCCGCAGCTGGAACAGTTGAAGAAGGAAGGTGAAGCTGGCCGTCGCAAGATCAGCCAGTACACCCGCTACGGCACTGTCGTTCTCGCTCTTGTCCAGGCCATTGGCATGTCCATCGGCCTGGCGGGGCAAGGCGTTTCGTTCACTGCTGACTTCAGCTTCCATTTCGTCGCGGTAACCACTTTCGTGGCGGGCGCGATGTTCATGATGTGGCTGGGTGAGCAGATTACTGAGCGTGGTGTTGGCAACGGTATCTCGATGTTGATCTTCGCAGGTATCGTCGCCGGTCTTCCGAGAGCGATCGGGCAGTCTTTCGAGTCTGCGCGTCAGGGTGATATCAACATTTTCGCTCTGGTTGCCATCGGTTTGCTGGCAGTAGCGATTATCGGTTTCGTGGTATTCATCGAGCGTGGTCAGCGTCGTATTGCTGTTCACTACGCCAAGCGTCAGCAGGGCCGCAAGGTATTTGCTGCGCAGACGAGCCACTTGCCGTTGAAGGTGAACATGGCCGGTGTTATTCCGGCTATTTTCGCGAGCAGCATCTTGCTGTTCCCGGCTTCGTTGGGCGCCTGGTTCGGCCAGTCTGAAGGTATGGGCTGGTTGCAGGATCTCTCGCAGTCGATCGCTCCTGGTCAGCCGTTGAATATTCTGCTGTTTAGTGCAGGGATTATTTTCTTCTGCTTCTTCTATACGGCGTTGATGTTCAATCCGAAAGACGTAGCGGAAAACCTGAAGAAGTCCGGTGCCTTTATTCCGGGTATCCGTCCGGGTGAGCAGTCTGCGCGCTACATTGATGGCGTTCTGACTCGCTTGACCATGTTCGGTGCTCTTTACATGACGGCCGTCTGCCTGTTGCCCCAGTTCCTGGTGGTTGCGGCAAACGTACCGTTCTACCTTGGCGGGACCTCGTTGCTGATCGTGGTCGTGGTTGTGATGGACTTCATGTCCCAAGTACAATCGCACCTCGTTTCGCACCAGTACGAATCCCTGATGAAGAAAGCCAACCTGAAGGGCTACGGCAGCGGCATGTTGCGCTGAGTAGCGTCCATAAGGTTCGAGGAGTTGGTGATGAAAGTTCGTGCATCGGTGAAAAAGCTGTGCCGTAACTGCAAGATTATTCGCCGCGAAGGTGTTGTTCGGGTAATTTGCAGCGCGGAACCGCGTCACAAACAGCGCCAAGGCTGAGTGTGATTGTGCTTTAAGCCCGGCAGCTAGTGCGCTGCCGGGTTGATTATTTGTTATTACAGCGATATTATCTCGCGCCCTATTTCTTGGCTTCCGGGGCGTAGGTAGCTGTCAATTGGAGTCCCACTGAATGGCCCGTATTGCAGGCGTCAACATTCCAGATAACAAGCATACTGTTATCTCGCTGACCTACATCTATGGTGTTGGTCGCACTACTGCACAGAAAATTTGTGCAGTGGCTGGGGTCAACCCAGCGGCAAAGATCAAAGATCTGAGCGACGAGCAGATTGAACAGCTGCGTGGCGAAGTGGCGAAGTTCACCACTGAAGGTGACCTGCGCCGTGAAACCAACATGAAAATCAAGCGCTTGATGGACCTCGGTTGCTATCGCGGTCTGCGTCATCGTCGTGGTCTTCCAGTACGCGGTCAGCGTACCAAGACCAACGCGCGTACCCGTAAAGGCCCGCGTAAGCCGATCCGCAAGTAATCGCCCCAGCGAATCGACAGGAATTTAATCATGGCAAAACCTGCTGCTCGTCCTCGTAAAAAAGTTAAAAAGACAGTGGTTGATGGCATCGCCCACATCCATGCATCTTTTAACAACACCATCGTGACCATTACCGACCGTCAAGGTAACGCTCTTTCCTGGGCTACCTCCGGTGGTTCGGGTTTCCGCGGTTCCCGCAAGTCCACCCCGTTCGCCGCTCAAGTTGCTGCTGAACGTGCTGGTCAAGCTGCGCTGGAATACGGCCTGAAAAACCTCGACGTCAACGTCAAGGGTCCAGGTCCAGGTCGTGAATCCGCAGTTCGTGCATTGAACGGCTGTGGCTACAAGATCGCCAGCATCACCGACGTGACGCCAATCCCGCACAACGGGTGCCGTCCGCCGAAGAAGCGCCGCGTGTAATCCAGGAGATTGTAAAGAATGGCTCGTTACATTGGTCCAAAATGCAAACTCGCTCGTCGCGAAGGCACCGATCTCTTCCTGAAGAGCGGCGTGCGCGCGATCGAATCGAAGTGCAACATCGAAGCAGCACCTGGTATCCACGGCCAGCGCCGCGGTCGCCAGTCCGATTACGGCACCCAACTGCGTGAGAAGCAGAAGGTTCGTCGTATCTACGGCGTTCTCGAGCGTCAGTTCAGCGGCTACTACAAAGAAGCAGCTGGCAAGAAAGGCGCAACCGGCGAAAACCTGTTGCAACTGCTCGAATGCCGTCTGGACAACGTTGTATACCGTATGGGCTTCGGTTCTACTCGTGCCGAATCCCGTCAGCTGGTATCGCACAAGTCGATCAGCGTTAACGGTCAGACCGTAAACGTTCCGTCCTACCAGGTTCGTGCTGGTGACGTGGTTGCTGTTCGCGAGAAAGCAAAGAATCAACTTCGCATTGTCCAAGCTCTCGATCTGTGTGCCCAACGTGGCCGCGTAGAATGGGTAGAAGTAGACACTGAGAAGAAGTCGGGCGTTTTCAAGAACGTTCCAGCTCGCAGTGATCTGTCCGCCGACATCAACGAAAGCCTGATTGTCGAGCTCTACTCCAAGTAAGGGCTAGAAAATAGGTGCATCCATGCAGATTTCGGTAAATGAGTTCCTGACACCCCGCCATATCGATGTGCAGGTTGTCAGTCCAACCCGCGCCAAGATCACACTCGAGCCTCTCGAGCGTGGTTTCGGCCACACCCTGGGCAACGCGCTGCGCCGCATCCTGTTGTCCTCAATGCCCGGCTGTGCAGTAGTCGAGGCCGAGATTGACGGTGTACTCCATGAGTACAGCGCGATCGAAGGCGTACAGGAAGATGTCATTGAAATCCTGTTGAACCTTAAAGGCCTGGCTATCAAGCTGCACGGTCGTGACGAAGTTACGCTGACCTTGTCGAAGAAGGGTTCGGGGGTGGTTACCGCTGCCGATATTCAGCTGGATCATGATGTCGAGATCGTTAACCCCGATCACGTAATCGCTAACCTGGCGTCTAACGGCGCCCTGAACATGAAGCTCACCGTAGCTCGTGGTCGTGGTTATGAGCCGGCAGACTCGCGTCAGAGCGATGAAGACGAAAGCCGCAGCATCGGTCGCTTGCAGCTTGACTCTTCGTTCAGCCCGGTTCGCCGTATCGCATACGTGGTGGAAAACGCCCGTGTCGAGCAGCGTACTAACCTGGACAAGCTGGTTATTGATCTGGAAACCAACGGTACCCTGGATCCTGAAGAGGCTATCCGTCGTGCTGCAACCATCCTGCAACAGCAGTTGGCTGCGTTCGTCGACCTCAAGGGTGACAGTGAGCCAGTGGTTGTCGAGCAGGAAGACGAGATCGATCCGATCCTGCTTCGCCCGGTTGACGATCTGGAACTGACTGTACGTTCGGCTAACTGCCTTAAGGCGGAAAACATCTACTACATCGGCGACCTGATTCAGCGTACCGAAGTAGAGCTGTTGAAGACTCCGAACCTTGGCAAGAAATCCTTGACTGAAATCAAGGACGTTCTGGCCTCCCGCGGTCTGTCCCTCGGCATGCGCCTCGACAACTGGCCGCCTGCAAGTCTTAAGAAGGACGACAAGGCGACTGCCTGATCGTCGTAATCACCGAACGTTGTGTTTGGTAAGGAATGAACCATGCGTCATCGTAAAAGTGGTCGTCACCTGAGCCGCACCAGCTCGCACCGCAAGGCCATGTTCCAGAACATGGCGGTGTCGCTGTTCGAGCACGAGCTGATCAAAACTACACTGCCGAAAGCCAAAGAACTGCGCCGCGTTGCCGAGCCGCTGATCACTCTGGCCAAGACAGACAGCCTGGCTAACCGCCGCCTGGCTTTCGACCGTACTCGTTCGAAAGCTATCGTTGGTAAGCTCTTCAACGACCTGGGCAAGCGTTACGCTACCCGTGAGGGTGGCTACCTGCGCATCCTCAAGTGCGGTTTCCGCGCTGGCGACAACGCGCCTATGGCGTACGTCGAGTTGGTTGATCGTGCTACCGGCGGTGAAGCTGTATCCGCTGAGTAAGACGGCAATAAAGAAAAAACCGGGCCTTGTGCCCGGTTTTTTTGTGCCTGTGAAAAGGTAAACGGCCGTTTCGGCTGGTCTCGCTATTGGCAACACGGCAGCATTAGATAATGACTATCGATGTCCATGATTTAATGAATTTGGATACTGTAACTAACATGGTCAATACTCCTTTCCAGCCGATTAGCCGGCAGTTCAGAGACCGACCGAGGAAGATTGAGCATGAGCCAGACCAAAACGCTTACGACAGCAAGCGGCGCTCCTGTCGCCGATAACCAGAATTCTCGCTCTGCGGGCCCCCGTGGCCCGTTGCTGCTCGATGACTTCCACCTTATCGAGAAGCTCGCTCACTTCAACCGCGAGAATATCCCCGAGCGCCGCGTGCACGCCAAAGGCTCGGGCGCCTACGGCACATTCACCGTGACACGGGATATCACCCAATACACCTGTGCTAAATTGTTCGAGTCTGTCGGCAAGCAGACGCCTACTTTCCTGCGGTTTTCCACTGTGGGGGGCGAGCGAGGCTCTGCCGATACTGAGCGCGATCCCCGTGGTTTCGCCCTGAAGTTCTACACCGAGGAAGGTAACTGGGACATTGTGGGTAACAACACGCCGGTATTCTTCATTCGCGATCCGCTGAAGTTCCCGGACTTTATCCACACCCAGAAACGTCTGCCGCAAAGTAACCTGAAAAGCGCCCAGATGATGTGGGATTTCTGGTCGCATTCGCCTGAGGCCCTGCACCAGGTCACCATTCTGTTCTCTGACCGCGGCATTCCTGACGGCTATCGCCACATGCACGGCTTTGGTAGCCACACCTACAGCTTGATCAATGCACAGGGTGAGCGTCACTGGGTCAAATGGCACTACAAGACCAAGCAAGGCATCAAGAACCTGTCGCCGGCCGAGGCCGCTCGCCTGGCGGGTACTGATCCGGATTACGCCCAGCGTGACCTGTTCAACGCCATTGAGCGCGGTGATTTCCCGAAATGGAGCGTCTGCATCCAGATCATGACCGAAGCCCAGGCTGCTGCGCATTACGAAAATCCGTTCGATGTGACCAAGACCTGGTCGCAGAAAGAGTTTCCGCTGATTGAAGTCGGCGAACTGGAGCTCAACCGCAACCCTCTGAACTACTTCGCTGAAGTGGAGCAAGCAGCGTTTGGGCCCAGCAACATGGTGCCAGGTGTGGGGCTTTCGCCGGACCGCATGTTGCAAGGCCGCGTATTCGCCTACGCGGATGCGCACCGCTACCGTGTCGGCACCAATCATCAGCAGTTGCCGGTGAATGCTCCGCGCAGCCCGGTCAACACCTATCAGCGCGACGGCGCCATGGCGTTCGGCAGCAACGGTGGTGCAGCGCCCAACTACGAGCCGAACAGCTATGTGGAGGCGCCGAAGCAGGCACCACGTTATGCGGAGCCGGCTCTGGCCTTGAGCGGGGCGGCCGATCGCTACGATCATCGCGAGGATACTGACTACTACAGCCATGCGGGGGCGCTGTTCCGCTTGATGAACGACGAGCAGAAAGCGCTGTTGATCAGTAATATCGCCGGTGCGATGGCGGGTGTCTCGGCAGACGTCGTCGACCGTCAATTGCAGCACTTCTTCAAGGCAGACGCCGCTTACGGCGAAGGCATCGCAAAGGCGTTGGGCGTACAGCTTAACTAAGTCTAAACGAGAAGCAGAACCGCCCTCATTTGGGCGGTTTTTGCGTTATTTAACCCTGTTTTCTCGGATTTTCTTCGCTTTTATTGCGATGAGCGAGTGACCTTGCAGTCAGCATGGTTCAAACTAGAGCCTTTCAAAGCTTGTGGAGATGTAGGGCGATGCAAGGTCACCCAGACGTAATCGATTACCTCAACACGCTGCTGACCGGTGAGCTGGCGGCACGTGATCAATATTTCATCCATTCGCGGATGTACGAGGATTGGGGTTTTACCGAGCTCTACGAACGTATCAACCATGAGATGGAAGAAGAGACTCAGCACGCTGATGCACTCATGCGCCGGATCCTGATGCTTGAAGGCACTCCACGCATGCGCGCAGACGACCTGGATATCGGAACCACCGTGCCCGAAATGCTGGCCGCTGACTTGCGTCTGGAATACAAGGTCCGCGCGGCGTTGTGCAAAGGCATCGAACTGTGCGAGCAACACAACGACTACGTGACCCGCGAGATCCTGCGCGTCCAGCTCAACGATACCGAGGAAGACCACACCTACTGGCTTGAGAAGCAGTTGGGGCTGATCAAGTTGATCGGGTTGGAAAACTACCTGCAGTCGCAGTGCTGATTCTGGCTTGAGGTCGGTGAGACCGTTGTTCTGGTGGGCATGCCGTTATGAAAAAGCCCCTGGCATCGATGAGATGGCAGGGGCTTTTTCATGACCGGTGTCTCAATCCCGGTCGCGCTCCAGCAGAGGCTTGAGGTAGTGACCGGTATGGGATTGCTTCATCTGCGCCACTTGCTCGGGCGTCCCCACCGCGATGATCTGGCCACCCTTGGAGCCACCTTCCGGCCCAAGGTCCACCAGCCAGTCGGCGGTCTTGATCACGTCCAGATTGTGCTCGATCACCACCACGGTGTTGCCGTGGTCGCGAAGACGATGCAGCACGTCGAGCAATTGCTGGATATCGGCAAAGTGCAAGCCCGTGGTCGGTTCGTCGAGGATGTACAGGGTCTTGCCGGTGTCGCGCTTTGACAGTTCCCGGGACAGCTTGACCCGTTGGGCCTCCCCCCCGGACAAGGTTGTCGCCGACTGCCCAAGCTTGATGTAGGACAGGCCCACGTCCATCAGCGTCTGGAGCTTGCGTGCCAGGGCCGGCACCGCGTCGAAGAACTCCCGCGCCTCTTCGATGGTCATCTCGAGGGTTTCGTGGATGTTCTTGCCCTTGTATTTGATCTCCAGGGTTTCGCGGTTGTAGCGCTTGCTCTTGCACACGTCGCACGGCACATAGATGTCCGGAAGGAAGTGCATCTCCACCTTGATCAGGCCATCGCCCTGGCACGCTTCGCAGCGCCCGCCCTTGACGTTGAACGAGAACCGGCCCGGGCCGTAGCCCCGGGAACGGGATTCGGGCACGCCGGCGAACAGCTCACGAATCGGCGTGAACAAGCCGGTGTAGGTCGCCGGGTTCGAACGCGGCGTACGGCCGATCGGGCTCTGGTCGATGTCGACCACCTTGTCCAGGTGCTCCAGGCCCTTGATGCTGTCGTGAGCCGCCGCTTCCAGGGTGGTTGCGCCGTTCAGGGCCGTGGCGCTGAGAGGGAACAGGGTGTTGTTGATCAGGGTGGATTTGCCGGAGCCGGATACGCCGGTGACACAGGTGAGCAGACCGATCGGGATCTCCAGGTCAACGTTGCGCAGGTTGTTGCCACGGGCCCCCTTGAGGGTCAGGGACAGCTTCTTGTTGCGCGGCGTACGTTTGGCCGGGACCTTTATCTTCACACGGCCGGACAGGTATTTGCCGGTCAGGGAGTCAGGATGGGCCATGACCTCGGCGGCAGTGCCCTGCGCCACGATATGCCCGCCATGTACCCCCGCACCGGGGCCGATATCCACCACGTAGTCCGCCAGGCGGATCGCGTCTTCATCGTGCTCCACCACGATCACCGTGTTGCCGATGTCCCGCAAATGCTTCAGGGTCCCCAGCAGCCGATCGTTGTCCCGTTGGTGCAGGCCGATGGAAGGTTCGTCGAGGATGTACATCACCCCCACTAGGCCCGCGCCGATCTGGCTGGCCAGGCGGATGCGCTGGGCTTCGCCGCCGGACAAGGTGTCCGCGCTGCGATCGAGGGTCAGGTAGTCCAGGCCGACATTCACCAGGAACTGCAAGCGTTCACGAATCTCCTTGAGAATCTTGTCCGCGATTTCGCCGCGGCGCCCGGTGAGCTTGAGGCCGCCGAAATAGTCGGTGGCATCGCCGATCGGTAGGTTGGTCACCGCCGGCAAGGTCTTCTCGCCCACCCAGACATGCCGGGCCTCCCGCCGCAAACGGGTGCCACGACAGTCGGGGCAGGGCTGGGTGCTGAGAAACTTGGCCAGCTCTTCGCGCACGCTCGCCGATTCGGTCTCACGGTAGCGCCGCTCGAGGTTCGGCACGATGCCTTCGAACGGGTGGGAGCGCTTGACGATGTCGCCGCGGTCGTTCAAGTACTTGAAGTCGACGTTCTGCGAGCCGCTGCCGTGCAGGATGTACTGCTGCCGGTCGGCGGGCAGTTCGTTGAACGGCTTGTCCAGGCTGAACTTGTAGTGGGCCGCCAGGGACCCGAGCATCTGGAAGTAATAGACGTTGCGCCTGTCCCAGCCGCGAATCGCGCCTTCGGCCAGGGTCAGTTCGCCATTGACCAGGCGCTTGGTGTCGAAGAACTGCTTGACCCCCAGGCCATCGCACGTCGGGCAGGCGCCCGCCGGGTTGTTGAAGGAGAACAGCTTGGGTTCCAGCTCGCTGATGGCATGGCCGCAGACCGGGCAGGCGAAGCGTGCGGAAAAAATGATTTCCTCACCGGGTTCGTCGTCCATCGGCGCGACCAGGGCAATGCCGTCGGCCAGCTTCAAGGCGGTCTCGAAGGACTCGGCCAGGCGTTGTTGCAGGTCGGGTCGGACCTTGAAGCGGTCCACCACCACATCGATCGAATGCTTCTTCTGTTTATCCAGCTTCGGCAGTTCGTCCAGTTCGCACAACTTGCCGTTGACCCGGGCCCGCACGAAGCCCTGGGCTCGCAGCTCTTCGAAGACCAGCAGGTGCTCGCCCTTGCGCTCGCGGACGACCGGTGCCAGCAGCATCAGCTTGCTGCCTTCGGGCTGGGCCAGTACCAGGTCGACCATCTGGCTGACGGTCTGGGCTTCCAGGGGGATGTCGTGATCGGGGCAGCGGGGGATCCCGACTCGCGCGTAGAGCAGGCGCAGGTAGTCGTAGATCTCGGTGATGGTGCCGACCGTCGATCGGGGGTTATGGGAAGTCGATTTCTGTTCGATGGAAATCGCCGGCGACAGGCCTTCGATGGTGTCGACGTCGGGTTTTTCCATCATCGACAGGAATTGCCGGGCGTAGGCCGACAGCGATTCGACATAGCGTCGCTGGCCTTCGGCGTACAGGGTGTCGAAAGCCAGGGATGATTTGCCGGATCCGGACAGGCCGGTGATGACGATCAGCTTGTCCCGTGGCAGGGTCAGGTCGATATTCTTCAGGTTGTGGGTACGGGCCCCACGAATCAGGATCTTGTCCAAAATGGCCTCGCTCGGCGGGCGTCGAAAACGTAGGAGTATAAGGGCAAATACTGGATGGATGCACACTATTGAATCGCGACGGCGGCCATACATGAAGACTGCGCGTCAAACCGTCGCGATATACCCCCTCAATCGATGGGACTGGTAGAATCGCCGCCGGTTCAGATGAGGTTTTTCCATGCACGATCCCCACAGCGAACGCATGAGTAGCGGCGAGACCCGAGCGGCAAGCGGTCTGGCCCTGGTGTTCGCCTTCCGTATGCTGGGCATGTTCATGGTGTTGCCGGTGCTGGCGACCTATGGCATGGACCTGGCGGGCGCGACGCCGGCCCTCATCGGGCTGGCGATTGGCGCGTATGGCCTGACCCAGGCGATTTTCCAGATTCCCTTTGGTGTCATTTCCGACCGTATCGGCCGGCGTCCGGTCATTTACCTGGGGTTGATCGTCTTTGCCCTGGGCAGCGTCCTGGCGGCCAGCGCCGATTCGATCTGGGGCGTGATCGCCGGGCGGATCCTGCAAGGTGCCGGGGCGATTTCCGCCGCCGTCATGGCACTGCTGTCAGACCTGACCCGCGAGCAGCACCGGACCAAGGCCATGGCCATGATCGGCATGACGATCGGCCTGTCGTTCGCCGTCGCCATGGTGGTCGGTCCCTTGCTGACCCGGGCTTTCGGCCTGTCGGGGCTGTTCCTGGCGACCGGTGCCATGGCCCTGCTGGGCATCCTGATCGTGGCCTTCGTGGTACCGCAATCCACCGGGCCGCTGCAGCATCGCGAGTCCGGCGTGGCCCGCCAGGCGCTGATACCCACGCTCAAGCACCCGGACCTGTTGCGCCTGGACCTGGGCATCTTCGTGCTGCATGCCATGCTGATGTCCAGCTTCGTGGCCTTGCCGCTGGCGCTGGTCGAGAAGGCCGGCCTGCCCAAGGAGCAACACTGGTGGGTTTACCTCACCGCGCTGCTGATTTCTTTCTTCGCCATGATTCCCTTCATCATCTATGGCGAGAAGCGACGCAAAATGAAACGAGTTTTGCTCGGCGCCGTCGTGACGCTGATGCTCACTGAGCTATTCTTCTGGCAGTTCGGCGACAGCCTGCGGGCCCTGGTGATCGGCACGGTGGTATTTTTCACCGCGTTCAATCTGCTGGAGGCCTCCCTCCCGTCGCTGATCAGCAAGGTTTCACCGGCGGGCGGCAAGGGCACGGCGATGGGGGTCTATTCCACCAGCCAGTTCCTGGGTTCGGCGTTGGGCGGGATCCTGGGCGGCTGGTTGTTCCAGCATGGCGGTTTGTCGGTTGTATTCCTGGGATGCGCGGCGCTGGCTGCACTTTGGCTGGTCTTTGCTGTTACCATGCGCGAACCTCCGTATGTGACGAGCCTGCGCTTGCCGTTGTCGCCCGAAGCCATCCGCGAAGCAGGCCTGGCCGAGCGCCTCAGGGCCGTCGTTGGAGTAACCGATGCAGTGGTGGTCGCCGACGAAGCGGCCGTTTATATCAAACTGGACACCGAATTATTGGATCGTGCGACGCTCGAGCGCCTGGTGAACAACCCGGCACCTACCGCGTGCGAAGCCTAGGAGAACGTTATGGCCCGTGGGGTTAACAAAGTCATATTGGTCGGTACTTGCGGCCAGGATCCCGAGGTTCGCTACCTGCCTAACGGCAACGCCGTGACCAACCTGAGTCTGGCGACCAGCGAACAGTGGACCGACAAGCAGACCGGCCAGAAGGTCGAAAAGACCGAATGGCACCGCGTGTCGATGTTCGGCAAGGTGGCGGAGATCGCCGGCGAATACCTGCGCAAGGGTTCGCAGGTGTACATCGAAGGCAAGCTGCAGACCCGCGAGTGGGAAAAAGACGGCATCAAGCGCTACACCACTGAAATCATCGTCGACATGCAGGGCACCATGCAACTGCTGGGCGGCCGTCCGCAGGGCGATCAACAGGCTGGCAACAACTACCAGCAGTCCGCGCCTCGTCAGCAGGCTCCACGTCCGCAGGCGGCGCCTCAGCCACAGCGCGAGCGTCCGGCCCCGCAACAGACCGCACCGCAGCCGGCGCCGGATTTCGACAGCTTCGATGACGATATTCCGTTCTGAACCGCAGCTTTTTCAGAACCGTAAACATTAAAAGCGAAGCCATTGATTTGGCTTCGCTTTTTTATTGTTTACAGATTTTTGCGGAGTAAGAGCTACATTTGTTAAGCGTTTACCTCTCTGGGGTGTAAACAAATGACTCTGAACCCGTATGCGGTAAAGACGCTTGTCTTGAGCTCTGGGGAGCGCTTGCCAGTGCTGATCGCACTTGCCTCCGGTGCCCCTTTATTCGAACCCTCTGTTTACGTCCTCAGCGAAGTTCGGACGACCAACAGAGCGAGTAATACGATTGACCAGGTTTTGAGGTCAGTCATGGTGCTGCAGCTGTTCCTCGACTCGAGTCGGATTGATATTCAGCAGCGGATCCGAGATGGCGGTGTTTTTCGTTTAAGCGAACTTGACGAGCTTGTCCGGCACTGCAGGCGACCTGTCGCTGATCAACTGAAGTACGATTCAATTTCCCCTTCCCATCACTCCGCTCGTAGAGGCGCCGCTGAACGTGTGCGCCTTTTTCAACGAAAACTTGCACCAACAGAGGTGGCGGGCCATACCGCAGCTAACCGTATTCGGGTCATCCGGGACTATCTTGAATGGCTCGTGAGATACCACATGGCTCGCTATCCCCTGGGTGCAACTGAGACAGAGCGGCTTTGGAATGAGTGGACGTCTTGCAAGGACGCGTTGAACGCGCGACTGCCGCGCCACAAAGGTCGGAATACCATTGGGCAGCGGGAAGGACTTCAGCCAGAGGTGGTGGAGAGACTCCTCAATGTTACGTCGCCAACATCACCGGAGAATCCGTGGAAGGGGGAAAACTGAACTGGTCAAGTAATTCTGGACACCAGTTAAGGTTTCACGCCGCCAGTTTCTCCATAGCTACCGGCGACCGGTAGTCGTTGTAGCTATGGAGCCTGACGTTGTTGTAACGCATCACATAACGTTGTATATCCACACGAGCTTCGTGCTCCGAGTTGTAACCATTCTCTGGCACCCACTCCGACTTCAAGCTTCCAAAAAAACGCTCCATTGGGGCGTTGTCCCAGCATTCACCTTTACGACTCATGCTGTGCACAAGCCCGTGCCTATTTATTTCATTCCTGAATTTATGGCTGGTGTACTGGCAGCCTTGATCAGAATGAAACAGCACTCCCTTTGGGCGGCCTCGCAACTCGACCGCCATCCGCAGTGCCTCGCAAGTCAGCGCGGCGTCAGAAATCAACGAGAAAGACCAGCCCACGATCCGGCGAGCGTACAAATCCAGAACAGCCGCAAAATACAGCCACCGATTGCCGACCTTGATGTACGTCACATCGCCACACCACACCTGGTTGATCGCCGTGACATCAAACTTGCGTTTGAGCAGGTGCGGCGTCACCAGGGCTTCCACACCGGAAGATTTGTACTTGTGCCGTCGACGCTGCCGACTCGCAACACCGGCTTCACGCATCAAACTGCGAGCCATATGTCGCCCGACACGATGCCCCTTTGCTTGCAGCTCCTTGGAAAGGGTGCGAGCCCCCGCGGATGCTCTGGATTCCTTGTGATGCTCGACCAGCACGGCTTTAAGTTTCTCCCGCTCAGGCTTCACCTTGCCTTGGCGCTGCCGCCAAGCGTAAAAGCTGCTGCGGTTGACTCCAAACGCCCGACAGCAATTGTTAACGCCGTACTGCTCGTCCAGCTCATCGATCAACGAGAATGATCTTTGGAGTCCAAAAGCAGGAGAGCACTGGCCTTTTTTAGGATTTCAATGTCCAGGTCTTTTTGCCTGAGCAACGCTTTGAGCTGCTGAATCTCTCGCTGATCGGCGGTAATCGCCTTGGCCCCTTGCGGGGTTGAGCCCAAGCGTTCTTGACGCACCTGATCGACCCAACGGCGCAAGGCCGTTGGGCCAATATCCAAACTGGCACAGACCTCTGGGACCGACTGGCCCTCGTCCAGCACCAAGCTGGCAGCCTTGAGCTTGAATTCCCTGGAATAAGATTTACGCATAGCCAAACACCTCAGATTTGAGCGCCATCATAGCGCCCGATTGAAGTGTCCAAAATCATTAGGCCAGTTCAAACACGCGCATTCGAAACGCTCTCCTAGTGCGCTGGTTCTACGAGCTTGGCCTACGGCGTGGCGAAGCTTTGAACGTAAAGATTCCCGACATTAACTTTCAGTCGGAGGAGCTGACGGTTGTTAGGCGAGCAGACGATCCGCAAGACCCCCGAAAGGATCAGCCACTGGTCAAGACGCGTGACCGAAAGATTCCATTATCCCCAGGCCTTTGCAAGCTGACTCACGAATACATAACCATCACACGCCGAGCCACTGAAGGTGCAAGGCGGCACCCATACCTATTCATAGCCATCGGCACCGGGGCGCCTCTTTCGCTCAGTGCTGTGAATGCTGTTTTCGCCGAGCTTCGGAATGCCTTCAATGGCGAGTTCGATGCTGTAACTCCGCATGTTTTGCGTCACACGTGGAACGACCGCTTCTCGGACATTATGGACAATGCGCAAGTCTCTGAAGCCGAAGAAGAGCGCATGCGATCTTTCTTGATGGGGTGGGCACCGACCTCAAAGACTTCTGTCAATTACACCCGGCGGCACATCCGACTGAAAGCTCAGCAAGTGTCTTTGTCGATGCAAGCGAAGCAAGTAGACGGTGTGTCGAGTGATGACTGAAAAACGAGCAATTACCCATCAGTCGTTGGGCGGTCTGACTCTGCCGCCTACTGTGAGGGCGCTCAGCGGAGCGGTGTTCGATCCGAGCGCCAAGCGATGGACATTCCATGATGGCCTTCACTCAATCAGTGTGAATTTCGAAAGACTGAGAGGGTGTGCGAGTGATGAGTTAATCACGGCAGCAAAGTTTCCCTTGCTTTGGTATGCCGAAAACACGGAAGCGACGACTGTCGTCTCATTGTTTGACCATTTGAGGCGATTACTCGAATCGATTTCGGATGGCCAGGGACAGCCAGTCAGCGTCATTGATGCGCCGCTGCTCGCTAACTTTCGAGCTTCCTTGGTATGTGATACCGAGTGGAAGTTGGGGGCTTTGAGTGCCTTTCTCAAAAAATGGGAGAGCTTGGGCGTGCCGGGCGTGACGAACGCTGCCGTGCGCTTTCTGAAAAGTATTCGCCTCAAAGGGAACTGCAAGGGCGCAGCAGTCCTGACTATGGACCCGCTCAAGGGGCCGCTTACGGACATTGAACGCTCGGCCACACAGGCAGCACTGAACGATGCCTTTGCCGCCAAGAAAATCGCCTTGGATGACTATCTTTTGACTTGGCTTTGCTTGCTGTTGGGGCAGAGGAACATCCAGTTCGCAATGTTGAAGGTCTGCGATGTCAAAGAGATTGCGAAAGCGGATGGGAGCCACGAGTACGTACTGCGAGTGCCTAGGGTTAAGCAAGTTAGTGCCGAGGCTCGACGGGAGCAATTCAAGGAGCGATTGATAACTCCCAGCGTCGGAAAAATGCTTATAGGCTACGCGAGTAGTGTTCGCAAACGATTCGAACTTGACGGCAAATTCTCCGGCGAACTATCGCAAGCGCCACTGTTTCCTCAAAGGAAGGCGACGAAAAAGGCTCGTCCAGATTTTCACTATCACACGTCACCTGCGCAGATTGGCAATAGAATAAGTTCGGTATTTGAAGCTTTACAGGTGTATTCGGAGCGAACCGGTGAACCCATTAAGGTTACCTCTAAAAGGCTGCGACATACGATGGCTACGTCCGCGGCAAGAGAGGGACATGGCGAGCTGATCATCGCTGAATTGCTCGATCATAGCGACACTCAAAATGTCGGGATTTATGTGAAGGCCACACCGGAAATCATTGAACGGATCGACCGTGCAGTGGCGCTTCGAATGGCGCCCCTTGCTCATGCGTTTACCGGTGTCGTCATTAGTGAGGAGTCGGCGGCGATCCGTGGCAGTGACCCAACGAGTCGGATTGTCGATCCTCGCTTTGACGAAACGATGAAGCCGATGGGGAACTGTGGCCGCGGCGGACCTTGTGGTTTTATGGCTCCTATCGCGTGCTACACCTGTAAAAACTTCCAAGCCTGGGTCGATGGTCCTCATGAAGCGGTGCTGGACTACCTCTTGGTCGAGCGTGAACGACTGATCGCAGCGGCAGATGCCCGCATCGCAGCAGTGAATGACCGAACGATTCTGGCCGTTGCCGAGGTGATTGAGCTCACTCGTGAGAAGCGTGGGGAGACGAAAGATGCCTGACAGCCTCGTGGTGTTCACCCCCAGGGCAGAGCGGGGTGCTGCAGAAAACTTGGGCGAGTTTATCGCGATGAGTCGTTCTCAATTGACCATTTTCGGTGCTGGTCTTCGTTTTAACGATATGACATGGGATGTCACCGACACCACGCAGCTGAAGGCGCATGGTAAGAACCGGATCCGCATCTGCTTCTCTACTCAAGAAACAGTAGATGACATATTGCCAACTCAGATGGCTGAGCCGTTTGTGTCTTTTGCCAAAGCTTACGTCCGCTACATGCAGGGTATGCGGCCAACGAAGAATCCAGCTTTTCGAGTCACTGCGCTGCGCGCCCTTGAGGCCGCTTTTAGGAAGAGCGGTCATTTGATCCCGGTGATGATGGATGGCGACACGTTTAATCGAGCTGCGCGAATTATCGCTGAGCGCCTCTCAGGATCTACGGCCTATCGAGTAGGCTCTCAGCTCGAGTTGATTGCTAGGTTTATGTCAGAGCACCGTCTCACAGCGATTCCGCTATCGTGGCGTAGTCCGATCAATCGACCGCTCGATACGGTTCGTGTGGGGCAGGAGTTTGACAAGCGCCGGAACGAAAAGATGCCATCTCAAGCTGCATTGGAAGCGCTTCCCAAGACGTTCTACATGGCGATCCAACCTAATGACGTTATGTTCTCGTCGATTGCCGCGATTCTCTGCTCTGCGCCTGATCGTATCAATGAGGTGTTACTGCTTACCGAGAACTGCGAGGTTTATGAAAAAACGTCAGGTGGTAAAGATGCCTACGGCCTGCGATGGCATTCGGCAAAGGGGGCTGATCCAATGGTTAAATGGATCATTCCCTCAATGGCTCTCGTTGTCGCTGAGGCCGTTGCCAAAATCAGGCATTTGACGGAAGGCGCTCGACGTATTGCTAAATGGTACGAGTTGAACCCAGAAAAGCTTTATCTACCTCAGCATTTGGAGTACCTGAGAAGCCAAGACTTTTTAACAATGGATGAAGTTCAGCAGGTAATTTTGCTTGATGAGGGCGCGGCTTCATTTGCGCGACTTTGGTGCACCGCAAATGATGTGTTGTTAATAAAAGTTGGCCGCAGGGTATGTGCGCGATTTGCTGATGTCGAAAGAGCCGCAATAGCTCTACTTCCAGCGGGATTCCCGCTGCTAAACGCGGAAATGGACCTTAAGTTTTCAGAAGCGCTCATCGTAGTGCGGCGTAATGAACTGCATTCCGCCAAAGGTACTTTTGGCTGTGTCATTGAACCGGTCACCATCAATCAGGTGAACACAGCGCTCGGCACCAGAAGTGAATATGGTTTTGAATCGATGTTTGGACGTCTTGGTTTCACTGAGCCAGACGGCAGCCATATCCGAGTATCTACCCATCAGTTTCGTCACTATTTAAATACCTTGGCGCAGGCGGGGGGGATGAGTCAGTTGGATATTGCGAAGTGGTCGGGGCGCTTGGATGTCCGTCAAAACGAGGTTTATGACCATGTGAGCGCAGATCAAATGGTGGCGAAGATTCGCGAGTCCATTGGCGACGAATCCCATATGTTCGGCCCGCTGGCAAAGCTGCCGAAGAATATCCCGATTTCACGAGATGAGTTTGCACGGCTTAAGATTCCGACAGCCCATACGACTGACTTTGGCTTCTGCGTCCATGACTACACGATGATGCCATGCGACCGGCATGCCGACTGCATCAACTGTAACGAGCATGTATGCGTGAAGGGTGATGAAGGCAAGGCCATGATGGTGAAACGTCGGCTACAGGATGCGCAGGAATTGCTGGTGCGTGCTGAAGCTGCGACGGTGAAGGGCTACTACGGAGCGGATCGCTGGATGGAGCATCACAAGAAAACGGTATTACGTCTAACCCAGCTTACAGAAGTTCTCGATAACCCAGCGGTTCCAACCGGCTCTGTAATTCAGCTCGCTGATGTTCCCGTTGTTTCATGGGGCATTGAACAGGCGTTAGAGGATCGAATTGCATTAGACGACTATTCGGCGCAGAAGCGGCTCCTACCGGGGCAGCGGTAACCAGAAGAAACGGAGCGAGGATGACTAAACGACGTGCCAGAAACCTCGATGACCAGGCTATCGAACGTATTATTGGTGTATTAGATGGATGGTCAGGCAAGCTCTCTTGGGATCTACTCGTAGACTCAATTGAGAGGTATTTGGGGGGGCGGTACACGCGTCAGGCACTCGATAAGCATGGGCGAATCAAATCTGCATACCAGATAGCCAAAGCGCGAATCAGCAATGTATCTAGCTCCGAGCGTCGACAGAAGTTAACTGGTGCGGAAATTGGAGTGCTTATACAGCGCCTTGAGCGTTTGGAAGCAGAGAATGCTCGACTCAAAGTTGAGAATGGAAGCTTGCTCGAGCAATTCATGACGTGGGCCTATAACGCACATCTGAAAGGGCTTTCAAAAGAATACTTGAATGCGCCGCTTCCGAAGGTCGACAGAGAGCTTACTAAGGCTAAATAACGTAAATTAGGACACCTAGTATTATAGTCCTTCAATTTCTTTTCGGATGCGTTCGAAGATTTGTTCAAGGGTCTGCGAGCTATCGCACTGTAAGTAACAGAGGACGAGAATGGACATGGGATGAACGTCCATAGCAGATGCAATTTCGTCGAGCTTATCAATCGTCGGGCTCTTCAGGCCTCGCTCAAGCGTGCTGAGATAGGTTCTGCTGCTTACATCGGAAAAGTCCTCCTGTGTGAGCCCTTTACTCGTCCTTAGCTGCTTCAGCGCCTGCCCGAAGGCTTTTTTCAGTTCCATTTGCCAATCTCGCAAAAGGAACGATGAGGCCTGTATGAGCCCTTTAGGGCTACAATCTATAGTGTTCATTGGCCGGAGCTACGGCATGTTCAGAACACATCTGCAGGCAGAGGTGAAAGGAGCCGTTGCGTTCGGCGGCGGCCTGCGCGTTTGGCGCTATGTAGAGCAAGCCATCCACTGTCCTTGGCTCTATGTCAGCTGTACAGAGACGAATGGAGAGGCAACCCTCAATAGCATGCTGATGGTCGCAGATATGTCGTTGTTCGAAGACATGCTGGCCCAGCAGACCGAGACTCAGCGTGTAGAGCGAGTGCTGCTTGTTAGTCCAGGGCATCTCAATCGAAGCTCTGGCTGGCTGATGGAGGGGCTCGTGGAGTTGTGCGAGGCGATAGGCCCTGCGTGCGAGCACCTGGCCTATGTTTACAGGCTGGAAGGTGGCAGCACCTACTGGGACGGATATGTTCAGAATCCGCAGCATACTCTGCTTCGAGTGATTTATTCTCGGAGCTGATTTTGCGGAGGTGGCCATGAATCTAGACCAGCAGGATGAAGTGTTCGTCCTTCAGCTAATCAATGCTATCTGTTCGCGGAGCCCACGACAGGTTCCTGAAGATGCCCTAGCCGATTTCGCAAAGCAGGTTTGGTATGGAGAGCTGAATCTAGTCGTTCTGCTTGGGGAGCACCTGGTGCGATCGGACATGGCCGACGAGCAACGGCGAAGGCTGCTCTACGTTATAGATCGGCTGATTTGTTACCCCTGCATACTGCGCTCGAAGGCAACCCAGCTACGGACGATTCTGAAGGAATGGGCTGAGCTGAAGCCCACACAACCAACCACCAACGCTATCGAACTCGCTGCCCGGCACATGCTGGATAAGAAGGCCTTCGAGTGGGGGCTAGAGGAGGACATTACACCGCAGATGAAATCTGTGCTGCAGTACCAGACTCGCCATTACGCAGCATCTCTGGGGAGGGTAACTGGATATTCTGAGCCATAAGCTCCTCACCCAATCTTTTCCTATTGCCTTTTATGACGTTCTGATCCTATGTGTGGTCATGGTTCCGGCTATACGGCAGGAGGGGAAGCGCCACAAGCAGCCAGATCCCAGAGTTGACCAGCTACACTCTTTTTCATGCACGCAGCTATGGACGGGCCCCATGCACCTCAGCAGGATTGTTGTTCAGAATTTCAGATCCCTGAAGTATCTCGATGTCCCAATCGCTCCTGGTTCATCGGCCATCATCGGAGAAAACAGTGTTGGGAAGACCAATCTGTTTCATGCTCTCCGCATTTGTCTCGATGTACAGCTGTCATCGACGTATCGGTCATTGCTGAAAGATGACATCCACTCACAGGTGAATCTTGGGGAGCCTTTTCAAGTTCTGATAGGTGTCGAATTTTCCGGTTTTCAGGGTAACGAAAATCAGGAGGCGCTACTGCACGGCGCTCAGATCGCGCATGATCGGGCACGGTTGTTCTATCGCTTTCGGCCTCGGAAAGCAGTTCGTGAGGAGCTGAGCCGTGGAGAGCTTCAGCGCCAGTTGACCCTGGAGGACTACTCTTGGGAGTTAGCGGGAGGGGGAAACCCTCAGGTGGATCTGACTGACATAGTATGGTCGGACGAGTTACCGGCCTTAGGTGCCTCTAGCGTCAACTTCCAATACCTCCAGTCTTATCTTGTCGTTTTTCTGCCGGCGCTGCGCGATGTAGAGGCGGATCTACAGTCTCGGCGCTCAACTCTCGCCCGTTTGATTGACGCCTTTCAAATCGACGAGCAAGAGCAGAATGCTCTCGTCCAAGCGGTTCACTTAGCGAACCAACAGATTGAAAGATCGCCCACCATCCAAGGCATTGCTGAATCGATAGATAGTGCGTTCGAGCGCATTAGCGGACCTGCATTCAGGCTGGATGTGGAGCTGGGACTTTCCTCCGCGACCTTCCAGTCCATCCTTCGAAATCTGATCGTGCTACTGAGCAATGATCTGGTTTCAAAATTTGAGCCCCGCCGCAACGGTCTTGGCCTCAACAACATTCTTTATATTGCGACGCTCGTGGAGTACTTCCGCAAGCGGGCGGAGCTCGGCCGCGCAGCAGGAGAGATTCTGCTAATAGAAGAGCCTGAGGCGCATCTGCACCCGCAGCTACAAAGCACATTGGTTGAGGCACTTCGATCAATGCCATTTCAGTCTTTGGTCTCAACGCACAGCACTCAGGTTACGGCCAAAGTCCCGCTGGCCAACTACGTCGTGATGACGGCTCGTGCTGACGGCACACCATTTGCCGCGGCCCCTGCCTATAACCAACGACTGACAGAGTCTGACAGGCAGGATCTGGGCCGTTACCTGGACGCTACCAAGTCAAACCTTCTTTTTGCCAAGAAGGTGATTCTGGTTGAGGGCGCAGCCGAGATGCTGCTCATTCCTCCTCTTGTTAAGCAGGTAATGGGCATCGATCTCGAACGCGAAGGGATTTCGCTCGTTGCAATACATGGTGTCCACTTCGCACCCTTTGCGCGCCTGTTTGGTGAGGACTGTTTACCGAAGCGCTGCGCGATTGTGGCGGATGCCGATCAAGATGTCGGTTTCGCAATGCCTGACGATGATGTACCGATGAATGCGCCTCATGCCTTGCTTCGTGGGCCTTACGTAGAGGTGTTCCTTGGCCTGACGACCTTTGAAAAAGAACTATCTACCGATGGTAATTTGCCAATGCTTCGGGCCGTGGCTGAGCAGCTCGGAGCTCCTAGGTTGATGCAAGCGCTTGATGCTCATGTATTGCTCGGCCTCGGGCCAATGCCCGATGAATTGAAGAATAAAGTACTTCGTACAGCTAGGCGGTTTGGCAAGGGCCGTTTCGCTCAAGTTGCCGCAAGAAACGTAGCGTTGGCGCGTGAGGTGCCAGCTTACATTGCAAATGCCATTCATTGGTTGAGGGCGGAATGAGCCTTACTGATGAGCAGCGAGAGGCTGTCAGCGAAGAAGGAAACCTATTGCTAACGGCATGCCCTGGAAGCGGCAAAACAAGAACACTAATTGCCAAGGCTCTACGTGAAATTGAAAAGCTTCGCGAGTCGCCGAGGAGAGTTTGTTGCATCACGTACACAAACTCAGCCGCCCAGGAAATTGAGGAGCGTGCGCGACTCGAAATGCAGGATGGGGACGAACTTCACCTCCTAGTATCCACTATCCATTCTTTTTGTCTGCAGGAGATCTTGAGGCCGTATGGCTGGCTTCTACCAGGCTTCATAGGAGGGGTTCGTGTATTGACCCGAGACAATCCGGACTTTGAGGAGATCGCTAACCACGCCGCTCGTAGTGTGGGCGTTGATCATCTTGGGGTCGCGGAGTATGAGGCCTTTGAGGCCCTCAGTCTCAATGCTGCCGGAGAGCTGATTGGCAGCGCGGCCAGAAACGCGATTGTCGCTAGAGCAGCTCCGGCCTTTTGGCAACGGTGCATTGCACTTGGATATCTCGATTTCTGCTCGATTATCTACAGGTCGTATTTGATCCTCCGGGATCATCCTCTTATCACTAGCTCACTTTGCGCGAAATACGCATGGTTCTTGGTGGATGAGTTTCAAGACACCACGGAGCTGCAGATAGAAATTCTGCGTCTGCTTTACCAAGCGGGACGGTCGCGTTTCTTTTTGGTTGGTGATCTCGCCCAGTCCATCTACGCGTTCACCGGCGCCAGACCCGAGCTAGTGCTTCCCTTTGGTCAGGCCATAAATGCTCGACTAGATCTCACGCTAAGTCAGAACTTCCGCTCTAGCGCTCACATCGTTGAACATGCCGAGCGCCTTTTTCCACGCAATCCGCCTATGACTTCTGTTGGCCGCAACCGCGCCTTCATGCAGCAGCCTGTCCTGATCCGCGACGTATCCAACTTCGTCGCGATTACCGAGCACTTTCTTCCGATGCTCACCGCATATGGCATACCTCTTGGTAAGGCCACGATCTTAGGTCGTGAGTGGAGAGGCTTGATCGACTTGGCCCGAGAGCTCCGTGACTTCGGCACGCCAGTAGTGGGGCCAGGCGCCCGCCCTTACAGAAAATCACGGTTGTTTGCCTCGCTGGCTGAGCAACTCTGTGCTGCGGTTGAAGACACGCAGCCAGGAACCATGAGGCAGCTTGAGCGGGCCGTCTTCCATACGGTCCTTGATATCACTGGGCAACCGCGACTTGATGTCTTCTCTCATGAAGGGCGTGTGCTGATCATCCGGCTGCTCCATGCTGCTCGCCGGCACGCACAGTTCGGAGGTGCATTGGCATGGCTGGAGGGGATGTCTCACGAGGCGGGGAGCCTGATGGTCGAGGCAGAGCTCATAGATCGAACACAGGCCGGCCTACTGGTCGCCTCTGTTCAGGAAATGAGGGCAGACATGGCCAGACAGAATATCGATGTGGCTAACCTGCAGATTGGGGATCTTGGTTTGTTCGCTAATCCGGCTACTGCGCTAAGGCTATCGACGATCCACTATGCAAAAGGCCGGGAGTTCGAAGCTGTAGCCATCATCGACGTCAAGCAGGGTAAATTCCCAGACTTTCGTTCTAGAACCCAGGACGCAATCGATGGTGACAAGCGGCTTCTTTATGTCGGGCTCACACGGGCTGAAAAGCTACTAATGTATATTTCTGATCGGGATCGCTGGGCCAATCCTCCCAGTATATTCTTAGGAGCTACTGGGGTAGGGGTGGTCTGAGAGTTAAAAGCACTGGATAAGCTCGTTAGTTAGCCGTGTCGATCAATCTTGAAGAGTGGTCATGATTTTAAAGATATCTAGGCGATTTGGTGCAATTCAGAGTTTTCAAAAAACGTCCCTAGATATCTGAGGCTTATATTTGCTGACTACCAATAAGTAGTCAGCAAGTCTCTCGGCTCGGTTTCACTCGAGTGCGCTTGGGTTCTGCTCTGGTGTTTGAGATAATTCAAAGTTGTCTTTAATTCCGTTTAATCTTTCACGCTGTTCTTTCAGTGTAGGTCGCCCCTCAATAACTCGGGCGATACGTTCCGTAATGTTTTTCCATCCAGGCCAGTAATTATGGTCTCGAAACTGGTTCTCATCCCAAAAGTCCTCCCACCAGCAGCTTTTCTCCTCATGTCGAAGAACGTTCATAGGGTGGCGTTTTCCGGCTAATAGCGAAGAGTATGCGCTCTCGCTAACCAAGTAGCCTTCAACAAATACGCTGCTACCGCCTTTACCTGTCCAGCGTTTGTATAGGCCTTGAAGTACAAGGCTAAGCGAGGCCAAACTTGACTCACCTCCTGCCCCAATAACCTCGCTAACATGGTATGGGGTTGAGAAGGTTTGGGAGTTCCAGTCAGAGAAACTTTTCACAAAAGCGAACTCTCCGGATTCGCTTTTGTTGCGGATCAAGTGGATTTTTGGGCTTTCCCCCGACTCAGATGGAGTTAGAAGCCAGTCTGAACCTAAAAACGCATCTTCAGGTATACGCGTATAAACGGAAGAATATGGACTGCCCTCGCCATGTAGGAGCCAGTCTTTTTTACATCCTAGCAGATCGGCAATTTGCGAGAGTTCTGTCAGAGACGGCTCTTCTTCCCCTGCGAACCAACGCTCAACATTCCCTGCGTGCGTCCACCCTAACGCCTCTGCGAGTCTAGAAGGCGTTGCCAATTTTGAAGGCCGCAATTCACTTATTTCGGTCTGCAAATAGCGTAGGCGCTGACCTATTAAGGTGACTCGTGTATTACGTTCTTCGCCCGCAATTTGTGGTTGTACCCATGCACGTATAGCTTGCCGGGCCTCCGCCTCAAGTGAGCGGTCATGGCGCTCAGCCAATTGACTCAAGGCGTTTAAGACCTCTGATGGCAGATTCCGAACGGTTATTTTTCCAGAGGGGGCATCGCTATTGAACATCTTAGGCACCGGCACGAAGAGATGAAATCCAAGCCTAAAACAAAATGACCTCAAAATGCATCATTTTGTTTTTGTTCTTCTGGTTTGCTCGAACGCTGCCGCATCCCTCCTGCCTGATTGGGCTACATACCCATATGAGTAGCCAAATCGAGCGCTGCCTTCATTACAGGGAAGCGTGCACGAACGTCGCCCCCGCTTCGCCTCAAGCTGGCGCCACAGGAGCTTCTGGATTTTCTGCTTCGTCTCCTGATACATCCGCAAGAACGAAGCGAGTGCCGAAGCCTGGATAAATGGTGTTCACGTCATCAAGTATGCAGTTCACCAGATGCAATGCGTCATCTGTTGTGGGCTCCAACATGCGATGGAAAGGGAGTGGGATGCGATGGAAGCGATGTAGAGGATTCAGGCAGTGAGTGAAGTTGGTGTCCCGAATTGCTCCCCATTGGCCGTGGACAAATCCAGAGGCCCAGCCGTAGTAGCGGTCATAGTCCTCCTTCGTGCCCGATTCCTCCGCCAGCCGTCGAAGGTCTTTCCCGCACCAGTGGCCCAGGTCAATTTCCACGTATTCTTGGAAGTAGTCTTCGTTCGCCAGCGCCTCGAGCGTCGCTTGGGCAACGAACCGAGGCTTTTGGCCCGACATCTCCTCGTGCTTCAGCAGTGCCAACTTGGCCTGGCCGGCACCGTATGAGCGAAACTTCTTCCACATCTCGTCGGTGCCGTTTCGAACGAGGTAGGCCAGGGATATCCGGCATTCTGTGAGCGAGCGGAGCAGTAGTCGGCCAGTGATCGCGGAGCTCAGCGGTCCCATGCTCATCTCGGCTAGGCAGGCCAGTGCGTAGAACCCAAAGCCGAACACACCGTCGTGTTTGGGATTTAGTCCTGTGCTGCTAAGAGAGTCATACCAGTGCTGGAGTAGCGCCTCTCGGACTTCAATGAGATGCTTTTGAATGTCCTCTGGATAGGACTCGCCCGCTCTTGAGTCGAGGGGGGCAGCCACGCAGGTGGTGTGCTGCAGAACGTAGTCCCAAAATAGGTTCGGCCATGGATGGAGAGCCGCGTCGGCAAAGGTCATTTCCATCGCGCGGATGGACGGCCTAACCGATCGCATATCCCCTCTGTAGGGGTAATCCGTGAGTTCGTACCACTCTTCCTCCGGCATGTGGATTTCGCCCAGCGCCATTCTGAAGAGAATGCTGACCCAACGGACATCCGTGGCTTCCTGCGATTGATGGTCAAAGGTGGTTTGAACCGCTTTCCCGAGGGTTTGCCAATCGTCTTCGTTAGGCTCAACTGCCAAGGCGGTTTTCCACCACTGATGTGCTGGTAAACCTTCAAGCAGGAGCAAGGGACGCAGTGCCTGGACACCCGTATGGGTCTGACGCACGATGCCAACAATTTCTTCTACGAGCTCTCGAGATTGGTATTGGAGATCGGAGTGCCGAAGTGTCCATCCGCTGCCATTCTCCTCCGGCGGCCTTCGGTAGCGCACTCCAATTGAGGCGATCTTCCGGAACAGCTCCAAAGCTGCTTCTCGAGGGACGACAGTGATGATGAGACAAGCCCAGAGCATTTCTGGTAGTCGGTCGTTAGACCATGAAGCGAAGCTGATGCCCGGTATTTGCATGAATGGAGGCACCAGCGCCTTGCCTACCCTTTTATGCCCGGCAAGCGGCGTTGTGTTTCGACCGCTACGATGCGTTTTTTTCTTCTTCTTCGACATGCGTGTTCCCCGTCTTTGATCGTCAGTCGTTGGGTGCATCAATTGGGGCGCTGACTGTCCGCACGAGGCCGGGACTTGATGAATCGCGCAACTCACCCTTGTCGGCATCATCGTTCCAATGGTGCATTTGAGGTTTCCCCCTTTTCAGCCATACGAAGCCTTCAGAGCGACGCCAGGATGCGTGCGAATTACCACCTCCGGGCCAAGCACCACGTTCGGCAACAAACACCCAGACGCAAGAGAGACTGTCTTCCTTGAGGAAAGCGTCGAAAAGTTTTCCATCAATGAATGCGTGCGAACCGTCATCTCGGCTTCTGCCGCTCACGAAGCAAGGCGTGCCTGTGCTGTCCAAATAGACGTTGGGGTTGTCAGCATCAACTTTGAGGCCAAGCCGGTGAGCTAACCAAGGGGCAGGTAGCAACGCTTGAGCTCCATCAGGCAGCGAGGCGTCACAGTGCGATTCCCAGTAATACTGATAGCAGGGATAGGCGATCTCAACTTCGCCGATGTCGCGGAATTCCATCAGCGACCACTGCTCCTGATCCCACGTAGAACGCCAAGGCGCCTCGAGTAAAAAAGCGGAGTTGGTGGCGCCCCGAGTTGACCAATCGTTGACCTCAATGTCGTGCTTGGCAAGCAGGTATTCAATGAGTCTTTTCTCATCTTTCTGCCTCACGACTATTGGCAGAAGGAATCGCCACTCCTGTTTTCTGAGTCCGTGCTCACGTTTAGCTTTGTCCTTGTAGTATTCGGATACAGAGCGATGTTCATTGAGAACGACCCATTTGCGTCCTTCGGAATCCACCCTGTCTATGAGGTTCTTCATGTTCACAGAGGGGTCTTCCTCGAAGGGCCATTTGCACAGCTCGGCCTCAGAGGTGTCCCTCATGGAGATTTCATGCTTGGGGATTGAGAGCTTTGGAGCGCGCCGAGCCTCGTCTGGAAGCGAAACTGTGGGATCGATGTCTCTGTGGAATCCTATATCTAGCGGGCCTGAATACTGACGAGAGCCATGGTAGGCCGACTCAGACATCCAATTATTGTCAGCAAGGCTGCACAGAAGCTCGTCGAGAGCTAGCCATTGGTACTTTTTGCCTATTCGCTCACCAGCGGGGCGCTCGCGGCCATGTTGATGCAGGAAGCTTTGGTCATGGGGGAAGCGCTTGGCTGTCCAACCATAACCATAGGCCCGTTTCGCGACCCAAAATTGAGCGGCTTTGGCGTCTATGTGTGGCTGCCTGTCGTGGCGACCCGCTGAGGCATCAAAGCGCGGCTTGTATTCCTTGGTGTATCTCCTCTTCTCAGTCGGGGTCAGTAGTAAGAGAAGCAGAGTTTCGCACCGCTTGAATAATGTCTTATTTTCTTCAGATTCTTCAGCGTTTTCATATTCTAGGAGCATTCTGAATGAATTTTCTCTGAAGGAATGCATCATGCGGAGAGTCTCGGATCTCTCCTGGCAATGATTGATCACATCCTCTTCAAAACGCTTATATAGCTCATCCGCCGAGAGCGGTTCAGGCTTCCTCAGCGAAATGTTCAGGAATGAACCGACCCGAGGTTGAATCTCATAATTGGCGAAATCCCCAATCCATCCAGTGCAGGAGTGACTGATTTGTGAATCACCAGCCTTTTCGACGACTTTTTTGAGAGAATCTTCCGTGACAGTGAGTCGAATTGGTTTCGTCCCGTACGGCGGACGGGCACGCTGGATGTCGATGCTAACAGGTAGGCTCTCGTGGAATTTGGCAAGCTCGATAATTCCAAGTGCCGAGTCCCTGAGATGTATCGACAGAGGCACCACATCACGGTCAAACACGGATCGGTAGGCAACCTCTGCAAATATCGGCAACCGTTCTTTGCTTGGGTCTATACAGCAGGCACCGTAAGCGGCGGTGTGCAAGCGCTCAACGACGTAAAGGTCATCAACGGTCTGGAAGGCCTCACTCAGTTCTTTGTAGAGGCTCAGGTTGTGACGTAGCAACGAGGTGAGGGCCTTCGTTGCTTTGTCCCGAAGCTCCCTACATGTGCTAGAGGTGAACCAAGTGAGGGTAATAGCACAGAGGTACTGAATATTAGGGGCCGCATCCTCACTTTGTTCAAGTGCGCTCCAGTCAATCAGGCGTCGGGCGATACTTCCCTCGTCAAGAGAGAGATTGTTGATCTGGCGAGTCCAGGATGAATCGCGCTCAGCTATCTTCATGCTGAGCAGCTTTTTGTGAGTGAACTGCGCGTTAAAAGGGTGGTCAGGGATCGTGCTGAGTTGAATAATGATATCGAAGTAATTATTGAAATGGCTCTGGAGTGCTTCGTATATTGCTAAAGTTCGTTCAGTAAAGGCACTGCTGTTGCGCCACCTCAGGCTCTCAATAAACGATTCGCGAACTTCATAATCGTTTGCCCAGCAATTGATGTCGCCAGGCAATAGATCTAGCAGTTCTCTGTTGAAGCGCTCAGGAAGCTGTATAGAAAGAGCTTCAACCAGGCCAGTCCACTCCCAATCGAGTTGCTCGCCATCATGAATAAAGCTGAGAGAGCCATTCTCAAGGGCTGTCGAAGGGTCTTGAACCTCTTTGAGCAGGGCGTCAGCCATCAGATGATCCTGCAATCTCTGGAAGCTGAATCGGATGATGTCTTCTGGGTAATCAAATAGGTTGCCATCATCACCTTGTTGGCCTGGATCTACCCTGAACAACCCATTGCGCTGAAGCACTTCAAGCCAGTTTGTGCCTGTTGGTGCAGGGTGACCCTCAAATCTCTGCCCTACGATTTGTATGGCTTGGCTCTGAGGAACGTAGTCACGGCGTTTGTCCGCCATGTCCAAAGCTATTGCGCCCAGAGCTTGGATAGTAGGCGGTACTAAGGTCTCGGTGCCGTCCTGGCCTACCCCTAGATTTCGAGCGATGCTTTTTAGATAGAATATAAATACGTCTCTAGTTCCATTAAGCCCTAGTGGAAATGAGGTTTTTTTATCTTTTTGAAGGGCGATACATGCACTTCTAAGAAAGAGCGGATTAACAAACTCCTCAGATAGCCAGGGGCTGTTTGGCTGAGATATTCCACGCTTGCTAAGATAGATTCGGGCTGCCCTTGCTTGCTCGCCAGTCGTCTCAAAGCCTCGGACTTCAAAAGAGGGCAACCTGTCAAGCACTGGCTCTGGGATTATATTTTTCGTGTACTCTGTTCGGCAGCTGATTACCAGTACCAAGTTACGGTATTTTTCAACTTTAGTGATGAACTCCGCCAGCTCAGCATTCCAGAGCCTCCGGCCAGCCCCTTCATTTATGGCGTCGACTAAAAGTAGGCCTCGTTTACCAGTAGCCTCACATGCAGCGCTTAGAGTTTTAAGGAAGACGTCAGAGGTGATGTCGCCCAGCTCTAGCCTCGAAGTGATCTGTTTCCAGAGGTTGCCGCTGCTAAGATGCTGCCCCAAGATCAATACCGCCCTTCTTCCCTCCAGCGTGGCCCGTTGCGCGATACTCCCCAGTAGGTGAGATTTGCCCGTTCCCGCTCTGCCATATAAGAGGATAGTTCGTGAGTTTTCTCCGTCAAAATACTCGTTTCCGAGTAACGAGAGCAGAGAATCGACTTCTCCGCCAATTTTGCCGAGTCTGTATTCTAAGTCGCTAGAATCTTGGTCATGCCCATTTTTGGGTTTTTCTTTGGATGCGTCAGACTCCCATTTGGCAGACCACAACTGTGACAGTTGTTTACTGATTTCATTGGCGGATTCTGTGCATTCTGCAATGGGCCATGGGCGCCATGGGTCTGTTGTTATGTCTAGCGCCAATATCTCTAGACTTTTAGCTGCGTCGCGGATGTTAATGGCTATTGGGATTGCCTTTTCGCCTAGATTTCTCTCAACCTTTTCCAGGCTAATCGTGTCACAGAGCTTGGCTATTTGCTTCCGGATCTCAGAAGCTACGCTTTCATCATGAAGCGCTACTTTGAATAGCTTTTCGATTCGTACTTCAACGTGATCCTCGGGATGATAGCGCTCTTCCAAAGACTTAACAGACAGCTCAATTTTTTCTCTGAACCAACATTCCGAAAGCTCAACATCGCCAAACCAAAAATTACGAAGCCCTTCAGCGTTCGGTCGTATCAGTCGGTCAGTAATGGTGGAGGCTGTCCAGGGAACAAATTCTACTTGTTTCCCTGTAGGAACAAGGCTTTCCCACTTAGCCTTGTGCGTTGCCCAGTGCTCCCATCCAGTCATGCCTCCACCCTTTCGACCTGTCTTATCAGTAAGGTCACATGGAATGGCAATAACATACTTTGTCAGAGAAGGATGAATCGTGAGAGCTTGTTTAACTGACTCGTCAATATTAGCCCAGTCAATCTCGCTGGACTTTAAATAGTATTTCGCCTGGTAGCCGATTTCGCTTGTGTCTTTGAGCAACCAGTAGGCCTCGATTCCGCCGTCTCCCCCGGCACCTTCAATTCGCCTGAATTCGGCGTCAGCGGCTGGCCGGTCAAGGTGTGCCAGCTGGCAAATGAGTTCTTCGAAAGCGAGGCGCTGTCCTGATTCCATGCCCCTGATGCGTGAGTAATCCATGTGGGTATCCGTAGCAAAAACTGACTGATGGCACCTTGCTTTATTCGAGTGTAAACGTTTGGGCAGGTATCGACATGCAGGAGTGCAGGAATACGATGTGTTCCACGAGGTTTGGACAACTACCGAACCGGCGCCGAGCTCTGCTGGAGGAGCTATTCAATGGGTAGTCCCCCCGGAAATCAGCACTCGCCGGAAGTAGAGGTCAGGCCACGAGGACCAACTGAATCGCCCCGTCTTTCCTAGACACTCTCCAAGCTCTGGAAATAGCGATTCTCAAACCCCACTGACGATAGCTGCATAACGCTGTTGTAGCGGCGTTTGGGGTTATAGGGCATCTCGATGTAATCGAACACATCACTTCGGGCTTCTTCGCGGGTGCCGTAGATTTTCCGCCGGATACGTTCCCGCTTCAGCAACTGGAAAAAGCTTTCCGTTATCGCGTTGTCGTAGCAGTTGCCGCGTCGACTCATTCCTCTGCAAGCCTCGTATGAGATCAGCTACTCGATCATGAAAGGGGGAGCGGACGGCTGGCTGCGAGAGAGCAAGGCAGAGTGCGTAAGCCTTCTGGTGCACGGCCAGTACGTGGTTCACCCGTTTAACACATCATGGAATGTCTTTGTGCAGAGCATTTGCCTCGCTCCCCCTCCCGGCGGGGAAAATCACTCTAATATCTCCGTCGCGGTACTGAAGTCGGGGTCGGTCAGAGTCACCGGGATTCGTTTTCTCACATTCTTAGCTCAAAAATCTCGTCTACGAACTGATTAACCTCGGCTGCCGCGTAAGAGTTAGGTGCTACATCCAAGACAGAATGGAAGTAGCTAAATCCGGTCCATAGGCTACGATTGCGATTGTAATCGTGAGTTACTGTCTCATGCGCCGATGTGAACTTGGACTTTAGTAGTGGAATGCCTAGCTTGGTGATATTAAACAGTATGCTTTCACGCTTTTCCTTCTCGTCGGCTTTGGATTGATCCAGCTCCATTGCGATCTCTTCGCTGATTTCAACGTAGTCGCCAACGTATTCTTCTAGCTCTATGCTTCTGCCTCCAACATCGCATTTTGTAATAAGGCCGAATAACATTGGGTTTTTCTTTTTCTTGAGTAGGCGCTTGAAGTGTGCAATAAAGTTTTCCGCGCTATAAATGGACTGCTGGCAATTGCTGTCTAGAACTAGCACCATGAGATCGACGAGGTCGCGTACCTTTTCTAGGCTACGGTTCATATCGAAAAGAACGTAGTCATAGTTTTTTTTCAGTTGCTCGTAGGTTTTCTTTGCGTTCCTCTTTCGCTCAAGAATTTCAGATAGTTCGCTATGAATCAGTGGTCTGAAGTCTATAGTCGATGTTGGTCTGTGCGCTCTGTTGCGGTTTAATTCTTTCTCTAATTTTCCAATTTCAGACTTGGAGAAAAGAATATCTAGCTCCTCATAAAAGCTAATTTGGCTTACCAGTGAACCAGGTTCTGGGCTATCCCCTCTCTCAATTTTGCACGTATAAACGGGGTCGTTGGTCACAATGGCTACCTTGAATCCGCGCTGGACCAAGCAGGAGGCTACAGCAACAGTTATTGGGGACTTTCCTACTCCCCCTTTGTATGCTGTGATGGATAAGGTTTGCCCAGACTCAGATTTAAAAATGTAATCTTTCAGTTCAGGCGGAATGGCTATGCCTGAACGGTGAAAGAAGCACCAGAGAGAGCGGCGCGTTGGATTTCTTGATGATGAGTCAAAGGTCGATTCATACGATCTCCATGTGCGGTCTTTCACTCCCGCCCAGTAGGCGGCCTGAGGCACGCTGATGAAGTTCGATTCGCGTGCATGTTTCAAGCATTTACGAAGATGATTATCCATGGTGTCTCCTCATGCGTTTTATCAAAGGATATGAGGAGGGCGAGCGCAGCAACAGTTGAGCTTTGTGCCACGTTTGCGGGCAGCGTCCCTTGAGGGCTCCTCAGCTAGATCCGCTGGGAGCCATTGATTTGCATGAGTCGGCCTGTGGGGATGAGCGTCTGGCCCCCTCCACGATTGGGATGGCACTGCTTTACAGGGTGACGGCCGCTGCTGAAACAAGCAAAATGTAAACAACCCGTCCCGTTGCAGGGGGCTTATTTACATCTTTTCTGTTCGGAGATCGTTATGTGTGTCCAAGGCCTTGATTTTCAAAGGGTATTCGACCTGTTTACGCTCTCCATGTATACAGAACCGTTTTAAGAGTCGCTGAATACCGCATCGCACAAAAAACCGCGCTTCGTTTTCGAAACGCGGTTTTTTTACGCCTGGCCCTTGGTGCTCAGGCCCTGCCACCTAGAAATTGCTCCGCGCTCACGACGTTTGCATAGGCAAACCCCAGCGCCGCCATGAAGGCCGCATGCACTTGGGCGGCGGGGACGACGACGCCGTTGAATTCCAGGTCCAGGGTGGCGCAAGCGTCGTGGATCACCGTGACGTCATAACCCAGATCCGCCGCCGCACGGGTGACACCGTCGACGCACATATGGCTCATGCTGCCGACGATGACCAATTGTTCGATACCGTGCTGGTCGAGGAGGGCCTGCAGCTCGGTTTCACGGAACGAATTGACATAATGCTTGAGCACCACCGGCTCATCGGCGCGGTTGAGCACCTTGGAATGCAGCTTCGCGCCTTCGGAGCCTGGCGTGAAGAACGGAGCATCTTCGGAGGTGAATTCGTGGCGAATATGCACCACTTGCTTGCCGGCCTGGCGAAAGGCTTCAATGATCCGGGCGGCCTTGTCGGCGGCGGCCTCGACTCCGCTCAATGGCCATTTTCCCTGGGGGAAGTAGTCGTTCTGGATATCGACTACGATGAGCGCTTGCTTGGACATGGGGCTTTCCTCGATCAGGTTGGAAGTGAGGCCATCATCGGCTTTTGCCGCCGCGTCGAGGATTGGCCGCAACGACAATAAGCGAGGGAAAACTGACAATGGTGCAACAAAGGGCGGTCGCGGAGCTCGGGGTGTTGATCTATCCGGGCGCGCAGTTGGCGGCGGTGCATGGCTTGACCGACCTGTTCGCCGTGGCGGACCGGATCGCGCTGGAGCATGCCAGCGCGCCGTTGCCGCGTTTGCGGGTCAGCCATTGGCGGGCGGAGCACGGTGAGGCACCGTCACGGGTGTTCGACAGCGCAGCCGGGCCGGCGGGCCAACTGGCCGCGCTGCTGATCCCGCCATCCCTCGACGGTTTCAGCGAAGGCCAGGCTGCCGACGGACTGATGAACTGGCTGCGGATACAGCATGCCGGCGGCACGGTACTGGGCGGGGTCTGCGTCGGTTCGATCCTGCTGGCCGAAAGCGGCTTGCTCGATGGGCGTAGCGCCACCACTCACTGGACGTCCGCCAAGAGTTTCGCCGCCCGCTACCCCAAGGTCAGGCTCCAGGCGGACAAGCCCATCGTCGACGATGGCGACCTGATTACCACGGCCGGACTGATGGCCTGGTCGGAGCTGGGGTTGCGCCTGGTGGACCGCCTGCTCGGGCCGAGCATCGCCACACGCACAGCGCAATTTCTGGTGATCGAGCATAGCGACAGCGCCAGCCAGTGCGGCAGCAACTTCGCGCCGATCCTCGGGCATGGGGATGCGGCGATTCTCAAGGTCCAGCACTGGCTGCAAGGCAGCGGAGCGGTGGATGTGTCTCTGGGCGCGATGGCCGAACGGGCAGGGCTGGAAGAACGCACCTTCCTGCGAAGGTTCCGCGCCGCCACCGGCCTCAAGCCTACCGAATACTGCCAGCATCTGCGGGTTGGCAAGGCACGGGAAATGCTGGAATTCACCAACGGCACCATCGACCACATCGCCTGGACCGTGGGCTATCAGGATGCAAGCGCCTTCCGGGCGATCTTCAGGAAAATCACCGGGCTGGCGCCGAGCGACTACCGGACGAGATTCGGTGTGAGCCCGCCGAGCGGTTCAAAGGGATAGCGACGCCTTTATCCCCAGTCGTGCAAATTGCGGGATGCTTTGCGCTGGTCGTGCAGAATGAAACAGGCCAGATGCTATTAATCCTCCGACGGGACGCCCATTTTCCTGACCGTTCGTCCCCCGCCGAGCCTTGGCCTGATCTCTGCACCCCTTTACTTGAAGCCATCGAGGTAAGGGCAACGCATGACGTCAGTCAAACGCAACAAAACGGTAGTGGCGCATTCCATCAATCCTCACGCGCCCGTCCATGAGGTGCAGACCAATCGAGCCTTGGCCCATTGGTTGGCGCAGATCCTCGGGTTTGAATACGGCGGCAGCTATGACCGCGAGCAACATGCGGGGCGCGACTTGTATCTGCTGCCTACGCAAACCCTGATCGGCGCCGAAGCCGCGCGGCAGTTCGGTGTCCATGGGCCGGACGATCTGTGGGGCGGCTATGTCGAGCATGATTTCATCTGCACCAAGGCCATCACCCACGGTCTGTTGAACAAGTACGCCGTCGCGCCCGAGGGGTGGTCGCCGTTGTTCGCCAAATTGAGCCGCGGCGTGGTGCTCGACGGTGTCAGTGTCTTTTCGCTCAAGGACGCGCGCCCCGCAGCCGAACATCTGCTGTACGCCGGGCCGATCCGCTTCAAGCCCATCCATGCCTGTGCCGGGCGCGACCAGCGCGTGATCGAGAGCATCGCCCAGTTCGACGAAATCGTCGCCGCGCCCGATGCCCAGGCGTTGTTCAGCGCCGGAGTGGTATTGGAGCAGAACCTGCGGGAGGTCAAGACCCAGAGCGTTGGCCAGAGCTGCATCGGCGGCAAGGTCATCAGCTATTGCGGCGTGCAACACCTCACCCGTGACAGCGAGGGGCTGGAGGTCTACGGCGGTTCGGACCTGCTGGTGGTGCAGGGCGGTTACATCGAGTTGCTCAGGCTTGAACTGGCCGACGACGTTCGCGAAGCGGTGCGACTGGCCCAGGTGTTCGACGATGCCGCCAACCAGGCCTATCCCGGTTTCTTCGCGTCGCGGCGCAACTACGACATTGCCCAGGGCCTCGACGCCGGCGGCCAGCCCCGTGGCGGTGTGCTGGAACAATCCTGGCGCATGGGCGGGGCCAGCAGTGCCGAGCTTGCGGCGTTGCAAGTATTCGTCGAGGACCCCTCCACCAGTGTGGTGCGCGTGTCCTCGGTGGAAACCTATACCGACCAACCGCTACCCGCCGGTGCCCGGGAGGTGTATCGCGGCGCGGCGGAAAATGGTGATTTCCTACTCAAATACGTAACGGTTCAATCCCATGACGGCTAGAAGCGAAACCATTCAGATCGAGATCGATGATGAGCACATGAACGGGACGTTCCTCAGTCCCAAATCGAAAGTGCCCGGCGTGTTGTTCGTACACGGTTGGGGTGGCAGCCAGGAGCGTGATCTGGAACGGGCCAAAGGCATCGCCGGCCTGGGCTGCGTGTGCCTGACCTTCGACTTGCGCGGCCACACCGGCGGGGCGGGCATTCCGTTGTCCCGGGTCACCCGGGAAGACAATCTGCGGGATTTGCTGGCGGCCTATGACCGGTTGCTCGCCCATCCGGCCCTGGACACCTCGGCGATTGCTGTGGTGGGTACCAGCTACGGCGGTTACCTGGCAGCCATCCTGACCTCGCTGCGACCGGTACGCTGGCTGGCCCTGCGGGTGCCGGCCCTGTACCGCGACGAGCAATGGCATACTCCCAAGCGCGACCTGGACAAGACTGACCTGCTGGATTATCGCAGCACCCTGGTCCACGCCCATACCAATCGTGCCTTGCACGCGTGTTCGCAGTTCACGGGGGACGTGCTGTTGGTGGAGTCGGAGACCGACGATCATGTACCCCACGCCACCATCATGAGCTACCGCGCCGCGTGCCAGCAGACCCACTCGCTGACGCACCGGATCATCGACGGAGCCGACCATGCCCTGAGCGATCCCGTGTCACAGCAGGCTTACACCTCGATCCTGGTGGACTGGATCACGGAAATGGTGGTGGGAGAGCGGTTGAGCATCATCCAGGAGCGCTGATCATGTGGGTGTGTGCGGGGCTTATCGCGAGCAGGCTCGCTCCCACACCGGACTGCGACGGGCGCCAACCCCATGTCCAATGCCATCTCCTGTGGGAGCGAGCTTGCTCGCGATGGGGCCGGGCGTGGCACCTCAGCGCTTGACCCCAGGCTTGACCCGCAACGCCTTGGCCTTCGCCTCGATCACCAGATACATCACCACCGTGATCAGCAACGGCAGGATGAAATAGATCGCCCGATAGGCGATCAACCCCGCCAGCAAGCTGCCCCGAGAGACTTCGTGTTGCAGCAGCGCGATGAACACCGCTTCCAACACGCCGAGCCCCGCAGGAATGTGCGTAATCACCCCGGCGATGCTGCTGATGAGCAATACGCCCAGCACCAGCGGATAGTCCAGTTTGCTCGGCAGCAAGGTAAAGATCACCGCCGCCATCAGCGACCAGTTCAACGCGCCGAGCGCCAACTGCAGCACCGCCATGCGCAGGGACGGCAGATTGATTTCCATGCCCCGGATCGTCCAGGCCCGACGTTTGGAGAACCGGCAGGCCAGCAGATAACCGGCACTCACCAACAGCAGCAGCACACCGACACCCTGCAAGGCATTGCTGCTGAGTTTCCAGCCCGGTGGCAGGGTGACCAGCCCGCTGCTGAACACCACGCCGGCCAGGGTCATGTAGCCGAACCAGTTGGTGGCCAGGCTCAGGCCTAGGATCTTGGCGATGTTGCCGGTGCTGACCCCCAGCCGCGAATAGAGCCGGTAGCGCATGGCGATGCCGCCGACCCAGGCGCTGAGGTTGAGGTTGAAGGCGTAGCTGATCACCCCCACCGGCAGGATCTGCCGCCACCCCAGTTTCTGCCGGATGTAGGTCCGTCCGATCAGGTCGAAGCAGGCATAGGTAATGAAGCTGGTAATGGTCAGGGCTGCGGCGATGAGCAATGTGCGAATCTTGAAATCGGCCAGGGTGGCCAGGACCTCCGCCCAGTCGATACGCCTCGCCAGGGCTGTGAACAGTACGATCAGCAGCAGGAAGAACGCCAGGGTCAGCGGTCTTTTCCAGCGGCTCCAGCGCGATGCGGGCCTGGATGCGGTGTTGGCCTGGTCCGGCCCGTGGGCGTCCCTCGGCACGGAATGCGCTTCAGAGTGGTTCATGGGGTTCGCTCCGAACCGCCGTCGGCGGCGAAAAAGGTTTCAGACGCGGTTTATGGGCCGGCAGCCATCCGGCCCAGGCCGGAAAATGCCGCAGGAAGTGGAACACCATGAAACCGATGGTCATGCGCCACAGCAGCCCGCGTGGGGCATGGTTGGGGCGCATGACGGTGCAATGGTTGTGGCTCAGGTGTTCGAGCCGCTGGAACAGTTCGCGGTTGAAGGCCCGGTCGCGGATCAGCACATTGGCTTCCAGGTTCAGCGACAGGCTCAGGGGGTCGAGGTTGCTGGACCCGACCGTGCTCCAATCCTCGTCCACCAGGGCCACCTTGCCGTGCAGGGGGCGCTCGCAGTATTCGTAGATCACCACTCCGGCCTTGAGCAGATAGTCGTAGAGCATGCGCGCCGCGAGCTTGGCGATCATCATGTCCGGCTGGCCCTGCAGGATCAGCCGCACCTCCACGCCACGCCGCGCCGCATTGCGGATTTCGCGCAGCAACCGGTAGCCGGGGAAGAAATAGGCATTGGCGATCACCACTCTGCGCTTGGCGCTACGCAGCACTTGCAGGTAGACCTCTTCGATATCGGTCTGGTGCTCGTGGTTGTCGCGATAGACCAGGCGCACCTGGCCATCATGTTCGTTGAACGCCAGTTCGCTGCGGCGGCTGCGGCGTCGCTGCCACCAGTATTTGGCCCGGGCCGGCCGGCCGCTTTGCAACAGGGCGAAGTGATGGATATCCACCACTGCCGGGCCTTTGACTTCCACGGAGTAGTCCTGCTTGGCCTCGGGGCCGAAGTCGCCCAGGTGGTCGGCGGAAAAATTGATCCCGCCAATGAACGCGATCACCCCGTCCACCACCACGATCTTGCGGTGCAACCGCCGGAACCAGTTGGTGCGGATGCCCAGGTGCCGGGGTGCCGGGTCGAACATCTGCAGGCGCACCCCCGCGTCGCTCAGCGATGTCAGGAACTGCGGCGTCAGTTCGCCGCAGCCGAAGCCGTCGAGACTGACGGTGATGCGCACGCCCCGTTGGGCGGCGTCCACCAGCAGGTCCCGCAGTTCGTAGCCGACCTTGTCCTCGAACAGGATGAAGGTTTCCAGGAGGATCTCCTGCTCGGCCCGGCGTATGGCCTCGAAGACCCTGGGAAAGTATTGCTCGCCATTCTCCAGCAGTGTGACGCGGTTATTGCCATGCCAACCGTATTCGATGTCCACCAGCGCCGGATTGCGCTCGGTGGGTGGAACCTCGACCTGTTCCACCGTCGCCTTGTTCATCGTCGCGCTCATAACTCGATCTCCACCGACAAAGGGGCATGGTCGGAAAGGTGTGACCAGGGTCGTACGCTCAAGACCTTGGGATGATGGGCCTTGAGGTTGCGCACGTAGATGCGGTCCAGGCGCAGGATGGGCAGGCGCGCCGGAAAGCTGCGGGCCGGTTTGCCCCATTGCTCGGCGAACACTTCCCGCAGGCCGCAGGGCGCAAGCAGCTCGTTGGCCTTGCCGCGCCAGTCGTTGAAATCCCCGGCCACGATCACCGGCGCCTCGGGCGGCAATTCGCTCAACCGTTGGCAGAGCAGTTTCAATTGCTCGACACGATGGTTCTCGCGCAATCCCAGGTGTACGCAGATGGCATGCACCTGCGGGGCATCGCCATCCGGCAGGCGCAGCACGCTATGGAGCATGCCGCGGTTTTCATGGCCGCTGATGGAGACGTCCAGGTTGTCGTGACGGATGATCTGGAATTTCGACAGCAGCGCGTTACCGTGGTCCCCCGCCGGGTAGACCGCGTTGCGCCCGTAGGCGAACTGTGGCCACAGGCTGTCGGCCAGGAATTCGTATTGCGGCATGCTCGGCCAGTTGCTATAGCGCTGGGGATGATGCTCGTGTGTGCCATGGACTTCCTGCAGGAACACCACATCGGCGGACACGCTGCGCACCGCTTCGCGCAGCTCCGGCAGGATGAAGCGCCGGTTCAGGGCGGTGAACCCCTTGTGGGTATTGACCGTCAGCACCGTGAAACGGCGGATCCGGCCAAGATCCCGGGCCTGGCCCTGGATCGCGTCACCCCTTGGGTCCAGGCCCGTTTCGGAGGGGATCGTGCTCATGGCAACACTCCCTCGGCGGGACGCTGGCCGGGAGCTGTGGCCAGGTCCTTGTCCAGATCGAAGCGCTCCAGCAGATGGCGTGCGTCGTAAGGGGCGCGAACCTTGATGTCGTTGTCGAAATAGCAGAACACTTCCCGGTGCTTGCGCGCCCTGGGTCGGGTTGTCGGATCGATCAGTTGGGCATCCTCCGGTTGCTTGCCGTGGCTCCAGGCTTCGATCCGGTCACCCCAGCGCTTCAAGGCCTCGTCGGTATAACCGCTGGCATACAGTTCCTCGGCGCCGTGCAGGCGCAGGTAGACGAAATCGCTGGTGACGTCTTCGCGATACGGCCATTTACCAGCGGTGTCGGCGATCACCAGGGCGACGTCGTAGCGCTTGAGCAGCGCGACGAAGCGCGGGTCGATGAAACTTTCATGGCGGATTTCGACCGCATGGCGCAGCGGGCGTTTCTTGTCGGTTTCGGTACTGGCGTGGCCTTCCATGCGCGGTTCGTGCTCCCGGGCCAGGGCCGCGGCCGCTTCGGTGTCGTGGGGCAGTTGCTTGAGAAAGTCTTCGAACAGCTCAGGGTCGAATTTGAAGCTGGGGGGGAATTGCCAGAGGATCGCCCCCAGCTTTTCCTTGAGCTCCAGCACCCCGGAGGCGAAGAAATTGGCCAGGGGCTTGCGGATGTCCCGCAGACGCTTGATGTGCGTGATGAAGCGCGGCGCCTTGACGCTGAACACGAAGCCCGGCGGTGTTTCGGCGTACCACTGGGCATACCGTTCAGGGCGTTGCAGGGCATAGAACGATCCGTTGATCTCGATGCTGTTGACCGCTCGCGAGGCGAACTGCAATTCACGCTTTTGGGTCAGTCCCTTGGGGTAGAAGTCCCCCCGCCAAGGCGTGTATCGCCAACCGGAAATACCGATGTGGATCGCCGTCATGTGTCCCTCCCGCGCCAGATGACCTCGTACTGCCTGTGTCTTGTGATGACCTTCGCGCGGTGGAGAAAGTTTCGACGGGATGCCCGGCGGTGAGGCCCATGAGGTCCTGTGGAGAAAGGTATTGATGGCAGTGAGCATTGTGGCGAGGGGATTTATCCCCGCTGCGCCGCGAGGCACGCCTTATAGGGCTGCTGCGCAGCGGGGATGAATCCCCTCGCCAAAGGATCTGGTCTTGACTGAAGTCCCGGAGGCTTTCCCGATTCACCCGGCAAAGCGAACTTGCCGGCTCGTTTTGAATCAGTTCCTTACCAATCCCGTGTGAAGGAGCCTCGCGTTTTGTCTCGATTGAGCACTGCCTTGCTGCTGGTCCTGTCGCTGCTGACGGGCGGTATTGCCCACGCTGCGGCCGCCGCGCCTGCCGCATCGGCGCCCAGTGAGGCCTCCGCCGAGCCCGAGCCACTGGTGCAGGGCGGTTTACTGGGCGCCATCAGTTCGAGCATCGACGATGTCCAGGACAAGCTCGACCTCAACCAGAGCCTGATCGATGCCTGGCGCCTGCGGGCGGACCGAGCGGCGGACGAAGTGGACAGGCTGGTGGACCAGACCGCCCGGTCCTCCTGGCGCGTGGCGGGGGATTTCCTGTTGCTTTCCGGCGTCTGGCTGGGTGCCTTTGCGCTGATCTGGGCCGGGGCCCGGCTGCTGCTGCGCCATCTGGGCCATCGTCGTTGGCTGCGCAGCCGGCAACGGATACGGGACCTGCTCGGCTACCTGCTGCCCTACACCGTGCCGGCGCTGGTCTGCCTGCCGCTGACCCTGTATGTCAGTCACTTCCTGCAAGTTTCGGTCGGGCGTGCCCTGGCCCTGTGTTTTGCCTATGCCACCAGCAGCGGGATCTTCTCCACCTCGGTGCTGCTCTGCGTGATCGTGATGTTCAATGCCGGCCACAAACGTCGGGCGGTGTCGATCATTCGCCATTTCATTCCCCGTCCGTTGTTCCTGTTCGGTTTCCTCGCCGCCCTCAGCGATGCACTGACCAGTCCGCAGATCGCCCGGCAACTGGGGGGCAACATCACCGCCAGCGTCGCGGTGTTCACCGGGCTGTTCGCCTCGGTGCTGTTTGGCTGGCTGGTGATCCGCATGCGCCGGCCCGTGGCGCATCTGATTCGCAACCGCCCGCTGGCCCAACGCTTGAAACAGCCGGCCCTGCAGGAGTCGCTGCGGGTTTTTTCCGGGCTGTGGAACTGGCCGATATTGCTGATGGTGCTGGTCTCGGCGGTGAGCCTGATCGGCGTGGGCGAGGATAACCAGAGGGCCCTGCGCTGTGCGTTGTTCACCACTATCCTGCTGATCGCCACGGTATTTCTCAGCACCGTGTTCCAACAGGTGTTCAAGTCTCCCAAGGCCGAAGCCATCCAGCGCAACAGTGCCTACAAGGGCCGGTTGTTGAGCCTGTTGCATGCCTTGCTGCGGATTGTCATGGCGGTGGCGTTCATCGAGATCCTCGGCAGGATCTGGGGGCTTTCGTTGTTCGAATTCGCTTCGCGCAATGCCGTGGGGCGGGCGATCAGCGATTCCTTGAGTCGCATCGGGTTGATCCTGCTGGTGACCTGGCTCATGTGGGTGGTGCTCGATACGGCCATCCAGGAAGCCCTGAAACCGCCGCTCAACAAACGTGGGGCGCGCCAGCCCAGTACGCGGGTCAAGACCATCCTGCCGCTGTTGCGCAACGCGGCGAAAATCATCCTGGTGGTGATTTGCGCAATCACCACCATGGCCAACCTGGGTATCAACGTCGCCCCGTTGCTGGCCGGTGCCGGGGTGGTGGGGTTGGCGATCGGTTTCGGTTCGCAGCAATTGGTGCAGGATGTGATCACCGGGCTGTTCATCATCATTGAAGACACGCTGTCCATCGGCGACTGGGTGGTGCTCAGCTCCGGCCACGCCGGCACCGTCGAAGGCCTGACCATCCGCACCCTGCGCCTGCGCGACGGCAAGGGGTTCGTGCACTCGGTACCGTTCGGCCAGATTAAGGCGGTGACCAACCAGTCCCGGCAATTCGCCTTTGCATTTTTCTCGGTGCAGTTCACCTACGACACCGATGTCGACCAGGCCATCGAGCTGATTCGCGAGGCCGGGCGTTCGATCGCTGAAGATCCGTTTCTCAAGTTCAACCTGCAAGGGCCGCTGGATGTGTTCGGCGTGGACAAGATGGACCTCAACGGCGTGGTGCTCACGGCGCAGTTCCGCACGGTCTCCGGCGGGCAGTACGCGGTGAGCCGCGCGTTCAACCATCAATTGAAGAAGCTTGTGGATAACCACCCGGCGGTGCACTTTGCGCAGACTTATCCACAGCAGGTGATGATGCCCAAGCGATTCGTGGAAGAGCCGAAAGAGGGGGAGCAGGTGCCTGATCAATCTCGGTAGTGGGTGAGGTTCGGGCGGGGGCCCGTCCAGACACCCTCAACCTTTCTGAATAAGCTTGTTCCGGACCTCAGCCATCCCTTGAGCATCCAGCTCCATCCAAAGATGCTGCTTGCCGGCGATCTGCGCCGCTACCGGCAGCCCATCCAGATACACCAGCCGATTACTCGCCAGCGCCGGTACTTTCGCCCCTGGCAGCAGGGTGCCGGCCAGGTTCAATGGGTCGACCCCGCACACGGCGATCAGGCTGCCGTCGGTGGGGCGGCGGCGCACTTCGCGCAGCAGCGGGATGGCTTCCGGCAGGGCGAATTGCTCGCCTGCCAGGCCGCTGACGAAGCGCCCGCCGCGAATTTCCCCGCGGGCTTCCAGGCGATGGAACGTGCGCAGCAGCTCGCGCCAGCTCGGCAGCCAGTCGGCTTCGCGCTCCAGCATGCGCCAGAACACCACCCCGTAGCGGCGCAACAGGGTCATGGCGATGTGTTCCAGCGTCTCGGGCGGGGTCGATGCGGGGCGATTGCCTTCTTCGGGGGCGGGTTGGCTGCGGCGGAGCAGGGCCCAGCGGCCGGCGTCGTCCATGCCGCCGACAAACGCCCCGCGCCCACGCCGACTGCTGCGGGCCTGGCGTTTGCTGGCAGGGGTGATCAACGCCCGTAACCCGGCGAAACTGTCGGCGTTCACCAGTCCGGCGCCCACCAGCTCCTGCAAGGCGATCTCCAGTTCACTGCGCAACAGATGCGCTTCGTGCAGCAGTTCGTCGAAGAACAGGGCGCCGTGCTCGCTGAGGGCCCGATGGACCTTTTGCGTCTTCAGGGACAGTTCGCCGGGGGGCGTTTGCTCGGCCAGGCCACTCCACAGGGCGACCCGGTTGCGCGGCAGCAATACGATCGGCGTGCTGCGCAGGGCGCCGGCCGATGGTTTCTGCCGGGCATTGAGGCGCGTCCACACCAGTTTGCCGCTGCGACACAGTTCGTCGAGCCAGGTGGGCGAATAGTCCTTGATCCGCGCCGGCAGCAGCTCACCGTCCCAGGCCGAGGCGGCGGCCGGGTAGCCTTCGAACTGACCAACGATCGACGGCAGGACGGCCGCGCCCCGGCCCTGGGTGGCGGGCGACAGGTGTTGCCAGTCGAACAAAAAGCGCATGAAGTCCTTAAGCGACACCGGTTCGATTTCCCGGCGCAGACGCTTGACGGTATAGCGATGGATGCGCGCCAGCAGGTGTCGCTCGCACCATTGCTCCTGCCCGCCACCCGGTGTGAACCGCCCCCGCAGCACGTAGCCTTGCTGTTCGAGTTGCGCCAAGGCCTGGGTGACCTGTGGCGTCGACAAGCCCAACGGGTAAGCGATGGCCATGAGGGGCTGCGGACCGAAGGCGCTGAGGCGAGCGCGGAGCAGTTCCACCACGGCCTCGTCGGGATCCCAGGCTTCGTCGAAACCGGCCAGGGGAGTCAATGGCGGTTGCCATGAAGCCTGTGGATAAATCGCCTGCAGGCAGGTCAACCGTTCCAGGGGCAGCCACAGGCCGCGTTCGGTGCTGAGCTGAATGTGACAGGCGCGACCGCTGTCGGCCAACGTCCGCAACCAACCCGGCCATGAGGCATGGGCGGTGGCTTCGTGGTCGGCGATACAGGCCAGGCTCATCAGCGTTTCATGCATTTCATCGACAGTGGCCGGTGTCGGCCAGGCTTCGTCCTGGACGGCCTGGATGGCCTCGGCGTCCAGCGCGCCAAGGTCATCGGTGGACTGTGGGTCGCTCCAGCGGCGATTGATCACCGCCTGGGTGCGACGCTCTTCCAGCGGTGCATCGTCGAGGAACGTGTAGGGCCGGGCGCTGAGGATTTCCGCCGCCAGGGGCGAGGGGGCCGGCAGGTCCCGGCTGATCAGGCGGATTTCCCCCGCTTCCATGCGTCGCAACAGTGTCAGCCAGCCTTCGCTGTCCATGGCTTCATGCAGGCAATCGTCGAGCGTCTGTTCCACCAGGGGATGATCGGGGATCTCCCGTTCACCGGCGAGGTTTTCCAGGCAGGCGATCTGGTCGGGAAACACGCTGGCGATCAGGTCTTCGCTTTTCATCCGCTGGATCTGCGGCGCGACCTTGCGCCCGCCGGTGTAGCGCGGCAAGGCCAGGGCCACGCCGGCGTTCCAGCGCCAGCGCACGCCGAACAATGGCGCATCCAGCACGGCCTGGACGAGGACCTGCTCGGCGCTCTGGCTGTTGAGGTAGCGCCAGACCTCGTCCAGCTCGAAGCTATGACCGGTGGACAGCGAAAGCACGATGGCGTCTTCGCTGGCGGCGGCCTGCAGCTCGAAATTGAAGGTGCGGCAGAACCGCTTGCGCAGGGCCAGGCCCCAGGCGCGGTTGATGCGGCTGCCGAAAGGGCTGTGGATGATCAGTTGGGTGCCGCCGGACTCGTCGAAAAAGCGTTCCATCAGCAAGGTGTCCTGGGACGGCAAGGCGCCGAAGGCCAGCCGGGCCGGGGCCAGGTAATCCACCAACTGCTCGGCGCTGGCCTGGTTCAACTGCAGGGTGCCGGTCAGCCAGTCCAGGGCCGGTTGCAGATTGCCCGGCGTCGCGCCCAACAGACGGTCGAGCTGAGCCTGCAGGCGCGCCACCGCCATGGACAGCTCGGCGCTGCGCCCTGGCGCTTCGCCGAGCCAGAACGGAATGGTCGGGGGCTGGCCCTGGGCGTCCTCGACCCGCACGCGGCCGGTCTCGACGCGAATGATGCGGTAGGACGTGTTGCCCAGCTGGAACACGTCGCCGGCGATGCTTTCCACCGCGAAGTCTTCGTTGACGCTGCCGATGTTCAACCCCTGGGGTTCGAGCAGCACGCTGTAGTCGGCGTTGTCCGGGATGGTGCCGCCGCTGGTCACCGCCGTCAGCTTGCTGCCCCGGCGCCCGCGCAGGGTACGGCTGACAGCGTCTCGGTGCAGGTATGCGCTGCGCACGCCCTGGCGGCCGTTGACGCCTTCGGCGAGCATCTGCAGCAATGCCTGGTAGTGCCCTTCGTCCAGGGCGGCGTAGGGCGACGCGCGACGGAAGGTCTCCAGCAGCGCCTGTTCCTGCCATTCCTGGCAACTGACCTCCGCGACGATCTGCTGGGCCAGCACATCCAGCGGCGCGGTGGGAATGTGCAGGATGTCCAGCTCGCCACGGCGCACGCAATCGAGCAGGGCGGCGCATTCGATAAGGTCGTCGCGGGTGGTGGCGAACAGGCGCCCCTTGGGCGTCCCTCCGACCTGGTGGCCGGAGCGGCCGACCCGCTGCAGGAACGCCGAAATCGAGCGGGGCGAGGCGATCTGGCACACCAGGTCGACATCACCGATGTCGATCCCCAGTTCCAGGGACGCGGTGGCGATCAATACCTGCAGTTCGCCGCGCTTGAGACGCTGCTCGGCGTCGAGGCGGAACTCCTTCGCGAGGCTGCCGTGATGGGCCGCCACCGCGTCCTTGCCCAGGCGTTCGCTCAGATGGCGACTCAGGCGTTCGGCCAGGCGTCGGGTATTGACGAACACCAGCGTGGTGCGGTGCTCACGGGCCAGGTCGGCGAGGCGGTTGTAGACCAGCTCCCACACATCGTTGGCCATTACCGCCGAGAGCGGTACCGGAGGCACTTCGATGCCCAGGTCCCGGGGGCGGGCGTGGCCGATGTCGACGATTTCACACGGGCGTCCTGCGCCCACCAGAAAGCGCGACACCGCTTCGATGGGTTTCTGCGTGGCGGACAGGCCGATGCGCACCAGCGGTTCGGCACACAACGCCTGCAGGCGCTCCAGGCTCAAGGCCAGGTGACTGCCGCGCTTGCTCGCCGCGATGGCATGTATCTCGTCGACGATGACCGTACGGGTGCTGGCGAGCATCTGCCGGCCCGAATCGGAGCCCAGCAACACATAGAGCGATTCAGGGGTGGTCACCAGGATGTGCGGCGCGGTCTTGCGCATGGCCGAGCGTTCTTTCTGCGGCGTGTCGCCGGTGCGCACGGCGGTGGTGATGTGCAGGGGCGGCAGGTCCATCCGCCGCAGTTGTTCGGTGATGCCGGCCAGTGGATTCTGCAGGTTGATCCGGATGTCGTTGCTCAGCGCCTTGAGCGGTGAGACGTAGACCACCAGCGTCTGGTCCGGCAGGCCGCCCTGTTCAAGGCCGCGATGCACCAGTTCATCGAGCACCGCGAGGAAGGCGGTCAGGGTCTTGCCCGAGCCGGTGGGCGCGGCCACCAGGGTCGAACGGCGCTGGCCGATCAGCGGCCAGGCCCGGGCCTGGGCGGCCGTGATCGCCGGGAATGTCTGGCTGAACCAGGCGCGGACGGCAGGGTGGAAGCCTGCCATGGCGTGGTCGGCGGCAAGGGGCAGATTCATGTGGCAGTTTATGCGGGCGCAGTGGGGAAGATGCAAGTACTGATACTGCGTCTGTGGCGAGGGGCAGTTATCCCCGCCGGGCTGCAAGACAGCCCCGGACGAATGGAATGGACCTGACCCGCCCGGGTGGCAATCAAAGGGGCCGCTTCGCAGCCCAACGGGGATAAATCCCCTCGCCACAGGCCAGCTACCAACCTTGTAGGATGCGATCCACACTTTACGGATGACGGTTGCGCACTAAACCCGCAAAATGCAAGGATTCCGACGACGCCCGTGGGCGTTGTCGACCAAATTCTTGTGCCAACAGACTGGGCCTGCTGACTTTATGCGAATGCGCCTTATGTTACTGGGCGGCGGAAATGCCCTTGGGCAGGCGCTGATTCGCCTCGGTGCGGAAGAAGACATCGGTTTTCTCGCCCCCCGCCCGCCCGAAGACGGCTGGGATGCCGCGAGCCTGACGCAGCTGCTCGACGACACCCGCCCGGACGCCGTGATCAACCTGGCGTACTACTTCGACTGGTTCCAGGCCGAGGCGGTGAGCGAACAGCGCCTGGCCAGCCAGGAGCGTGCCGTCGAGCGCCTGGCCGAGTTGTGCCAGCATCACAATATCGTCTTGCTGCAACCGTCGAGCTATCGCGTCTTCGACGGTTCCCGCGCCACCGCCTACAGCGAAAAGGACGAACCGGTGCCCCTGGGCCTGCGCGGCCAGGCACTGTGGCGGATCGAGCAGAGCGTGCGGGCCACCTGCCCGCAGCATGTGCTGCTGCGTTTCGGCTGGCTGCTGGACGACAGCCCCGACGGCATCCTGGGGCGCTTCCTGGCCCGGGCCGAACACCCCGAGGAATTACTGCTGGCCGACGACCGTCGCGGCAATCCAACGCCGGTCGATGACGCGGCGCGGGTCATCATCTCCGTGCTCAAGCAGCTCGACTGTGCGGCGCCGCTGTGGGGCACCTACCATTACGCCGGACACGAGGCGACCACGCCGCTGGCGCTGGGGCAGGCGATCCTGACCGAAGCCCGCGCCCTGCATCCGCTGGCGATCGAGTCGCCCACGCCCCAGGCCCACGCCGCACGGCCGGACGCCGCGGAAGAACCGCAGCACGCGGTCCTGGCCTGCAAGAAAATTCTGCATACCTTCGGGATCAAGCCCCGCGCCTGGCGCGCGGCCCTCCCGTCTCTCCTGGATAGGTTCTATCGTCATGGCTAAAGGCCCTGTTCTCATTACCGGCGGTGCGGGTTTCATCGGTTCGCACCTGACCGACGCGTTGCTCGCCCAGGGCCATTCGGTGCGAATCCTCGACGATTTGTCTACCGGCAAGCGCAGCAACCTGCCCCTGGACAACCCTGCCGTGGAGCTGATCGAGGGCGATGTCGCCGACGCGGCGCTGGTGGCCCGGGCCATGGCCGGTTGCAGTGCCGTCGCGCACCTGGCCGCCGTGGCCTCGGTGCAGGCTTCGGTGGACGACCCGGTGCGCACCCACCAGAGCAATTTCATTGGCACCCTGAACGTCTGTGAAGCCATGCGCCAGGCCGGCGTCAAGCGGGTGCTGTTCGCTTCCAGCGCGGCGGTCTATGGCAACAACGGCGAAGGCCAGTCCATCGACGAAGACACCCCCAAGGCGCCGCTCACGCCGTATGCCTCGGACAAGCTGGCCAGCGAGTTCTACCTGGATTTCTATCGTCGCCAGCATGACCTGGAGCCGGTGGTGTTCCGCTTCTTCAATATCTACGGCCCGCGCCAGGATCCGTCCTCACCGTATTCCGGTGTGATCAGCATCTTCAGCGAACGGGCGCAGAAAGGCCTGCCGATTACCATCTTCGGCGATGGTGAGCAGACCCGGGACTTTGTCTATGTCGAAGACCTGGTGGACCTGCTGGTGCAGGCCATCGAGAAAACCGAGGTTGAAGTCGGGGCGGTGAACGTGGGCTGGAACCAGGCCACGACCCTCAAGCAGATGCTTCAGGCGCTGGCCGCGGTGGTCGGTGACTTGCCGCCGATCAGCCATGGTCCGGCGCGTCCTGGCGATATCCGGCACTCACGGGCCGACAATCACCGGCTGTTGCAGCGCTTCCGCTTTCCCCCACAGACACCGATGAGCGTGGGGCTGGCTCGGCTGCTGGGCCGCTGAATGAGAAAAGGCGCCTTTCGAGGCGCCTTTTTTTTGTCACGGCATACGCTGTTGTGTGTTTTCAACTTGCCATCGTGCTGCAGGTCAGAACTTGTAGCCCAAGCCCACCATGTAGATCCATGGATCCACGTCGACGTTCACCTTGGCCCGGGTGCCGCCGGCCACGGCGTTGTTGTCGACATAGGCGGTAGTGTCGATGTCGATATAGCGAACCTGACCGTTGATCATGATGTTGTCGGTCAGCATGTAGTCAGCGCCCACCTGCCACGCCATGCCCCAGCTGTTGCTCGCGCGGAAGTTGCTGAAGCCGTTGGCGCTGGCTTCGCTGCCCACGTGTTCGTCGTAGATCCAGGTGTAGTTGATGCCGGCGCCGACATAAGGCTGGAAGGCCGACTTCGCGTCGAGCGGGTAGTAGACCAGGCTCAGGGTCGGAGGCAAGTGCTTCAGGGTACCGAGCTTGTTGTTGGCCGCGCCCAAGGCGGTGCCCTTGATCTTCACATCGTGCTCGAACGGCGACGCCGCCAGCAGCTCGATCCCCAGGTTGTTGGTGATCATGTAGGCGAAGTTCAGGCCCAGTTGAGTGTCGCTGCTCATGGTCGCCTTGCCGCCCAGGTCGGCACCGGCCAGCGGACCACGGTCGACCTTGACGCTGGAACTGTCGGCCTCCGGATTGACGGTGATGGCGCCGGCGCGAACGATGATATCGCCGGCCGTATGGGCCTGGGCGATGGGGGCAGCGAGTGCGAGGGCGACCAGGGAGGCGCTGAGCAAGGACTTGTGCATGGGGGCTCCAGAGAACATTTGAAATTGATGTCCTATGGTACGAAGGCGTCTGCCCCGGTCTTTTGACTCAGCTCAATGAGTCTTGGTCGATTAATTGACTCAGCTCAATGAAGTGATGATGAGCAAGCCTTGACGGCCCCATCGCGAGCAAGCTACCCGACGGACTGCACATCACCAGCCGATTCACTCCGGCAACTCATACACGTAGATCTTCTCGGCCTCCATCTGGTACCCGGCATCGGCCAGTTCACTGGTGGACGGCTTGACCTGCATCGGCCCTTCGACCCAATACGGCTGGTACAGCTCATCGAGCTTGACCCCGACTTCGCTTTTCACATGCACGATCTGGTTCGAGGGCGGAGGCGGTACATGGATGCAGGCGCCGAAATACGGCACCAGCAGGAAGTCCGTGGTCCGGCCTTCCTCGCTCACTTCCAGGGGCACGATGTAGCCCGGCAAACGAATCTGCTGGCCATCGAGTTCCTTGACCACCGGCGCATTGGGCATGTCCTGCCTGGCCGCCGGGGCGGATTCGGCGGCCAAGGCATCGCCCATCTGCGACAGGTCGTGCAGCGGGGTCATGTTCGGCACCTCGGGCGGTGCCCCGGCCGGGATCATTTCCGACCAGGCCAGGTCTCTCGGTTCGGCCGCCCACAGGGGCAGGGCGACCATCAGCAGCAGTGCAAGCACGGCGCGGGGCATGTTCAACGTCCTCATAAACGGATCGACAGGCCATCGGCCAGGGATTGGCGATAGGCGCGCCAGGCCGGCACGGTGCCCATCAGCAGGGCGGCGACCAGGATGCCAGCCATGAGCGTCCATTCATACTCGCTCGGCCAGGCCAGCGGCAGGTACAAGCCGTAGGTCGACTGCACGTAGCCCTGTGCCGCGGCAATGCCGACATAGAGCAAGACCAGCCCCGCGGCCACCCCGGCCAGCGCCAGGGCGAAGGCCTCGAGCACCAGCAGGCTCGCGATGTGCCACGGCCGGGCACCCACCGAGCGCAGGATCGCCATTTCCCGGCGGCGCTCGTTGAGGCTGGTGAGGATTGCCGTGAGCATGCCGATCAGGCCGGTCAGCACGACGAACAGGGATATCACGAACAGGGCCTTTTCCGCCGTGCCCATCAGGCTCCACAGCTCCTGCAACGCCACGCCGGGCAGGATCGCCAGCAGGGGTTCGCCTCGGAACTCATTGACCTCGCGCTGCAGGGCAAAGGTGGAAATCTTGTTGTTGAGGCCGAGCATGAACGCGGTGATCGCCTGGGGCGTGAGGTCCATGTTGCGAGCCTGGTCGGCGCTGATGCGACCGTTGCCCTGGGCCGGCACGCCATTCTTCCAGTCGATATGGATCGCCTCCATGCCGCCGAGGCTGATGTGCAGCGTGCGATCCACCGGAGTGCCGGTGCGCTTGAGGATGCCGACCACGGTGAAGGGCTTGTCGTCATGCTTGACCAGGCTGACTGTCGCCACGCCGTGGGCCAATACCAGTTTGTCGCCGAGCTTGTAGTGCAACGCTTCGGCCACTTCGGCGCCAAGCACCACTTCGAAGGGATCGGTGGCGAACGCCCGGCCATCGGCCAGCGCCAGGTGTTGCTGGCGGCCATACCGGTAATGCTCGAAGTAGGCCTCGGTGGTCCCCATGACCCGGTAGCCGCGATGGGAATCGCCCAGGGACATGGGAATGGCCCATTTGACCTTCGGATTGCTGGCGAAGTGTTCGAAGCTGTCCCAGCGAATGTTATTGGTGGCGTTGCCGATGCGGAATACCGAATACAGCAACAGGTTCACCGAGCCTGAGCGGGCGCCGACGATCAGGTCGGTGCCACTGATGGTGCTGGCGAAACTGGCGCGGGCCTCGGTGCGCACTCGCTCCACCGCCAGCAACAGGCAGACCGACAGGGCAATGGCAAAGGCGGTGAGGAACGCGGTGAAGCGGCGGTTCGCCAGGCTGGCCATGGCTAGACGGAACAGATACATCTCAGACCTCGAGTGGCTTGGCGGCGCGATTGAGATCGGCCAACGAGAGGTTGCGGTCGAACAGCGGCGCCAGGCTCCGGTCATGGCTGACAAACAACAGGCTCGACCCCGCTTCGTGGCATTCGGCGAACAACAGCCGCAGGAAGTTTTCCCGAGCATCGTGGTCCAGTGCCGAAGTCGGCTCGTCGGCGATCACCAGTTCCGGCTGGCCAATCAGGGCCCGGGCGGCAGCGACCCGTTGCTGCTGGCCGATGGATAATGAGTCGGCGCGGCGCCCGAGCAGGTCCGGATCGGCCAACCCCAGGTGCGTCAGCAGCGTAGCGGCGGCCTGGCCGACACTGCCATGGCGCTGCACGGCACGTTGCGCGCGCAACCGGGAAAAGTGGCAGGGCAGCTCGACGTTTTCCCGCACCGAAAGGAACGGCAGCAGGTTGAATTGCTGGAAGATATAGCCGGTGTGGTCCACCCGAAAGCGATCGCGGCTGGCGGCGCTCAGCGTGCTGAGCTCCTGACCGAGCAGGCGAATGCTGCCCCGGTCCGGTGTCTGTACTGCGCCCAGCAGCCCCAGCAGGGTGGTCTTGCCGCTACCGCTGGGGCCTTTCAGGAACAGGGTCTCGCCGGCTTCCAGGCGAAATGCCGGGATGTCCAGCAAGGGCGGATGTCCGGGCCAGCTGAAGACCAGGTCGGACAGTTCGATGAGAGCTTGGGTCATATGAAACCGGTCAGATCAAGGTGAACCCTGTGGGAGCGAGCTTGCTCGCGATGGCGGTGTCAGGCAGCATCCGTTCGGATGTGTCGGCCTGATCGCGAGCAAGCTCGCTCCCCCATGGGGTTTGCAGTGAATCAGAATTTCAGGCTGGCTGCCTTGGGCGTCAATTCCGCGCCTTGCTGGCCGCTCGGGCCGATCAGTTGTACCTGGATTTTCTGGGTGGCGGGGAAGATCTTGAACAGGGGCGCCAGGTCCAGGTGGGTCAGGGCGCCAGGCGCGACACAGGTGAACTGGTAACGGGCGTGGATCTCGCTGTGTTCGTGGTGCTCGTCGCCATCGTCGTCTTCGTCATGGCCTGCATGCTCCGGCTCGTCGCCGAACAGCGGGCTTTCCAGCTCCTGCTGGGCCAGGGAGCATTTGGCATCGGCCAGGTTGAACAAGGCCTGGGGCTTTTCCAGCTGGGCCCGGACGGCGGCGACCTTCTTCTTGTCGGCGTCGCTGGTGGCGGCATGTTCGAAGCCCACCAGGTTCATGGCCGGGCTGTCCAGGTCCAGTTCCAGGGTCTGGCCGTCCAGCACGGCGCTCAAGCGGCCGACCCCGTGTTCGTGGGCGCCGAGGCTGCCATGTTCATGGTCATGGTCGTGATCATGCTCGGCGGCCGCATGGGCGACAGCCAAAGGCAGCAGGGCAAACGGCAGGGCGAGAAGCAGACGGCGCATGACGAGTCTCCGGACAGGTGAATATGTGTTATGTAATCTTATAACGAAAGTGCGGAGAGTTTGACCGGCTGCTTGGCGTCGCGCAAGGCCCATGGGAGCATGGCAACATTAAATCTTCAGGAGCACGGTGATGTTGCGCATACGCGGAACCGTCGGCGATTGGCCGGTGGACTTGTCGATCGAAATGGATGAGGGCGACTGGGCGCAGCTCGGCGCGCAGTTGCAAGTGGCCAAGTCCGAAGGCACGGCGGCACCGGCGACCAAACCGACGAACCAGGACGATGCCCAATGGCAGATCGCCAGGGAACTGCTGCGCAAGGCTGGGCAACTGAGCGGCCCGGACCTGCTGGAACAGCTCGAAGGCCTGACCGGCAGCGCGTCGGCGGGCAAGCGTCTGCTGGTGCGGTTGCGCCATTGCGCCGAGGTGAAAGTATCGAGCGGCGGCGATACGCCGCTCTATAGCTGGGTCGCAGAGTAGGTTTCAAGCTACAGGCTAAAACCGTCTTGACGCTTGTAGCGTGAAGCTTGCAACTGCCTCTTCAATACAACGCTGCGAACAGCTTGCGACGATAGGTCGTCACCAGCGGATGGTCGTTGCCCAGCAGTTCGAACACCTGCAGCAGCGTCTTGTGAGGCAAGCCTTCGCTGTAGGCGCGGTTGCGGGTGAACAGCTTGAGCAGCGCATCGAGGGCCGGTTCGTACTGCTGGCGGGCCAGTTGCTGGACAGCCAGTTGATACACCGCTTCATCGTCCTGCGGGTCCTTGGCCAGGCGTGCCTTGAGGTCGGCGGCATCCGGCAGGTTCCGGGCCAGGGCGAGAAACTGGATCTGCGCCTTGGCCCCGGCAAGGGCGGCCTTGTGCTCATCGCTTTTCACCGCGTCGAGCACGGTTTGCGCTTCGCCCAGTTCACCGCGTTCGGTCAGGCAACGGGCGTACAGGATCAGCGCCTTGGCGTTGGTGTTGTCTTCACCCAGCAGCGTCTTGAGCAGGGCTTCAGCGTCGGCATAGCGCCCCTCGTCGAACAGTGCCTGGGCTTGCTCGAACGGGTCGGCGGCGGCTGGCGGCGGCATCTGTACGTGGGGTTCGAGCATCGCCCGCACCGCCGATTCGGGCTGGGCCCCGGCGAAACCATCGACGGGCTGGCCATCCTTGAACAGCACCACCGTGGGCAGGCTGCGGATACCGAAGCGGGCGACGATGTCCTGTTCGATATCGCAGTTCACCTTGGCCAGCAGCAGTTCGCCCCGATAACTCTCGGCGATCCCTTGCAGCATCGGCATCAGCGCCTTGCACGGGGCGCACCACTCGGCCCAGAAATCGACCAGCACGGGCTTGTGGAAAGAGTTCGCGATCACCGACTGGTCGAAATCGGCGGTGGTGGCGTCGAAGATGTAGGGCGTGTCCTGGGTCATGGGAATCTCATAGAACGCTTGAATGGAGCAACTATACGGCTTGGTGGGGGTGGCTGAAAGCGGGGTGTCGGTAAGAGGCGTGTTGATGGGCAGGGCCCCATCGTGAGCAAGCTCGCTCCCACGGGGCTCGCATGAGCACTTGAGATCCCTTGTGGAAGCGAGCTTGCTCGCGAGGCTTCTAGAACTGGCGCTGCGCGTGGTACAGGCTCACATGCCGAAACTCTTCTGGCTCGGCCAGGTCCGGCAAGGTCATGGCCTCGAGCAGTTCGATACGTCGGTACAGCGGATGCCGGAAGTCCCGTACCCGGGAGTCGGCCACCAGGGCCTCGCGGCCGCGGCTGAGGAAGTGATCGAGCAGTGGCAGGTTGGCCCGGTCGTAGAGCACATCGGCCACCAGGACCAGGTCGAAGCGATCGGCCTCGGCGAAAAAGTCCGTCGAATACCCCAGCTCCACGCCATTGAGCGCCGCATTGGCCCGGCACGCGGCAATCGCCAGCGGATCGAGGTCGCACGCCACCACTTCCAGCGCCCCGGCCTTGACCGCCGCGATGCCCGCCACGCCGGAGCCGGCGCCGAAGTCCAGTACCCGCTTGCCTTCCACCCAGTGCGGCCGCTCAGCCAGATAGCGGGCCATCGCCAGGCCGCTGGCCCAGCAGAAGCTCCAGTACGGCGGTTCGTGAAGGATGCGCCGGGTTTCTTCCGGGCTGAAGGCCCGGTCCATGTTGTCGCCGTCGATCAGCCACAGCCCCAGGTCCGTACCGGGCAGCGGGCAGGCCGTCAGCCGCGCGTCGCCCAGCAGTTCGCCCAGGGCCTGTTGCAGGGTCTGCGGTGCCTGCATGCCTTGGCGGATCACGGCGCCTTGACGAATTGCAGCGAGCCCAGGGCCTGGGTGGTCGGTTGCGTGATCCGCTGTTCCGGCAGGTGCAGGATCAACTGGCCCGACTGGGTGGCGCGTCCGCGCAACTCCACCCGTGCGCCGACCGGGAAGGCCTGTGGGTTGAAGCGCAGGCGGAAGGGCAGGGTCTGGTTGGTACCGATCAGGCTCGAACTGGCGAGCAGTTGCTGGGGACGATCCTTGTCGTCGATCACCAGCAGTGCCAACTCCACTTCGGCCCCGGCCGGTACACCGTCGAGGGTACCGCTCAGCTCTCGTTGGTGGGCGGGCAACGGCCCCAGCTCCGCGGCTTGCCGGGCTTTCTCCTGGGCCTGTTTCGGCGCCGGAGCCGGTGCTGGCGCAGCGGGTTTCGGGGCGTCGCTGCTGCACGCCACCAGCAGGCTGAAAAGACTGAGCAGAACGAGCGATCGTAGCGGCATGTGTGGCTCCAGCAAGGTGAATTCCATGGGTCAGGCGATAAGCCCGTCTGTATACCGTAAACCCTATGGCTTGTCTTGCCAGTGGGATGCGCTACCATGGCCCTCCCTTTTTTTGTTGCCTGCCACCATGCACTGTCCCTTCTGCGGTGCCAACGACACCAAGGTCATCGACTCGCGACTGGTCGCCGAGGGCGAACAGGTGCGCCGCCGGCGCGAATGCCTGGCCTGCGGCGAACGCTTCACCACGTTCGAGACCGCTGAACTGGTGTTGCCGCGCCTGATCAAGACCGACGGCAGTCGCCAGCCGTTCGACGAAGAAAAACTGCGCGCCGGTATGCAGCGCGCCCTGGAAAAACGCCCGGTGAGCGTCGAGCGCCTGGAAGCGGCGCTGGTGCACATCAAGCACAAGCTGCGGGCCACCGGCGAGCGGGAAGTCAAATCCCTGGTGGTCGGTGAGCTGGTGATGGCCGAGCTGCAGAAGCTCGACGAAGTCGCCTATATTCGCTTCGCCTCGGTGTATCGGCGCTTCCAGGACCTGAACGAGTTCCGCGAGGAAATCGACCGCCTGGCCCGCGAACCGGTGAAAGAATGACCGTTACGGCGCAACAGGCCATCCTCGATGCCCGGTACATGGCCCGTGCCCTGGAGCTGGCGCGGCGTGGTCACTACACCACCCATCCAAATCCGCGGGTCGGTTGCGTGATCGTGCGTGACGGACAGATTGTCGGGGAAGGCTGGCATGTCCGCGCCGGGGAGCCCCACGCCGAAGTCCATGCCCTGCGCGCCGCCGGTGAACTGGCCCGGGGCGCCACGGCCTACGTGACCCTGGAACCTTGCAGCCACCATGGGCGTACGCCGCCCTGTGCCGATGCGCTGGTCAATGCCGGTGTCGCCAGGGTCGTGGCGGCGATGCAGGACCCGAACCCGGAAGTCGCCGGTCGCGGCCTGCAGCGGCTGGCCCAGGCCGGCATCGCCACCCAAAGCGGCGTGCTGGAGGGCGAGGCGCGCAAGCTCAACGAAGGTTTCCTCAAGCGCATGGAACACGGCCTGCCCTTCGTGCGGGTCAAGCTCGCCATGAGCCTCGATGGCCGCACCGCCATGCAAAGCGGCGAAAGCCAATGGATCACCGGTCCCGCCGCGCGTTCGGCGGTACAGCGCCTGCGCGCCCAGGCCAGCGTGGTCTTGACCGGCGCCGACACGGTGCTGGCGGACAATGCCCGGCTGACCGTGCGCGCCGACGAACTGGGGCTGGATGCGCAGCAGACGGCGCTGGTCATGAGCCGTCCGCCGCTGCGGGTGCTGGTGGACGGGCGCCTGCGGGTGCCGCTGGACGCGCCTTTCTTCAAGGCCGGTCCGGCGCTGGTCGCCACCTGCATGGCGGTTGAAGAACAGTATGCCAATGGCCCTGAGTGCATGATCGTGGCGGGGGATGACGGCCAGGTCGATCTGCATCGCCTGCTCAAGGCACTGGCGGCCCGTGGCGTCAATGAAGTGCTGGTGGAGGCCGGTCCGCGCCTGGCGGGGGCATTTGCCCGGCAAGGGTTGGTCGACGAATTCCAGATTTTCATCGCCGGCAAGTTCCTGGGCTCTTCGGCGCGACCGTTGCTGGACTGGCCGCTGGCGCAGATGAAGGACGCTGCGGAACTGAAAATCACCGAAATCCGTGCCGTGGGCGATGACTGGCGAGTCATCGCCATTCCCGTTCCGCTGGCCAGCGTATAATTGCCGGCCTTCGCTCAAGCGGCGGCCTGTTCTCGAGGAGGACTCCATGTTTACCGGCATCATCGAATCCATCGGCAGCATCCGCGCACTCACCCCCAAGGGCGGTGATGTGCGGGTCTACGTCGAAACCGGCAAGCTCGACCTGAGCGACGTCAAGCTGGGCGACAGCATCGCCGTGAACGGCGTGTGCCTGACGGCCGTCGAACTGCCGGGCAACGGTTTCATGGCCGATGTCAGTCGCGAGACGCTCGACTGCACCGCCATGAACGACCTCAAGAGCGGCAGCCCGGTCAACCTGGAAAAGGCCCTGACTCCCACCACGCGACTGGGCGGGCATCTGGTCAGCGGTCATGTGGATGGCGTCGGCGAAGTGGTTTCCCGCACCGATAACGCCCGGGCGGTGGAGTTTCGCATCCGCGCCCCGAAAGAACTGGCCAAGTACATTGCCCATAAAGGCTCGATCACCGTCGACGGCACCAGCCTGACGGTCAACGCGGTGGATGGCGCCGAGTTCCTGCTGACGATCATTCCCCATACCTTGAGCGAAACCATCATGGCCTCGTATCGGCCGGGGCGCCGGGTCAACCTGGAAGTCGACCTGCTGGCCCGTTACCTGGAGCGCCTGCTGCTGGGGGACAAGGCCGCGGAGTCGGGCTCCTCGCAAAAGCCTGGCAACATCACTGAAAGTTTTCTGGCCGCCAACGGCTACCTCAAATCCTGACCCAAGGGGGTGCCGCGTGGCGCTCAATAGCATCGAAGAACTGGTTGAAGACATCCGCCAAGGCAAGATGGTCATCCTCATGGATGACGAAGACCGCGAGAACGAAGGCGACCTGATCATGGCCGCCGAGTGCTGCAAGGCCGAGCACATCAACTTCATGGCCAAGCATGCCCGTGGGCTTATCTGCATGCCGATGACCCGCGAGCGCTGCGAACTGCTGAAGCTGCCACTGATGGCGCCGCGCAATGGCTCCGGCTTCGGCACCAAGTTCACCGTCTCCATCGAGGCCGCCGAAGGCGTGACCACCGGCATTTCCGCCGCGGACCGTGCGCGCACCGTGCAGGCCGCCGCCGCAAAGGACGCCAAGGCCGAAGACATCGTCAGCCCCGGTCACATCTTCCCGCTGATGGCCCAGGCCGGCGGCACCCTGGCCCGCGCCGGCCACACCGAAGCGGCTTGCGACCTGGCGCGCATGGCCGGTTTCGAGCCTGCCGGGGTGATCTGCGAAGTGATGAACGACGACGGCACCATGTCCCGTCGCGCGGAACTGGAAGCCTTCGCCGCCGAACACAACATCAAGATCGGCACCATCGCCGACCTGATCCACTACCGGATGATCCACGAACGTACCGTTCAGCGGATCGCCGAGCAGCCACTGGACAGCGAGCTGGGCCATTTCAACCTGGTGACCTACCGCGACTCGGTGGAGGGTGATGTGCACATGGCGCTGACCCTGGGCACCGTGTGCGCCGAAGAGCCAACCCTGGTCCGGGTGCACAACATGGACCCGCTGCGCGACCTGCTGATGGTCAAGCAGCCTGGCCGCTGGAGCCTGCGCGCCGCCATGGCCGCGGTGGCCGAGGCCGGCAGCGGCGTGGTGCTGCTGCTCGGACATCCCCTCGACGGTGACGTGCTGCTGGCCCACATCCGTGAAACCGCCGATCAGACCGCCGTGAAAAAACCGACCACCTACAGCATCGTCGGTGCCGGTTCGCAGATCCTTCGCGACCTGGGCGTGCGTAAAATGCGCCTGATGAGTGCGCCGATGAAGTTCAATGCGATATCCGGTTTCGATCTGGAAGTTGTAGAATACGTGCCCTCCGAATAAAGGCCCGGAGATTTCAGCATTGTTGTTCAGGCTTGTCGGATTATTGTGGCGAGGGGATTCATCCCCGCTGGACTGCGCAGCAGTCCCAGGAAAAGGGGCCGCTTTGCAGCCCAGCGGGGAAGCCCCTCGCCACAAACGTGACGCAAGCGAGCGGCAATGGCGGGATCTGCGGTGCTGTAATTCGAAGCTAATATCACTGAAAGAGCGCGTATAGAACGCGCTCTGGCTCTTTAAGAGATCTGACGAATGACCCTGAAGACCATCGAAGGTACCTTCATCGCCCCCAAAGGCCGCTACGCTCTGGTAGTGGGCCGTTTCAACAGCTTCGTGGTCGAGAGCCTGGTTGACGGTGCGGTCGATGCCCTGGTTCGCCACGGCGTGAGCGAAAGCGACATCACCATCATCCGTGCCCCTGGCGCCTTCGAAATTCCGCTGGTTGCGCAGAAAGTCGCTCAAAAGGGCGAATTTGCGGCAATCATCGCCCTCGGCGCGGTCATTCGCGGCGGTACTCCGCACTTCGAATACGTGGCCGGCGAGTGCACCAAGGGCCTGGCCCAGGTCTCCATGGAGTTCGGCGTGCCGGTCGCCTTCGGCGTGCTGACCGTTGACTCCATCGAGCAAGCCATCGAGCGTTCCGGCACCAAGGCCGGTAACAAAGGTGCCGAAGCTGCCCTGTCCGCCCTGGAAATGGTCAGCCTGCTGGCGCAGTTGGAGGCCAAGTGATTAGCGACGAAAGCGATCGTTTCAACCCGCGCGATCCCAAGCCGGCCGATGCCGGCAAGCCGTCGAAAAGCGCCAAGCGTCGCGAAGCCCGTCAGCTCGCGACCCAGGCCCTGTATCAATGGCACATGGCCCGGCAATCGTTGAACGAGATCGAAGCTCAGTTTCGGGTCGATAACGATTTCAGCGATGTCGACGGTGCGTATTTCCGCGAGATCCTGCACGGCGTCCCGGCTCACAAGACCGAGATCGACAAGGCCCTGGCCCCTTGCCTGGACCTGACCATCGAAGAGCTGGATCCGGTTGAGCTGGCGGTATTGCGGCTGTCCACCTGGGAACTGATGCACCGCGTCGATGTACCCTATCGTGTGGTGATCAACGAGGGGATCGAGCTGGCGAAGGTCTTCGGTTCCACCGATGGCCACAAATTTGTCAACGGCGTACTCGACAAGCTCGCACCGCGTCTGCGCGAAGCCGAAGTGAAGGCGTTCAAGCGCTGAATGGGTGAGTTTGAGCTGATCCGCAGCTACTTCGCCGCCGCGCCTTGTGCGCAGGGCGGCGAGGGCGTTGCGCTGGGGATCGGCGACGATTGTGCCTTGCTGGCGGTCCCTGCCGGGGAACAGTTGGCCGTTTCCACCGACACCCTCGTGGCCGGTGTGCATTTTCCCGACCCTTGCGATCCCTATCTGCTGGGCCAGCGCTCGCTGGCCGTGGCGGTCAGTGACCTGGCTGCCATGGGGGCGACCCCGCTGGCCTTTACCCTTGCCTTGACCTTGCCGACGGTGACCGCCGATTGGTTGCAGGCCTATGCCCGCGGCTTGAACCAGATGGCCCAGGCCTGCGGTGTCGGGTTGGTGGGCGGGGATACCACCCGAGGGCCGCTGAGCCTGACCATGACCGTGTTCGGCCGCGTGCCGACCGGCCAGGCCCTGACTCGAAGCGGCGCGCGCCCCGGCGACTGGCTGTGTGTCGGTGGTGAACTGGGTAACGCTGCCGGTGCGCTGCCCCTGGTGCTCGGCCAGCGAGCAGCCGAACCGGCGGTCGCCGAGCCATTGCTGGCGCAGTACTGGTCGCCACGGCCCCAGGTCGACCTGGGCCTGGCGTTGCGAGGCCTGGCGAGTGCGGCGATGGACATTTCCGATGGACTGCTGGCCGACTGCGGGCATATCGCATTGGCGTCCGGCGTCGCATTAAAGGTTGAACGGGACCGCCTGCCGTTGTCCAAGGCTTTGCTGGCATTGCTTGGGCGTGCCCAGGCCGAACAGGCCGCGCTGAGTGGTGGGGACGACTATGTGCTGCTCTTCACCCTACCGCCTGTCCGATTGTCGCAATTGCAGGCGCAAGGTTGGCCCGTCCACGTGGTCGGCCGTGTCGAAGCAGGGCAGGGCGTCAGCCTGGTCGACCCGGACGGACGCGACATCACCCCGAAAATCCGGGGTTATCAACATTTTCGGGAGACACCGTGACAGATCATCCCAACCAGGTCCCGGCTGAATTCGTACCCCCGTCGGTCTGGCGCAATCCCTGGCATTTCGTGGCGTTTGGCTTCGGTTCCGGCACGTTGCCCAAGGCCCCGGGCACCTGGGGCTCGCTGGTTGCGCTACCCTTCATACCGTTGTGGCAGATGTTGCCGGACTGGGGCTACTGGCTGGCGCTGGGCATCACCATGCTGTTCGGCTTCTGGTTGTGTGGCAAGGTCGCGGACGACCTGCGGGTGCACGATCATGAAGGTATCGTCTGGGACGAAATGGTCGGCATGTGGATCACCCTGTGGCTGGTGCCGGAGGGCTGGTACTGGTTGTTGACGGGGTTTTTGGTGTTCCGCTTCTTCGATATCCTCAAGCCATGGCCGATTCGCTGGGTCGACCGTCACGTACACGGCGGTGTCGGTATCATGCTTGACGATGTGTTGGCGGGTGTTTTCGCCTGGTTGGCAATGCAGGGGTTGGTGTGGTGTTTCACCTGAGGGATTCAGGCATGGGCGTAAGCCGCGCACTGTTGCTGTTGCTGTGTCTAGGAGCTGGCCTTGGCATCCGGGTGGCCGACTCGGCGCCGCTGCCCGACAAGGTCCGTGCCGCCAGCGAGGAATGGTCCGACTACACCCAGGCTGATGGCAAGGGCATGGCTTGGGACATCCTGCGGGAAGTGTTCGAGCCCGAAGGCGTCCGGTTGGAGATCCGCAGCGTGCCCTACACCCGTTCGATCGGGTTGGTGCAGCGCGGCGAGGCCGACGTGCAGGTCGGCGCGTACCTCGATGAGTCCGAGGGCGTGCTGTACCCGAAGTGGCATTACGATGTCGATCACATCTATGCCCTGGGGTTGGCCTCCAAGCCAACGCCGACCCTGGCGACCATAGGCAATTATCGCCTGGTGTGGATGCGCGGGTACGAATACAACAACTACCTGCCCAATATCCGGCGCTTCAATGAAATCCACCGCTCCGTGGGCATCCTGCCGATGTTGCTGCATGATCGGGCCGACTTCTACATCGACGCCTTGATGGAAATCGAGGATGTACTGTCCAAGGCCGATAATCCCCAGCAGTACAAGCTCTCGCCGCTGATCAACCTGCCGTTGTACCTGGGCTTCGCCAACACCGAAAACGGAAAGGCGTTGAGCGCGCTGTTCGACCGCCGCATGGAGATCCTGGTCAGGAGCGGCCAGTTGAAACCGATTTTCGAGCGTTGGAAACAACCTTATCCTTTCGACGCACACGGCAAGCCGCCGAAACCGTGATCAACCTTTTCGATGGTAATGGCCGATAATTCAGCCTAAGCGTCCATCGGAAGCTGCTGTTACAATGCCCCCCTCTGCGAATCTCCAGTACTAGATCAGGAGCACACCGGTGCCTGTCGTTTTTGTTGCCGCTTCCAAGCTGCCAACGCCCTTTGCGCAATTCACCATGCATGGTTTCCTCGATGAAGCCACCGGTCGCGAACACGTCGTGCTGAGCCTGGGTGATGTTGCCGATGGTGCGCCGGTGCTTGGTCGCCTTCACTCCGAATGCCTGACGGGCGATGCCCTGTTCAGCCAGCGCTGCGACTGCGGTTCGCAACTCGAAGCCGCGCTGCAGGCCATCGCCCGGGAAGGCCGCGGCGTGCTGTTGTACCTGCGCCAGGAAGGGCGCGGCATTGGCCTGTTGAACAAGATCCGCGCCTATGAATTGCAGGATGGTGGCGCCGATACCGTGGAAGCCAACGAGCGCCTCGGGTTCGCCGCCGACCTGCGCGACTACAGCATCTGCCAGCCCATGCTCGAACACCTGGGCATCAAGTCCCTGCGGTTGATGACCAACAACCCGCGCAAGGTCAAGGCGCTGACCGACATGGGCATCGTGGTGGCCGAGCGTGTGCCGCTGCACACCGGCCACAATCCTCACAACAAGCTCTACCTGGCGACCAAGGCCAGCAAGCTCGACCATATGATGGGCAACGAGCACCAGGGCGAGGTCGACCGCGCGTGACGCGGGGTCAGGTCCGCAGGCGGCTGGCCGTCAGTTGGTGGAAATACCTGGCGCTGGCCTTGCTGCCGCTGTTCGTGATCAACGCGGTGTTTGGTCAGGGCGAGGCGATCCTGCCGGTGCTGGCGATGCCGCTGTTCATCGCCGGCGTGGCCTCGATGTTCGTCAGCCTGCGATTCTTCGGCGCGTACAAGCTTGCCCTGATTGCCACGCAGAAGTCTCTCGACACCCCTGAAGAGCCCCAGGCCTGGATCGAGCTGGCGGCCCGCCGCCGTGCCGCTTTCCTGGCCGCCGGCTTGCCGGCCTGGATCGGTGCGCTGGCGGTGTTCGTCGGCCTGGAGGCCGTGCCGTTGATGCTGCTGGCCTTGTCTACTGCGGTGCTGTTCTACCTGTATCGCCTACCGCGCCAACTCGGCTGATGGGCCGCTGGCTGGCGGTCTTGCTGCTGGTCGCCAGCGCCTCGACTGCCGCGGCCCCGCGGGTGGTCAGCCTGGCGCCGTCAATGTCGGAAATCGTCGTTGAGCTGGACTCCGCCGACCTGCTGGTGGGGGTGCTGGATGGCGGTGAGCGTCCGCCCGTGCTGAAGGATCTGCCTTCCGTAGGACGTTACGGGCAGCTGGATATGGAGCGGTTGCTCAGCCTGCGGCCCGATCTGCTCCTGCTCTGGCCCGGCAGCGTCGGCAAGGCGCAACGCGAGCAGCTCAAACGCCTGGCTATCCCGGTCTATGTGGCCGAGCCCCACAACCTCGACCAACTCATCGGTCAGATCGAAGACATTGCCGCGCGGCTCGGCCGTCCCGAACGAGGGCAGCAGCGAGCGGCGCTGTTGCGCGAGCGTCTCGAGGCGTTGCGCCGCCGCTATCGGCGCGCTGAGCCATTGCCGGTGTTCTACCAGGTCTGGGATCGGCCGCTGTACACCGTCGGCGGTGGGCAGGTCATCAGCGATGCCCTGGCGGTTTGCGGGGCGCGTAACGTCTTTGCCGACCTGACCCTGCCGGCGCCGCAGGTCAGCGTGGAATCGGTTTTGCAGCGCGATCCCCAGGTCATCCTGGCCACCGAACAGGCCCAGCTCGACGCGTGGAAAGCCTGGCCGCAGCTGGCGGCGGTGAAGCAGGGGCGCTTGTTGCGGGTCAGTGACAAGGGCCTGGAGCGGCCCAGTGGGCAGATGATCGAGGCGACGGCGGGGTTGTGCGGGTTGATCGCGCCAGACCGTTAGAGCGCGGTGCGCCCTTGGCGAGCATGCCCGCTCTTGCATGGGCGTTTTGCAATGCATGGCATGTTGGATTTTGTGCCAGCCCCAGGTCCGTGGGAGCTTGCTCGCGAAAGGGGCGCTGCCGGCACTGAAGATCGTGGATCAGAGTGACGGTGTCCAAGTCACCCCGAACAACCAGGCCCGACCTTCCTCCCGATACCCATACTGCCCACCTTCATGGCTGTACAACGCCCGGCTGTAAGCCTTGTCCAGCAGGTTATCCACCTTCATCTCCAACTTCACTTCCCGGGTCAGTGCCCAGCTGCCGCGCAGCCCGAGCAGGGTATAGCCGCCGAGGGTGTTGCGGTTGCCTTCGTCGTCATAGCTGCTGCTGACCGCTTGCCAGGTGGCACCCAGGCCCAGTCGGTCGAATTGCCGGTCCAGGTCCAGGCTCAAGGTCCGGCGGGCGCGACGGGCCAGGGTGTGGCCGCTGTCCCGGTCCCGTGGGTCGATCACCGCCAGGCCCAGGTTGCTTTGCCAGCCGTGAAAGTCCTGCAGGAGTGCCATTTCAAACCCGTCGATGCGCGCCGAGGCGACGTTCTGGGGACGTGAGTCGCTGCCAAAAATGATCGCGTCTTGCAGGTCGGTACGGTACAGCGAGGCCTCCAGGCGGGTGTTATCGGCCAATTGGCTGCGCCACTGCAGCTCGTAGCTTCTGGCGGTCTCGGGCTTGAGGTCCGGGTTGCTGAATTTCGGGTAGTACAGGTCATTGAAGGTCGGCGCGCGAAAGCTTTCGCTGTAGGTCAGCAGCAGGTCGTTGCGCGGGTCAACCGGCAGGGTGGCGGTAGCGCTCCAACTGTTCTGGCCGCCGAATTGCTGGTTCTGGTCGCGGCGCAGGCCCAGTTCGGTGGAAAAGGTTTCAGCCTGGAAACGATGCTGGATAAACGCCGCGCGGTTCCAGCGGCTGTCTTCGTCGAACGGTGTGCTGCTGTTGACCCGGTCCTGGTACCAGTCGCCTCCCAGGATCAGGCTGTTGCGAGCATCCAGCGCCAGGTCGTTCTGCCAGGTCAGCGAGTCACGGTAGGTATTGAATACTTCCCGGACATCGCTGAGCTTGTCGAAGGTTTTCTCGCGGTTCTCGCTGTGACCCAGCTCCAGGCGGGATTTCCAGGCGTCGTTGATCCGGCCATCCACGTAACTGCTGAAACTGCTCACGGCAAAATCGCTGTAGGGCTGCTGGGGCAGTGATTCGAATGCAGTCGGGTCGAAGCGGCCGAACGGGTTGTCGAACTCGTTCTTGCCGCGGTTATCCAGCAGGTTCAGGCCGACTTCCACGTTATCGTCGATGACATGGCTCAAGCTCAGGCTCAAGGACTGGTTGCGATTGGCGTCACGGTCCCGGTCGCTGCCATAGGACTCATGGGTGCGATTGGCCCCGGCGGTTTCAGTCAGGCTGGCGCCGAGGTTGACGCGGGTCCGCTCGTCCCCACCGGACAGGCCCAGGCTGCGCTCCCAGGTCCGGTGGCTACCGGCCCCCAGGTGCAGGCGCGGTTGCAGGCCGGGTTCATTGCCGCGTCGGGTGAAGATCTGGATCACCCCGCCCACCGCGTCGGCGCCGTAGATCACCGAGCGCGAGCCGCGCAGCACTTCTACCCGTTCGATCTGGTTGATGTCCAGGCGCTGCAGGTTGCTGTCGCCGGAGGTGGCATTGCCGATGCGCTGGCCATCCACCAGCACCAGGCTCTGGGCCGACTTGGTGCCGCGAATGTAGATGCCCGGCAGGCTGCCGCGCCCACCCTGGGGCGCCACCTGCACGCCGGGCACACGGCTGAGCAGGTCGGTGACACTGGCCGGTTGCAGGCGGTCGATATCGTCGCGGGTGAAGACTGTGTTGGCAGCGCTGCTGTCATTGCGCGCCTCGACCTGGCGGTTGGCGCTGATGACCACGTCCGGCAGTTTCAGGGCCTGCTCGCGTTCGAAGGTGTCGGCCAGCAGTTCGGGGGTTGGCAGTAGGGTCAGGGTGAGGGCGAGGCGGAGTTTCATGGGTGTTCCGGATATTTCTGGTCTGCACAAACCCTTGTGGGAGCGAGCTTGCTCGCGATGACGGAAGATCAGTCAAGCCATCCATTGGTTGACACACCGCTATCGCGAGCAAGCTCGCTCCCACAGGGAGTTTGTGTTGGCTGAACTTACAGGCCCAGCAGCTTTAGCCGCTGGCGCACCGACGCCTCGATCCCGGCCTCGTCCAGCCCGCACTCAGCCAGCATCTGCGCAGGCTTGGCATGTTCGACGTAGATGTCCGGCAGGCCCAGGTGCAGCACGGGCTTGAGGATATTCTCCCGGGCCAGGAATTCGCTGACCGCCGCGCCGGCGCCGCCCATGATGGCGTTTTCCTCGATGGTCACCAGCAATTCGTGATGGCTGGCCATCTCGCGCACCAGGGCTTCGTCCAGGGGTTTGACGAAACGCATGTCCACCACCGTGGCATCCAGGGTCTGTGCCACTTTCATGGCTTCGGCCAGTTGCACGCCGAACACCAGCAGGGCGGTCTGCCTGCCCTGGCGACGAATCACGCCCTTGCCGATCTCGATGGGCTCCAGGTCGGTTTCGATGGTCGCGTTCGGGCCGCTGCCACGAGGGTAGCGTACCGCTGCGGGGCCATCGAACAGGTGGCCGGTGGTGAGCATCTTGCGCAGCTCGTTTTCATCGCTCGGCGTCATGACCAGCATGCCGGGGATGCAGCGCAGGTACGAAAGATCGAAGCTGCCGGCGTGGGTGGGTCCGTCTTCGCCCACCAGGCCCGCGCGATCGATGGCGAACAGCACGTCCAGGTTCTGCACCGCGACGTCGTGCACCAGTTGGTCATAGCCGCGTTGCAGGAACGTCGAATAGATCGCGACCACCGGCTTGGCCCCTTCGCAGGCCATGCCGGCGGCGAGGGTCACGGCGTGCTGCTCGGCGATCGCCACGTCGAAATAACGCTGTGGATAACGTTCGCTGAACGCCACCAGGTCCGAACCTTCCTTCATCGCCGGGGTGATACCCAGCAGGCGCGGATCGGCTGCCGCCATGTCGCACAGCCACTGGCCGAACACGGCGGAATACTTCGGACCGCCGGCCTTCTTCGGCGCGGCAGCCGGTGCATCCAGCGGTTCGAGCTTGGTGATGGCGTGGTAGCCGATGGGGTCGACTTCCGCCGGGGCGAAGCCTTTGCCTTTCTTGGTCACCACGTGCAGGAACTGCGGCCCCTTGAGGTCGCGCATGTTGCGCAGGGTGGCGATCAGCGTGGGCAGGTCATGGCCGTCGATGGGGCCGATGTAGTTCCAGCCCAGCTCTTCGAACAGCGTGCCGGGCACCAGCATGCCCTTGGCGTATTCCTCGGTGCGGCGGGCGATTTCCCAGGCGCCGGGCAGGCGCGACAGGACCTTCTTGCTGCCTTCGCGCATGCTGGCGTAGGTGCGGCTGGAGAGGATTTTCGCCAGGTAGTTGGACAGCCCGCCAACGTTGCGCGAGATCGACATGTCATTGTCGTTGAGGATCACCAGCATGTTGGCGTCGACTTCCGGCGCATGGTTCAGCGCCTCGAAAGCCATGCCCGCCGTCAGCGCGCCGTCGCCGATCACGGCAATGGCCTTGCGCTCGCTGTTCTGCAGGCGGGCGGCAATCGCCATGCCCAGGGCAGCGCTGATGGAGGTGCTGGAATGACCGACCCCGAAGGTGTCGTACTCGCTTTCGGAGCGCCGTGGGAACGCGGCGATGCCGCCTTTCTGGCGAAGCGTGCTCATGCGCTCGCGGCGACCGGTGAGGATCTTGTGCGGGTAAGCCTGATGGCCGACGTCCCACACCAGCCGGTCGTCTGGCGTGTCGAAGACGTAGTGCAGCGCGATGGTCAGCTCGATGACGCCCAGGCCGGCACCGAAGTGCCCGCCGGTCTGGCCGACCGTATAAAGCAGCTCCAGACGCAGCTCATCGGCCAGGGTTTCCAGCTCGGCTTCACCTAACCGACGCAGGCCGTCCGGCGTGGCAGCGCGGTCCAGCAGGGGCGTGGTCGGGCGTTTGCGGGGAATCTCTTGGAACGTCGTGGGCATCAGGCGAATCGTTATAGGTATAAAAGAGGCGGCAGTTTACCTCATGCATCGCCAACTGCCCACGCGTTGGCCGGAACTTGGCTACCTGTGATCAGCTGCGACGCTCGACGATATATCGCGCCAGATCGCGCAGCGGCTCGGCCGCCGCGGCAAACGGTCGCAACGCGGCCAGGGCCTGGTCGCGCAGTTCCAGGGCGTAGGCCTTGGCCACATCCAGGCCGAGCAGGGCCGGATAGGTGGGTTTGTCCCGGGCGATATCGGCGCCCTGGCGTTTGCCCAGGGTCTGGGTATCGCTTTCCACATCGAGGATGTCGTCCTGCACCTGGAATGCCAGGCCGATTGCCCGGGCATAGACCTGCAAGGCCTGCAACTGCTGCGGGGTGGCCCGGCCGCTGGCGAGGGCGCCGAGCCGGACGCTGGCTTCGATCAGTGCGCCGGTCTTGTACCGGTGCATCTGTTCCAGGGCATTCTGGTCGAGTTTGAGTCCCACCGAGCCGAGGTCGATGGCCTGGCCTCCCACCATCCCGGCGGGCCCTGCCGCGTGCGCCAGGGTACTGACCATGTCCAGGCGGGTCTGCGCCGGGCAATCGCTCAGGGCCGGGTCCAGCAGGGCGCTGAACGCCAGGCTCTGCAAGCCATCGCCGGCCAGGATCGCGCAGGCTTCGTCGTACTGCTTGTGAGTGGTCGGCTGGCCGCGACGCAGGTCGTCGTCGTCCATGGCCGGCAGGTCGTCATGGACCAGGGAATACGCGTGGATCAGTTCCACCGCGCACGCCGCGCCGTTGGCCTGCTCGGCCTGGCCGCCCAGTGCCTCGCAGGCGGCATAGGCCAGCAACGGACGCACGCGCTTGCCACCGTTCATCACGCTGTAGCGCATGGCTTCATACAGGCGGGCCAGCTCGGGGCTCGGGGCGTTGAACAACGTCTCCAGCGCAGCATTGACCCGGGCCTGACTGCTGGCCTGATACGCGCCGATCATTCAGGCTGTTCCGCGTCGAAGGGCTCTTCGGCCAATTCCCCGTCGCGTTCGAGCAGCAACTGCACTTTCTGCTCGGCCTGGGCCAGCGCCGCCTGGCAGTCGCGAGTCAGGCCGATACCTTGCTCGAAGGCGGTCAGCGAGTCTTCCAGCGACAATTCGCCGTTCTCCAGCCGTTCGACCAGTGTTTGCAGGTCGGCCAGGGATTGTTCGAAGTCCAATGCAGCTTTTTTGCGGGCCATGGCGGCTGATTCCGGTTGACTGTTAAACCGGCGCGACACTAGCAGACATGGGGGTTCGGGGCAAATCAGGACAGGGCTGGAGGGGGAGTGTTCCTCTGTGGCGTGTCTTTGCCGCAGCAACCTCCGCTTACCACAAACACAGTCTCACGCAGCTGGATAATGGATTCGGTACCGAGTACTGCGTCCTCCTCCCGGTAATCGCTCCAGACAGCCTTTTTCCAGCAACTCCGCCAGGTGTCGGGTTGCGGTTGCCTTGGAAACCTTGGCCACGGCCTGGTACTGCGCTGCGCTGATACCGTGCTCAAAACCTTTTTCACCACCATCGAGCAACCGGTTCAGCACTTTGGTCTGTTCTGGGGTGAGTCCCGAGGCGCGGTGAACCTGCCAGAATCGAGCCTTGCCCAACACGCTTTCGATCTGGGCCATGGCTTTGTGCAAGCTGCGCGACAGGGTCCGCAAAAACCAGGTAAGCCAATCGGTGATATCCAGCGTGGCTTTCTGAGCGCTTTCAAGTGCTCGGTAGTAGCCAGCGCGGTCATCAAGAATGCTCACGGACATGGCGTAGAAACGGATCGCCTGGGCTTCGCCCTGGGCCAGTGCGAGATCGGTGAGGGTGCGTGTCAGGCGCCCGTTGCCATCGTCAAACGGATGCAGGGTGACAAACCAGAAGTGGGCGATACCGGCCCGCAACAAAGGATCGAGTCCGGATTGATGACGGCTGGCCTCAAACCAGTCGAGGAAGGTTTGCAGTTGTTGTTCGAGACCTTGGCGAGGCGGGGCCTCGAAATGAACAGTGGGACGGTCCAATCTGCCCGAGACCACTTGCATTGGCTCGTCTCCCCGCAGCGAACCTACGCGAATGTGCTGATGGGCCAGGTCGCTCGCCTGTTCAGGGAATAGCCACTCGTGCCATTCAAGCAGCCGCTCGACGGTCAGGGGCTGGCTGAAGTGTCGGGTAGCATCCAGCAAAAGGTTCGCCAGGCCCTCACTGCGCGGGCTGACCGGAGTGTCACTGGCCCGCTCCAGGCCCAGGCGTCGGGCCAGAGACGACCGCACCGAGCCCACATTTAATTGCTCCCCTTCAATGGCCGATGAGGTCACGATGTTCTGCAACAACGTATCCAATTCGTTCTGGGCGTTGAGCGACGCGGTGACAGCGCCGGTCATGCCGAGCAGTTGACCTTGGGTTTGCACGCATTCGCGTAGCAGAGCCGCCAATGTTTCGGGCTGCCAGTGAAAGTTGGGCCAGTCGGGCTGTTGCCAGATCCAATAGGGTTCCATGAGCCTGTCCATACCGGGGATGAGCCGAATAATAACGTTATTCGGCTCATTTCGTGAGCCGAATAACTTCGCTAATCGGCTCACGCTCTCCCCAAGACGTGATTTCCCACACAGAATCACGCGTTCCCCGATTGTGAATAATGCGCCGAATCGCTAACCTTCGCGCCATCTACAGCCCCCGTATGGCGGGCTCCTGACGAAACCTGAAAAAAGATAATCAATGCGCCGAGGAAGGGCGCCAGGTTGCGTTGCGCATGGCAGGAGGCATACATGCGTTTTCTTTCATTGCTGATCGCGCTGATGGCCGCATCGTTGGTGTGGGCGGAGCCTGCGGCCGAGATGTCGGAGCCGGTGGGCGGCTGGCGCTTCAACGGTCTGCTCGATCGCACTGAAAACCCGCAGGTGGCCTATCCCACGCCGCCCATCGACCGGGGCGTGCAGCGTAATCGCACGATGATCGAAGGCCGGCTCAAGGACATCGGCACGGCCCGACAACCCCACAGCCTGGCGGTCAACGGCAATCCACTGAATCTCTATACCGACGATGAGGGGCGTTTCGGCCGGCCCTACGCGTTCGGTGCTGGCTCCAACAGCGTCGAGGTGCGCAGCTCAGAAGGCAAGTCCCTCAAGCGCGTGCAGTTCTATGAAGCCAACAACCTGCGAACGCCGGCGCAGATTCGCGTAGTGCTGGGCTGGGACGATCCCAAGGCCGAGCTGGATCTGCATATCGTCACACCCGACGGCCAGCATGCCTTCTTCGGTCGCCCGGCACTGACCAATGGCGGCGGCCTCGACCCGGATGGCGTCGATGGCCCCGGCCCCGAGATGTTCACCATGACCGCGCCGATGCACGGCACGTACCTGGTCTACGTCAACTATTGGGGTAACTACGGCAGCGGCGGCTACAACTTCGACGAAACCAGCAACCAGAACGAGGTGATCACTTCCCAGATCAACCTGGTGCTCAACGAAAACACTGTCGATGAAAAACGCGAGACCTTCGTCGTGCCCTTGCGCGCCATCGGCGACCTGCTGCTGGTCAAGACTTTCAACTATTAAGTATCCCGCTCCACGGATGAATAGGCCCTTGTGAATATGAGCGACAACACTGCTTCCCCGACCACGCCGACACCTGTCGCTAAACCTGCGCGCCGCTGGCCGGCGATGCTGATCGGGCTGTGCCTGGTTGCCGGTGTGGCTGCCGGGCTGGGCTGGTTCATGAACAAGCCCAAGGCGCCGCCCATGGCGCTGGCATTGGAAAAGCTCGGCCTGAGTCGCCCCGATGGCTTGCTCGAGGCCCACTCCCTGAGCCAGTTGCCCAAGGATCTGCTGGCGGTGCCATTTCTCAAGGCCACGCTCACCGAGGACTTCGTCTTCTATTACCAGGCCCATGCCGACCGCCTCGGGCTGATTGGCAGCCTGCGCCGGATCATCTACGAGCATGACCTCAAATTGCAGGACAGCCTGATCGAGGAACTGTTCGACCAGCCGGCCGACGTGGCCCTGTGGCGCGGTGCCGATGGTCGCCTCAAGGATTTCCTGCTGGTGATGGATCGCGGCGGATTGGCCAAGGTCCTGGAGCCCCTGGCGAAAGTCGCGCTGGACGACACGCAGTTGAGCAAGCTCAGCGACCTGAAGGTCGGTGGCGATGAGGTCGCGCTTTATCAACTCAGCTACAACGCCAGCAAATCACTGGTCTTCGCGTCCCATGGCGACAAACTGGTGGTGCTGTCCAACCCGACGAAGCTCTATGACCCGGCCAACGGGCCCTCGCAGGAGCGCGGCAGTGTCTCGACGACCGCCCTGGCAGCCTTGCTCAGTGGCGAAAAACTCTTTCCGGAAGCCTTCGGCCTGCCGCCCAGGGCGCCTGAGGTCAAGCAACGCATCGCGGTCAATGCCAGCGTCCTCGCCATGGGTTACCAGCGTTTCATCCCGAATTTCGCCGGGGTGCGTTTCGACATGGACGACAAGGGCTGGCACAGCTTCCTGGCCCTGGATGAGCTGGAGAACCAGCCGGACTTCGACTTCAAGCCAATCTGGCAAGCCATGCCCATGGGCGCCAGCGCCTGCGTGTCCTTGCCCCTGGCGGCCGAACAACAGAAGCCGCTGCTGGTGAAACTCGGCGCCGATGAAAAAGCCGCCCAGGCCATGACCGAACACATGGCCGGCGCGGCGGGCCTGTGCTGGTACGCCGATTCGCGGCTGTACACACCGCTGCTGGTAGCGAGCCTGAACGCGGACGACGGCAAGCTCGACGCCGACCTGGGCGGCCTGTTCGGTTCGATGGTGGGCGCCTATGAAAACAATGTCGCCGAGCACGCGTTCCCGGTCGTGGAGAAGCAGGAAGGCCCGATGCATCACTGGCAACGCCAGGTGAGTTCCAACTTCGGCCCCTACCTGGCCAAGGACTCGCTGCAGCCCGAATCCATCACCGGCAAGGCCTTCATGCGGGTCAGCCTGGCGCGTCACGGCTCCACCCTGCTGTTTTCCCTGGACGACAAGCTGGTGGACAAGGCCCTCGGCACGCTCGACAAGCGCTTCCCGCCCATGGCCGACGTCTTGCCCAAGGATGTGCTGATGCCGGTCTACTTCGGCCCGGACGCCATGGCGCAACTGATGCAGCGTGAAACCCTGGACAGCCTGCCCCAGGACATGGAACCGGTGTTCTACAACGCCGCGCAGACCTACCTGATCCCGAAACTGCGCACCCTCGGCGGTTATGGCAAGTACGCCCTGACGCTGCCCGAAGGCAGCGAGCCGGACGGCCACTGGCAATGGCTGCCGCTGGAATGGAAAGCGCTGTGATCGGACTGCTCCGCAATCGCCACTGGGTGCTGACGCTCGCGTTGCTGCTGGGCGGACCGGCGTTCGCCGTCGAGACGCCGCCCCTGGATGTCCAGCAATCCCAGGTCTTTCGTGCCTGGTTCGTGCGCATCGCCCAGGAACAGCTCAGTCGTGGCCCGAGTCCGCGCTGGTACCAGCAGGACTGTGCCGGCCTGGTGCGTTTCGCCGCCAACGAAGCGCTCAAGGTCCATAACGAAAAATGGCTGCGCAGCAACGGCATGTCCAACCGCTACCTGCCGCCGGAGCTCGAACTGAGCGACGCCCAGCGACGCCTGGCCCAGCAGTGGCAGCAGGGTGGCGGCAAGGTCGGGCCCTACGTCAACGCCATCAAGCTGATCCAGTTCAACAGTCGCCTGGTGGGCCGTGACGTGACTCAGGCCCGCCCCGGCGATTTGATGTTCTTCGATCAGGGCGACGACCAGCACCTGATGATCTGGATGGGCCGCTACATCGCCTATCACACCGGCACCACTACCCCTACCGACAACGGCATGCGCTCCGCAAGCCTGCAACAACTCATGAACTGGAAGGACACCCGATGGATACCCGACGCAGCCAACCCCAACTTCATCGGCGTCTATCGACTCAACTTTCTCTCCCAATGACCGGTGCCCGCATGCTGCGCTTGTGTTCGAAACTGCCCCTGCTGTTTGCCCTGTTGCTGGCCCCTGTCGTCAATGCCGAAGACACCGTGGAGCCCAGCGGCTACACACCCGTGGCCGGTGAAAGCTTTTTCCTGCTGGCCGACAGCAGTTTCGCCAGCGACGAGCAGGCCATGGTTCGCCTCGAAGCGCCGGGCCGCGATTATCGCCGGTTTCGCATGGAGCCCTACGGCGGCGCCGACATCCGGGTCTATCGCATCGAAAAACCCCTGGACTTCCTCAAGCGCCAGAAAAACCTGCACCGGGTGGTCAGCGACGGTCAGTTCAAGGGCGAAGGCCTGTCCAATACCCTCGCGTACCTGTGGGACAACTGGTATCGCAAGTCACGTCGGGTGATGCAGCGGGCGTTCTCCTACGAGTCCCGCCAACAGGTCACCGAACAAGTGCCCGAGCTGAAAATGGGCGATGCGATGGTCGCGCCGACGCCTTACGAGGCCTCGCCGCAATTCGCCTTGATCCCGGGCCTGCCGGTGGTCAGCCAGTTCCGTTACCCGCTGTGGCAGGCCAAGCCGATCCAGCCGCCGGCAGGCGTCAATCTGGCCGGTTCTTCCAGTGAGTTCGTCAGCGTCGCGCCGGGCAACGTCTATATTCCCCTGGGGCAGCTCAAGCCTGGCCTGTATCTGGTGGAGGCGCTGATCGGCAAATATCGCGCGACCACCATGGTCTTCGTTTCCAACACCGTGGCGGTGAGCAAGATCGCCGGCGACGAACTGCTGGTCTGGGCCGCGCGCAAGCATGAAGGTCGTTCGGTGCCCAAGGTCAACGTGCTCTGGACCGATGGCCTGGGCGTGATGAGCAGCGGTGCCACCGATGAAGACGGCTTGCTGCGTCTCAAGCACGTCAGCCCCGAGCGTTCCTTCGTCATTGGCGAAGACGAGGAGGGCGGCGTATTCGTCTCCGAGAACTTCTACTACGACAGCGAAATCTACGACACCAAGCTCTACGCCTTCACCGACCGGCCGCTGTATCGCCCTGGAGACTGGGTGTCGCTGAAGATCGTCGGCCGCGAATTCAAGAATGCCCGTGATTCGGTGCAGCCGGCGGCGGCTGACGTCAACGTCAGCGTGCTGGATGCCACCGGCACCGCGTTGCAGACCCTGGCCCTGAAGCTGGACGCCAAGGCCGGTACCCAGGGACGCTTCCAGTTGCCGGAAAACGCCGTGGCCGGTGGTTACGAGCTGCGTTTGAGCTACAAGGACCAGCTCTACAGCAGCGCCTTTCGCGTGGCCGAGTACATCAAGCCGCATTTCGAAATCGCCTTGAACCTCGACAAGCAGGATTACCGCACGGGCGAGCCGGTCAAGGGCAAGCTGGTGCTGTTGTATCCGGACGGCAAGCCGGTGGCCGACGCTACCGTGAGCCTGAGCCTGCGGGCCCAGCAATTGTCGATGGTGGACAACGAGCTGCAATACCTGGGGCAGTTCCCGGTGGAGCTGACCAGCAGCGAAGTGACCACCGATGAGCAGGGCGTCGCGACCCTCGACCTGCCGGCCGCGGACAAACCGAGTCGCTACACCCTGACGGTATTCGCCAGCGATGGCGCGGCCTATCGGGTCAAGACCACCAAGGAAATCCTCATCGACCGTGGCGCGGCGAACTTTCGCCTGAGCGCCCCCCAGCGCTTCAGTGCGGCGGGGGAGAAGGTCGCTTTCAGCTATGTCAACGAAGGCGGCAACGAGCCGAGCAAAGCCGTGACGCCGGCCGGCTACGCCTGGGTGAGACTGGAAGACCAGAGCACGGGCGAAGGCAAGCTGACGGCCAAGGACAAGGGCTTCAGCCTGGCCTTCGAGCGGCCCGGTACCTATAACCTCACGCTCAAGGATGACCATGGTCGAGTCATTGGCGCCACCGGGCATTCGGTGACCGGTGAAGGCGTCAAGGCGGTGCCGGGTACCGTGGAGATTGTCCTCGACAAACCCGAGTACAAGGCTGGAGACGAAGCGCTGGCGCTGATCACCTTCCCTGAGCCGGTCACTGACGCACTGTTGTCCCTGGAGCGGGACAAGGTCGAGGCCACGGCGCTGCTGTCGAAGGGGGGCGACTGGCTGAAAATGGAAAGCCTCAGCCCCACCCAATACCGCGCGCGCATCCCGGTCAAGGACGCCTTCGCGCCGAACATGACCTTCTCGGTCCTGTACACCAAGGGCGGCCAATACAGCTTCCAGAATGCTGGCATCAAGGTGGTCGCGCCACAGATCGAGGTCGCCGTCACCACCGACAAGGCCACTTACCGGCCCGGTGACACGGTGACCGTCGACCTGAGCACCCAGTTCGCCGGCAAGGCGATACCGGCCCACCTGACGGTCAGCGTCGTGGACGAAATGGTCTATGCCCTGCAACCGGAGGTGGCCCCGACCATCGACCAGTTCTTCTATCACCCGCGGCGCAACAACGTACGCACCAGCGCCAGCCTCTCGTTCATCAGCTACGACGTCGCGTTGCCGGGCAGCCCCGGCGCGCCGGGCAAGGCCAACCGCAGCGAGCGTGGTGTCAAGGTGCTGGAGCGACCACGTCGCGAGGACGTGGACACCGCCGCCTGGCAGCCGGAACTGGTAACCGATGCCAACGGCAAGGCCCGTTTCACCTTCAAGATGCCGGACTCGCTGACGCGCTGGCGCATCACCGCGCGTGCCATTTCCGACGACGGCCAAGTGGGACAGAAAAAGCAGTTCATCGCTTCACAAAAGCCGCTGTACCTGAAGTGGAGCGGTCCGACCCGGTTCCGCAACGGCGACAAGCCGCAGTTGGGCCTGTTCGCTTTCAGCCAGTCGGAAAAGCCGCTGAAGGCCGAGTTGCTGATCCGCTACGCAGGCACTGAACAACGCGTGGTGGCCGAGCTGAAACACGGCATCAACTATGTCGCGTTGCCGGCGCTGGCGTTGAGCAACGGCGACCTGGACGTGCAGTTGCAGTTGAACGGTGAAACCCAGGACGCCCTGGCCGTTCGCCTGAACGCCAGCGGCAACGGCTGGCAAGTCACCCAGAACCAGCGCCTCGACGTGGCCACGGGCGATACCCCACTGGCATTGCCAGCAGATGCCAGCGATATCCGCCTGCGCCTGGACGACAGCCCGCAAGCGCTGTTCCGTTCGGCCCTGGACGATCTGTTGAGCTACCCGTACGGCGGCGTCGAGCAGACTGCCAGCCGCCTGCTGCCGTTGAGCATCGCTTACCCGACCCTGGCCTCGGATTCGCAGACCCGCGACCGCTTGCGCCTGGTCATGCAGAACAGCCGTCTGCGCCTGGTGCAGATGGCCGGTCCTTCGGCGAGCTTTACCTGGTGGGGCCAGGAAGGGGAGCCGGATGCCTTCCTGACCGCCTACGCCTATTACGCCGACTGGCACGCCAGCAAGGCCCTGGACCTGAACCTGCCGCCGGAACACTGGCAGCGGGTGCTGGAGGTCTACGCCAAGCAGGCGGGCAACACTGCGCTGTTGCAGCGTGCGTTGATCCTGTCGTTCGCCCGGCAGATGCAATTGCCGGTGAACACCTTGCTCAGCGGCTTGATGGAAGATCTGGCGAAGGCAGGCGAGGGCAGCGCCGGGAGCGTGATGGAGGATGGCGCGGACAGCCTGATCATGAGCGCCCCGGATTCGGCCCTCGGATTGGCCAGTGCCCGTGTACTGACCGCCTCCCTGGCCCGCCAGGCGAAGGTGCCGCTGCCGGACGCCTTCAACCGTCAGCTGGCCGCTGCCCAGCAGCAACTGGATGTCAGCTCGCAGCCGTTCGTCGAGGCGCTGCTGGCGTCGTTGCAAGCCTTCGATCAGGCACGCTCCGCCGCCCTGCTGGAACGCCTGCTGCCGCAACAGTCGACCCTGGAACGGGCCCTGGCCTTGACCTGGCTGCAACGCAGCATCGAACAGGCTGCGCCGGCCGTGGCATTGACCCCAGGCGAGGGTTGGAAAGCCCGACAAGGCGCCACCGGGGAAACCTACTGGCAGTGGCAAAGCGCCCAAGTCCCGACCGTGCTGACCCTCAGCGGCGCCCAGGAGCGTCCATTGCAGGCCGCGCTGAGCTTCCAGAGCCAGCAACCGCCGATGGCACCGATGGCGGTGTCCATCACCCGTCGCCTGTCGCGCCTGGTGCCGGGTGTCGATGCCTACACCTTCACCCTCGAATCCGTGGGCAGCAAGCCGTTGTCCAGCGACGGCCTCTATCTGGATGAGGTGATCATCAACAGCAAGGCGTCGACCCCGCTGCGCTACGGCATGCTCGAAGTACCGCTGCCACCGGGTGCCGATGTGGAGCGCACCACCTGGGGCATCCAGTTGCTGGGCAAGGCTGGCAGCGAGCCGACTTCGCTGGAAAAGGCCCGCTTCGAACCCGGCCAGATGGCCTACGCGGTGCCGGTGGATGCCCTCAGTGGCGAACTGCGCCTGCGGCATCTGGTGCGCTTCTCCCAGAAGGGCCAGTTCAACCTGCCGCCGGTGCGCTTCACCCAGGTCTATGCACCGCAGAATCAGGCTTGGGAAAAGAAACCGGCGCTTGGTCAGGTCACGGTCGACTGACATGCGCGGCCTGCTGGTTGGGTGGCTGTTGTGCTTGATTCCTGCGCTGGCGACAGCGCAGGACGAGCCACTGCGCCTGGCCTTCGACGGCCAGCTGCTGCGGGTGGGCCAGGGCCAGGTGCTGGACCGCCAGCCGTTGCCCGATTCCCTGCAGGCACCACTGGGCAGCCTGTGGAAGCTGTTCGTCTACGCCTGGCTGGTGGACACCCATGCACAGGAACCGGCCTACGAGTGCCGCGGCCAGTCCAAGGAAGAAGTGTATTGCTGCAGCGCCGGGAAGAGCATCGGTCGCGACCAGGCCCTGGTGAAGTCCTGTGGGCTGTATTTCGAGCCGCAGCGGCTCGGGCTGGGGGCCACGGACTGGCGCGACTACTGGCAGGCTCGCCAGGCGCCGTCCTGGCTGCTGGACCTGCCCGCCCTGCAACCGCAAAAGCAGGTGCCCGTCGTCGAGCTGCTCAAGGCGCTGGCCACGTTGCCGGCCCAGGACCAGGCCCGTCGGGTGCTGCTGGATGTGGTGCTCAACGCCTCGGATGGCCGGCTTGTCGGTCAATTGGGCAGTCGCCTGCGGGTCAAGACCTGGAGTTGGCTCGGCGAGCAGGGGCCGGCATCGCGCCAGGGTGGCTTCGCCGGTTGGCTGGCCGATGGGACGCCCGTATGGGCCGGGGGGCGGGGCACCAGCCAGCAGGTCCTGAAGGTGTTCGGTGACGGGCTGGCCGCGGCGCTGCCGGTGCGTTGGCCGGCCGAAACGGGACGTTGCGTGGAAGTGGGCCTGTTTGCCCGCTACCCGTTGCAGCGTGTCATGTCGGGTGATCGGCCGGTCGCGCCGGGTCAATTGCGCGGTGATTACCGCGTCGAGTTCGCCAACGGCAACCAGTTGGATATCCATAGCGACGGTGAGCTGTTCCTGACGCCCGGCAAGCTGGTGGCGCGGCTGGACCGGGAGGAATACGTCGCCCGGGTCCTGCAGCGCGAAGCCAAGGCCGAACCCTCCGAAGCGGCCAAGGCCCTGGCCGTGGCGATTCGCACCTACCTGTTGCAGAACGCCCAGCGCAACGGCGATTGCCTGAGCATCGACGACAGCAGCCATCGGCAACGGGTCGCCCCGCGCCCGGCGACGGCCGAAACCCGGTCGATCGCCGCCTGGACCAACGACCTGGTCCTGGCCGGCACCGATGTGACCTATCACTCCGACCAGCCAGGTCCGGACAAGCTGTCCTGGCAGCAGGCGGTGGAACAAGCCAGCGCCGGGCAGCGCTACGACGCCATCCTGCTGCATGCCTATCCACGCGCCAGCCTCAGTCGCTGGGACAATCCGGTGGCGTCCTGCGAAGCGTTGCCGGCTGCCCAGCAATGGCTGCTCAAGCAGCGTCGAGGCTGGCGTCCTCGGCTGGAAAGCGAAGTGGGCTACAACGAAATCAGCGCTTTGGCAGTATGCCGTCTCGCCTTCGGCCGGCCTTATGTCGACCGCGAGCGCCAGCGCATCTACGTTCGGGGCGTGCTATCGCTCCAGGACCGCCTCGACCTGACTCATGAATACCTGCACCTGGCCTTCGAAGCTCATCCCAACGGCCAGGACGAAAACTATATCGAAGGGCTCGCCCGTCACCTCTTGCTGGAATAGACCATGACACTCCGTTATCCACAGGTCTTGCTGTTGCTCTGCGCCATGACCGCGTTGCCCCTGGCCGTTGCCGCTGACGGCATCAAACTCGACACCCCGGTCGGCGGCTGGCGCAGCGGCGCACCGGGCGGCGAGGATGAAAACTTCAGCCAGACCGTCAACTACCCGGCCTCGTCGGTCAATACGCCCCAGGGCCAGGCCGGCACGGCCCGCATTACCGGCCAGATCAAGGCCATGCCCAAGGACACGAGCGAGCCGGGCAAACTCATCGTCAACGGCGTGAGCCTGCCGTTGAAGCTCGATCCAGAGGGGCGCTTCGACCGGCCATTCTCGTTTCCCAACGGCACCAACAGCGTCGAAGTGCGCAGTCCCGATGGCCAGCATCGTCACCGCACCCAGTTCCTCAACACCAGTGGCGGCGCCACGCCGGCCAAGCTGCGGGTCTTGCTGACCTGGGACAGCGACGGCACCGACCTGGACCTGCACCTGCTCACGCCCGACGGTGCCCACATCTGGTACGGCGACCGGGTCGCTCCCAACGGTGCCGCGCTCGACGTCGACGTCACCACCGGCTACGGCCCGGAGATCTTCGCCATGCCGGCACCGATCAAGGGGCAGTACCAGGTCTACGTCAACTACTACGGCGGCGGTTATCGCAACGAGGAAAGCGATGAAGACGCAGAATCAGTCGAGCAGGCAAAACAAGCCCTGACCACGGCGCAGATCACCGTGATCACGGAAGAGGGCACGCCGAGCGAAAAAATGGAGACGTTCGTGGTCCCGATGCGGGCGCCGGGGGAGTTGACCCTGGTGAAAAGTTTTAGTTATCCGTGAGGAGAATTGGCCAACAGCTGTTGGACAATCGTGGGTGGTAGACAGGCAGGAGACTGTCACCGCCTGTCGCCTTCCCTGAATTCCCAACCCCCCTTCCAGTCGATTCCAGAGAGCCCATAAAAAACCGAAACAAACGCCCCACCCCGCGAAAGGAGGCCATCCATGCGCATCCATCACCTGAACTGCGGCTGCATGTGCCCGGTGGGCGGGGCGTTGTTCGATGGCTACAGTCGTGGGCTGACGGCGTGCCTGGTGTGTCACTGCCTGTTGGTCGAAACAGACACCAACGGCCTGATCCTGGTGGACACCGGATTCGGCCAGCGGGATATCCAGACCCCCGAGCGGCTGAGCCGATTCTTTCGCACGTTCAACAACATCCGGTTCGAGCATCGGCTCACGGCGCTGGAACAGATCCGACGCCTGGGTTTCGACGCCCACGATGTGCGACACATTCTCTTGACTCACCTGGATTTTGACCACGCCGGCGGGCTCCAGGATTTTCCCCAGGCGCGGGTGCATGTGATGCGCGACGAGATGGCGGTGGCCCGCTCCGCGAAGACCTGGATCGGTCGGCGTCGGTTCCAGGCCAGGCAGTGGCAGGGTGTGGACAGTTGGGAGTTCTACACCACGGAAGGCGACACCTGGTTTGGCTTCGACTCGGTGCGGGCGCTGATCGGGGCGGAAGAAGAGGATATTTTCCTGGTGCCGTTGCAGGGCCATACGGCCGGTCACGCCGGGATCGCCCTGCGCACCCCCGGCGGCTGGATGCTTCACGCCGGCGATGCGTATTTCTTCCACGATGAAGTCCATCAACCCGAACGCCATTGTCCGCCGGGCATGCGGTTTTATCAGTACATGATGGACACGGACCGTCCGGCACGCCTGCATAACCAGAGTCGTTTGCGGGAACTGGCGTTGTCCCGGGATCATCAACCTGTCGAGATCTTTTGCAGCCACGACGCCCGGGAGTGGGAACGAGCCGTGGCCCGAGCGCGCAAGCTGCGGGTCGACTCCAGTGCTATGCCGTCGGCCACGGGCAAGCAGTCAACCTGACGCTGGCCTGATGTTGCCGAACAGCTGCTTTCCCTTCGCCCACTTTCAGTGGGCTTTTTTCAGGTCCACCAATACCGGACCAGATGAAAGAAGATCGGTGCCGCGAAACACACCGAGTCCAGTCGGTCGAGCATGCCGCCGTGGCCTTCGATCATATGGCCCCAATCCTTCACCCCGCGGTCGCGCTTGATCGCCGACATCACGATGCCCCCGGCAAACCCCAGCAGGTTGATCAGCAAGGCGATGAGGAACGACTGCCAGGGGTTGAACGGCGTGATCCACCACAGCGCGCCGCCGATCAGCGAGGCCAGCAGGATGCCGCCGGCAAAGCCCTCCACGGTCTTCGAAGGCGACAGGTTCGGTGCGATCTTGCGCTTGCCGAACAACTTGCCGCACACGTACTGCAACACATCCGACAGCTGCACCACGATCACCAGGTACGCGATCAGCAACAGGTTGCGGCCCTCGAAACCGGCGATGTCCAGGGTCAGCAAGGCCGGGACGAAGGAGATGCAGAACACCGCGATCATCAATCCCCACTGCACCTTCGAAGCACGCTCCAGGAAGTGCGTACTGTCGCCGCCCAGGGACGCCAGGATCGGCAGCAGCAGGAACACATACACCGGGATGAAGATGGAGAACAATCCGTACCAGTCGTAGTAGATCAGCAGGTATTGCAGCGGCAGCGCCAGGTAGAACGCGGCCACCAGGGCCGGGTAATCGCTGCGTCGGGTGGGCGTCAGGGTCAGGAATTCCCGCAGGGCGTAGAACGACACTGCGTAGAACAGCAGGATGACCGCCGCATTGCCGAGCCAGAACGCGATGCCGATCACCAGCACCATGATCCACCAGGCATTGATTCGCGCGTTGAGGTTATCGATGACCGAGTTCGGTGCGCCCTTGGTCCGCAGTTTGAGGATGAAGCCGATCACGGACGCCAGCACCAGAATCGCGCCGATTCCGCCAAACAACATCAGGGTGTATCGATCCATGTCAGACGTGCTCCGGGGCCAGTGCCAGCAGTGCGGCGCGGCTGCGTTCAAGAAATTGCTCTTTGCTTTCGCCTTCTTCGATGCACAGCGGTGCACCGAAACTGGTGGTGCATAACAGGGGCAAAGGCAGCACCCGGCCCTTGGGCATGACACGGTTGAGGTTGGCGATCCATACCGGGATCACTTCGACCTCGGGATGGCTTTTCATCAGGTGATAGATCCCGCTCTTGAAGGGCAGCAGGCCTTCGTCTGGGTTGCGCGTGCCCTCGGGGAAGATGATCAGCGAGTCGCCGTTGTGCAGGGCATCGAGCATCGGTTGCAGCGGGTTGTACCCGGGATCCTTGCGCTCCCGGTCCACCAGCACGCCATTGAACACCCGGTTGATGATGTAGCGGCGCAGCGGGCTGGTCTGCCAATAGTCGGCACCGGCCACCGGGCGAGTGAGCTTGCGCAGTGCCGGCGGCAGGGACGCCCAGAGCAGCACGAAATCGCCATGGCTGCTGTGGTTGGCGAAATAGATCCGCTGCACCGGCCGCGGCGCGCAACCGAGCCACAGGCTGCGGGCGCCCGTGACCATGCGGGCGGCGGAGGTGATGAGGTTGGCGACCACGGGTTCGAACATGAGGATTCCTTATCCTGAAAAGGCTAGCCAGGGACTGGCCAGGATGAAGCCCAGCGTCAAGACAACTTGTGCCCCCAGCAGGCGCGACTGTCGACGCAACAGCATCAACGCGCCTCGTTGGCGTTCGCTCCACAGGCGGCCGGCGCGTTCGGCCGGCTGCAGGCCCAGGGCGGTGAGGGCCTGATCCAGGGCGAAGGTGCGCTCGGCCAGCGAATGGGCGCTGTCGGCCATGCGCTGGAACAGATCGGCATCGAATGCCACGCGCAGCGCCCAGTATTTTTCCAGCAAGCCGAGGACGATCAATGTGGCACTCAACAGCAGCAACCATGGGTCGATCACGCCCACCAGCCATTGCCCGAACCCCAGCAGCGCCGCCAGCAGCGTCAGCCCGGTGGACAGCTGGTCCAGGGCGTGACCGCGGCGCAACAGGCTCGCGACGGTATGCAGTTCCATGTCGCTGATCATCGCTGGTGCTCCTCGGCCAGTTGCGTCAACACCCGGCGGTGGGTCGGATGCAGTACGACGCCCGGGCGGGCCCGTTGGACTTGCCCGATGGCGTCATCGACACTCGCCGCCCGGCCACTGTGCAGCAGCCACGCGGCCACGGCGGTGGCGCTGCGTGAATAGCCCAGGGCGCAGCAGACCAGCACCGGCCCGTATGGGCGCAGGTTCTCGATCGCCTGCGCCGCTTCCAGGCATTGCCCGGCTGTCGGCACCGTCAAGTCGAGCACCGGCAATGAGCGATAGGCGATGCCAGTGCTGTCCACGGACAGTTCGGCGCAGAGGTCGAGCACGCCGCCGAACGGGCTGCCCTTCAATTCCGCCGACGTAGGCACGCGCCCCAGCCAGACGCCATCCGTGACCTGATCCGGCTGCGGATGCTGGCGTGTCCACCAACGGGAATTGACCCAGGCGGCTGCCAGGTAGGGGGCCAGCATCCAGCGTACGGCGGGGTTCAGCCGGCCATCGGCACGCTTCTGGAACCCGTCGGCGCCGAACAGCAGGTAATTGAGCGCCACCCAAAGCAGCGCCACCGCCGGCCAGACCAGCCACAGCCAGGCGCCGGCGAAGGCAAACGCCGGAATGAACATCGCTGCCGCGCCCAAGGCATAACGCAAGGCCAGTCGCAGGCGTGCGCGGTCATGGCTCAGGCGCGCGCTTCGCAACGGGCTGGGCCGATCCAGCGGCCACAGCCAGACACACAGCCAGCCGGCCAGCGCGCCGGTGGGAACGTCGATGAAATGATGCTGGTAAGTGGTCAGCACCGACACGCCGATCAAGGCGAACCAGCCGTGCATCAGCCAGCGCCAGATACCTTGCAGATGGCGCTGGTAGCAAACCCAGAGGATGACCAGCAACGCGATGTGCAGCGAGGGCGCCTGGTTGAATGGCTTGTCGAAACCGGCCAGCACGTCGAACAGCCAACCGAACACCCCATCCATCTCCGGTCGGGCAAAGGTGAAGCGCAGCGGCCAGAGCAGGAAGCAACTGACCGCGATCGCCTGGGCCGTGAGCAGGCGCAAGGCGTGTCGCTTGAGGGCCTCGCGGCTGTTGGGCAGCAGCAGGGACAAGCCATACAGCAGGTCGATCGACCAGTACGGCACGATGGTCCAGGCCATGAACGGCATGTGGCTTTCCCAGCCGAACACCAGGCTGCCGACATCGTCGCGCTGGGACGTGACCCAGGTGGCGAAGCCGTAGGTGCTGAAGAACAGCGGGGCCAGCAACAGCAGCCAGAACACCGCCGGCTTCAGCAGCGCCGGCTCCCGGGCGGGGGCGATGACAGCGCTCATCACTGCACTCGCTGGGCCAGCGAAACGCTGAAGATGCCCCACGCATCGACCCGCAGGGTGATCTTGCGAAAGCCTGCAGCCTCCACCAGTTGGTCCATTTCCGCCTGGCTGCGCCGACGCATCACCCACGCCTGCCCGGCGCGGTGGCTGGTGAGGGCGCGGGCAATGAGCTCCAGCTGCGGGTGCCACGGCTGGCCGGTGTAGATCAGGAACCCCCCCGGTTCCACCGCTTCGGCCAGGCCCGCGAGGGAGCCGCCGACCATCTGGTTATCGGCGAACAGCTCGTACAGGCCGGACACCACCGCGAGGGTCGGCTTGGGCTCCAGGGCCGCCAGGTCCTGGCGATCGAAAGCATCGCCTTTGACGAAACGGGCGATGTGTCCCAGGCCTTTTTCCTGGATCAGTGCGCTGCCATCACGCACGTTGATGTCGCTGTAGTCCCGCAGCAGGATCGACTCCGGCAACGGGCTGACACCCTGCAGCGCTTCGAGAATGTAGCGGCCGTGGCCGGCGGCGATATCGACGATGCGCACCTCGCGCTGCTCTTCGCGCAGCTTGCCCATGGCCAGGCGCAACAGTTCTTCCACGTGCAGCTTGCGCTGGCGGATGCCACGCCAGCCGATGGAATCCAGGTAGTTCCGGTCGATCAGCCGCCCCAGCGCCGAAGTACCGGTGGCGCGGTTGCGGTAGACATAATCCAGGGTGCTGCCGGAGTCGAAACCGGTGTCGAAGCCCAGCTTCACGCCGGCTGACAGGGTGCTGCCCAGGCGCATGCTGGCGCGGGTCATGCGCCAGTACAGGTCGCGCGGCGAATTGTGCGGCAGCGGCGTTGCCAGGGATTCGGCTTCGGCGCAGGTCGCGCCCAGGCGGTCGGCATCCAGCAGGGAAGGGCGCTCCAGGGGGCGTTCGAAATTCTGCAGGATAAAGCGCCGGGCGCTGGCAATGGCCGGTGCGCGGTGCTTCTCCCCCAGGGTGTCGTGGAAGAAACCCGGCAGGATGTGCTTCTCTTTCTGCAGGCTGCCCAGTCGCTCGAAGAACTGCTCCTGGGGTTTGCGGTGCACCACGAAGTCGGAACCGGAGATCAGCAACTGCGTCGGCACCAGGATCGCCTGGGCATCGGCCACCACCCGCTCGGCGGCTTCGTACAGGCCCAGCAGCACATTGACCGAGATGGCCTTGGTGATCAGCGGATCGCTGTCGTAGGACGCCACGCGTTGCGGGTCATGGCTGAGGAATTTCGCCTTGACGTAGCTGTTGACGAAGAAATTGCCGCGAAACCTGCGCATCAGCGCCAGGCCCGGACGGGCGAAAGGCACGTAGAGCTTCACCTTGAACGCCGGCGATGCCAGCACCAGCGAACGGATGCGCGGTGCATAGTCATGGACCCAGGTCGCGGCGATCACCGCGCCGACGCTTTGCGCCACCACGGCGATGTTCTGTTCGTCGATCTGGTGCTGCGCGCCGATGTGGTCGCAGAACGTCTGTACATCCCGCGCACTGGTGGCAAAGCTCGGGCTGTCGCCCCGCTCGCCAGGGGACTGGCCATGGCCCCGGGCGTCCCAGGCAAAAAAGTCGAAGCCGGGCAGGTCCAGTTCGTCCACCAGGTGCGCGATGCGCCCGGAGTGTTCGTGGCCACGGTGAAACAGCAGCACGGCCTGGCGGGGTTCGCCCGGGGCCACGTCGACGGCCGGCCAGTGTCGGTAGAACAGCTCCACGCCGTCATGGGTGGTGAATGTCCGGTGTTGGGCTTCGCGCATTGCAAGATCCTTTATGCTGAGGGAGCGTTTTCCTTCACTTGGTCCAGGCCATGACGCACCCGGTTGACCAAGGTATAAACCAGCAGGGCGGCAACCACCGCCATCACACCATCGACCCAGGGAGCCCCGAGCCAACCCAGGGCGATGCCAGTCGCCAGCACGCCCAGCACGAAGGCCCGGTCACTCTTGCCCATCGGCCCGTCGTAGCGTCGCGAAGCCCCGACCATCGGCCCCAGCACACCGGCGTATTCGCTGAACAACGCCAACAGCGTGACCGACAACACGAGCAACAGGCTGGCATCGGGAATCAGGGCGAAAGGCAGGATCAGGGCAGCGTCGGCGATGATATCGCATAGCTCGTTGAGGTAGGCGCCCAGATGCGATTGTTGGCCGAACTCCCGGGCGAGCATGCCATCCACGGCGTTCAAGGCCATGCGCAGGAACATCCAGGCTGGCACCAATACGAACACCCAGGGGTGCTGGGCGAACCCGGCGACGATCGCGCCGACCAGCACTGAAACGGCACCTGCCAGCACAGTGACCTGGTTGGCGGTGACGCCCTTGTCGTAGAGCCGTTGGACCATGGGCCGCAGCAGGTTCTGGAAGGCGGGTTTGAGTTGGTAGATCGAGGGCATCGCGATGGTCTCGGGACGTTGGCGGACGTGATGAATGCAGGTGCGAGATTACGACAGGTCATGGCCTGGCTGGTGGGGTATTTCTCCAGATTGGGCTCAGGTCTACATCTTGCCGTGAAAGGCCTGGCTGGTCTCGCGTGCCGGGGAGCACGAGGGACCGTCCCCATGGCCGCCACGCTGGCCGTGGCGTCATAGCTGCCCGGCGACTTCGACGATCAATTCCCTGAACCATTGCTGCGCCGGATGGGACTCGCTGCGCCTGTGCCAGATCAGGTCGAAGGTCATCGGCGGCAGCGTCACCGGTGGCGGGAACATCACCAGCTTATGGCTGCCGGCCGCGCTCATCGCCACTCTTCGCATCACCGTGGCGGTCAGCCGGGTACGGGCGATCAGCGAGGGGACGGCGAACATCTGCGGCAATGTCAGGGCGAGCTCCCGCTGTTTTCCTTGCTGGGCGAGAGCCTGGTCCACCACGCCGTACAAGTCTTGCTCGGGAGACACCAGGACATGGCGCAGCGCCAGGTAAGCCTTGAGGGTCATGGCGCGGCGGGCAACCGGATGGTCATGGGCCACGATGGTGACGAATTCGTCCCTGAGCACGGTTCGATTCAGGATCCTCGCCGCAGCCTGGGTCGGCGGCACGCCCACCGCCGCGTCGATCAGGCCGTTGTCCAGCATGTCGACGGTATGGTCGCGGTCGTTGAACGCATGGACATTCACCCAAACCCCCGGCGCCTGTTCGGCGAGGGCCTGCAACAGGGCGGGCAGGAGCACATAGGCCGGGTAGTCCGACAGGCCGAGCTTGAATACCGCGCGAGCCTCGGCAGGGTTGAACGCGGGGCGCTCCACCAGTGCCACCTGCAACTGATGCAACGCCTGGGCGATCGGCACCGCCAGTTCCCGGGCCCTGGGTGTCGGCAACAGACCGTCGGCGCTGCGGGCAAACAGCGGATCGCCCCACAGTTTGCGAAGCCTGGCCAGGGCCGCGCTCATCGCCGGCTGACTGACCCCCACCCGAGCCGCGGCCCGCGTGACGTTGCGCTCGGTCATCAGTGCGTCGAATGCCACCAGGAGGTTCAAATCGATGCCATGAAAATCCATGAATCAAATAAACATCCATATCGGTTATTTGTTAGACGGATCGTATCCCGCCCTCGCACTATCTCGCTACCCCACCTGGCCACAGCGAGAAACCGATGAATATCTCCAGCATCAGCCTTGCCGACCAACTGCGCGCCGAGCGCCTGGCGGTCGAAACGTTCTACCGCGCGTTCAGCGACAAACAACCGGATCTGGTCGACGAAGTGCTGGCCCCGCACTGGGACGACATCCCGTTGGCGCCGGGGCAGGCCCCCGGCCCTGAAGGCATCAAGACCATCATCCGCAGCGTTGTCCAGGCGTTCCCCGATGTGCGGATCGTTATCCACGACGTGGTCCAGGAGCCTGGAAAAATGGCCGTGCGCGCGCAAATCAGCGGCACCCATGACGGTGAGCTTTTCGGCATCGCCGCCACCGGCAGGCAAGTCAGTTTCCCCATCCATGAATTCCACCGCTTCCACGACGCGAAGCTGACGACGACATGGCACCTGGAAGACTGGTTCGGCGTGTTCATCCAGCTTGGCCGGTTCCCCACCCAGGCCTGAAGAGGAGTCTGCCAAATGAAGAGCGCTTTGATTCACGAGTTCGGTAGCCCGGATGTGCTGGTCGCTGGTGAAGCGACCCTGCGAACCCCTCAACCCGAGGAAGTCGTCGTCAGCGTCGAGGCCGCCAGCGTCAACCCGCTGGACGTCAAGATCATCGCCGGCTACATGCAGCCGATCTTTCCCGTGACGTTTCCCTATGCGCCAGGCACGGATTTCAGTGGCGTGATCGAATCGGTGGGCGAGCGGGTGAGGCACCTGAAGGCCGGCGACCGGGTCGTCGGCCGCACCACCCCCAGCCACGGTGGGGCCTTCGCGCAGCAGCTGGTCATCGCCGCCGCCGAGCTTTGCGTCATTCCCGCGTCGATGGGTTTCGAACAGGCCGCCGCCTTACCAACGGCCTATGGCACCGCCGCGCAGGCGCTGTTCGACGTCGGCAAGTTGCAGCCAGGGCAGCGGGTCCTGATCCATGCCGGGGCCGGGGGCGTGGGCAGCATGGCCATCCAGCTGGCCCAGCTTGCCGGCTGCCATGTGATCGCAACCGCATCGGCGAAGAACATCGAGCTGGTGAAAAGCCTGGGCGCCGACGAGGTCATCGACTACCGGAGCCAGACCCTTGAAGGTGTGCGGGATATCGACCTGGTGCTCGATACCCTGGGCGGCGAGACGCTCGAAGAGTCCTGGCAGGTGCTGCGCCCCGGGGGACACATCTCGACCCTGGTGGAGTTCAACATCCAGGGGCGGGACGGCTGCACAGGCGAATTCGTCTTCTTCGCCAGCGCAGTGCCGTTCCTTCCCGAGGCGGTCAGGCAGTTCAGTGCGGGCCGGCTGCAAATCATCATCGACTCGAGCTTTACCTTGTCCGACACCCGCGCGGCGCTGGAGAAGGTCGCCACCGCCCACGCGCGGGGCAAGGTGCTGATTCGTCCGGGTACCTGAGCGGTCAGGCCTGGGCCACCGTTTGTCGATGCATCGAGCGAAGGTCGTCGAGGTAGTCAGCCTCCAGGCCTTCCAGGGCAGCGCACCGCGTGACCAAGTCGCGGCGACGGACCTTGCCGGTGATCTGCGCCATCGCCATCAAGCCCTTGAGCACACCGGCCTCCTGGGCAAACCGCTGGACCCGTTCGAGGGTCGCCTCGGGTACGCCGGTCATCGACAGGTAGCGGGCAAAGCAATTGCGCGAGCCAGCCAGGAGCGTGAACACGTCATGCAGCGCGCGAAACTTGGTCGTGTCGCAGGCCAGGGGGTTGTCCAGCAGCGTTTCGAGGTGGCCGTAGAACCAGGGTTCCACCTTGAAGCCGTCCAGGAACGCCTGATGGCGCTGGCGGAATGAACGCTCGACACTGTGTCGTGGCGGTGTCCACTCCAGGCAGAACATGCGGCGACTGCCCTCGTTCTGGAAGAACTGGTCGATCACTTCCTGGGGGTAGCGGTATTCGCACAGCACACTGGCGGCATTGTCATCGACGATGTCCCAGGTGCCGTCGGCATGGGCCTGGCGCAGCACGACAACGTGCTGGGCATGTGAGCTGCGGTATTCGGGACAGTGTGCAAAGTAATACACGTCCCCCGACAGGAAGGCGCAACCGTAGGCCTGGATCTGCTGGTGGATGACCGGCAGCAGCTCATCCAGGTGTTCGGCCTTGCGCTCATGAAAACGTACGCCCAGCAGCGCCAGGTCGTCGTCGGCGAAATAGCCGCTTTGCAGCGCGTACTTGGCTTTGTTCTGCACCACCATCTGCTGGAAGATATCGTCCACCGCCGGCAAGGCGTTGTAGAAGAGCCAGTCCACTTCTATGCCCAGGCGTTTCATGAACACAACGGCATGGCGCTGGAAGCAATTGAGGAAACGTCGGTCGTACAGGTGCACATCGTAGGCAAACGGTTGTTCTTCCATGACGGGCGATCCTCGCCTAGGCAGTCAGGTAGTGCTCCAGGAGGAGCCCGGCGACAGCTGCCGGGCTGCCCAGGAACTGGGGGGCCAGATGGTCGGTTTCGAACTCGATCTCAAAGGCATCCTCCAGGCGCGTCACCAGGAGCATCAGCTTCATCGAGTCCACCCCTGCTTCGAGAAAAGACAGCTGCGGGTCGACCTGGACGCTTTGGGGCGCCACTTCCTTCATCAGCGCGTAGACCTGCGTGAGCACGGTCTGTCGATCGGTTTCAAGCTCTGTGGAACTCATCGGATGCCTCCATCAATCAATCATGAACGCGCCAGCGGAACGGGCTGCGCGGGGCGACGCAACTGGGCCAGTCCCAGCAGCCCGAGGGCGGTGACCAGGCCGGTGCCGATCATCAGCGCCGGGCCGGATGTCGGGCCCAAGACCGATGCGGAGGTCGCAAAGGTCAATAACAAGGGGCCGGTGGCCTGCATCGAATAGGCGCAGAACGTGCTGCGACTGCCCACCAATGCCGCCTGGGCATCGTTGTTCGCGCAGCGCATCAATTGGCTGCGAACGGCGATTCGCAGGTGGTTGGTGACGAATCCGACCAGGAACGCCCCGACCAGCGACAGCGGCACCAGGGGCGCCAGGACCATCAGCGCATCCACCACGATCAGGGCGCTGGCGAACAGCACCAGGCGGTGCTTGCCCAGGGGCAGCAGCGCGGCCAGGAAAGCCCCGATGCCCGCGACGCCGGACGCGATGCCGAAACTGGTGGGGCTCCAATGGTTAACTTGCTGGTAGACGACCGGCATCATGCTGTTGAAAGCGCCGATGTGCAGGGCGATCAACCCGAGGCAGGCCATCCAGCCGTAGGGCATTTCGAACGTATCGTCCCGGCTTTGCCTGGCCTGCCGAGGGGCAGGGCCCGGGGCCTCGACGATGACGCTGCGCCTCATCCGGCCGGCCAGCAACGCCGGGCTCAGGGCCGCCCCCGTCAACGCCACGGCCATCAGAAAGACCGAATCGTCGAGCAGGCCCAGCAGTGCGCCACCGGCCAACGACCCCGAGAAACCGCCGACCTGGATGGCGGTTTGCATATAGCGCGCGGCATCGTCCGCCGGTAGCCAGCCGGCGACGACCCGGCGGGTGTTCTCGATTTCCAGGGAACTGGCCGTGAGGAAATCGACTGTCCCCACCAGCAAGGCGATCAACAGGAAGACACCCAGGGCCGAGGCCAGTCCGGACCAGGCGAAGAGTGCTGCAATGGCAAAGGCCGAGATACGCAACGCCACCAGCCAAGGGGCGTCGATGTTGGCCGCTCGTCCTCGACTCAGCAGATCCAGCGCGAAGGGAACGGCGACCGAGAGACACAGGACCACGCCAAGGGGGACGCTGGAACCGGAGAGCTTGAGCGACATCCAGATCACGCCGGTCAATACGGCCTGGTCGCAAGCCGTGGACAGCGCAACGACACCGTAGAACAGCAAGTTTCGCGACGACATGAATGAAACTCCGGTGGGGCCAACCGCGTGACGGGCGATTGACCAGGGCGTGGACCGTCGAACGAGCGCCTCGAAGCAAACCCGCCCGCCACAGCCTTGATGATCGGCAGAGAGGGCGCGACGAGGACGCCTGAAAATACCCAGGCCCCGACACGCGGCGCAACTTGCGTTAGCAAAACTAAAGGCCACTGCAAAAACCTAACGCAACGCCACGAGGGTGTTTGCCAGTAGTAGGCTCTGACGACCGATGCCATCGGACGCAGGAGCGAGCGGCGTGGAAAGTGAAGGACTGCAAACACTGATTTCAAAGTTGAAAGGCAACCCGCGCAATGGGGTTGTGTTTCATCAACGTACGGAAATGGAACGTGTCCGGTTCGCTGACGTGTACCAGGAGGTTTCGCTGGTTTCGCGCCAGCTCGCCGAGGTAGGCCTTCAGGCGGGCATGCAGGTCGCGGTGATCGCCGAGAACGGCAAGGCGGCTTTTTTACTGGACCTCGCTTTATTGAATATCGGCTGCATCGCCTTGCAGATTCCCGAGAAAACCGCCCGCAGCGCCCTGGCCGACATCGGCCAGCAGAACATTGCCTTTGTGCTGGTCAGCGCCTTGTACCGCGACGAGGTGGACCCTGGTTCATGGGAGCCCGTCGGAACATTCCATGGCTTGAGGCTGTGTCGGAACCGGGCGTGTCCGAATGCCTTCGCTGCGGTTGCGGGGCCCACCATTTTCTCCTCCGGCACCAGCGGCAAAGAGAAGAAGATTCGCGTCAACAACGCCACCGTCCTGCTCAATGCCCGGCAGTTCTTCTCGGCCATCGACGCCCGGCCGGACGACAGTTTCCTGATCTTCCTGCCCCTGTCCAATTATCAGCAGAAGCTGTTGATCTACGGGTGCATCGATGCCGGCATCGACATCGTGCTCAGTGGCATGCAGACCGCCATGCAAGCCCTCAAGCAGACCTCCCCGAGCCTGTTCCTGGCCCCTCCGCTTTTTTATGACGCGATGTGGCGCCTGGCCGATGGCAATGGCCAGAAGCTGCGCGAACTGTTCGGCTCGAACATGCGACAGATGTGGAGCGGCATGGCTGCGTTGCCGCAGGCTGTGCTGGACGGATATCACACGGCGGGCCTGCCGCTTCTGGAAGCCTATGGCATGACCGAGTACGGCCCCATTGCCGTCAACACCCTCCAGCACAACCGACCGGGTTCGGTCGGTCGGGCACTGGTGCCGGGCAGCGTGACCCTGGAAAGCGACGGGGAGATTCTGCTCAGGTCGCATCGGCGGCTGACCTGCGGATACGTGGACCAGCCAGAAGAAGTCGCCAGGGCGGTGTATCGGGACGAAGTCGTCATTGCCACCGGCGACGTCGGCCGTATCGATGCCGACGGCTATATCTTCATTGAAGGCCGCAAGAACGACACGATCATCACATCAGGTGGCCAGAAAATTCACCCCACGGCCGTCGAGCAGTCATTCAACAGCCTGCCTGGCGTGCAGTACGCCGTGGCGCTGGGAGCCCGCCGTCCCCACCTGGGAATGTTGCTGGTGGTCGAACAGATCGATTCGAGCGCCCGGCAACTGATCGAAAAGACCATCGACGATTACAACGCCGGTGCCAGCGTACCGATCCGCAATTATTTCCTGTCCACCGAGCCGTTTACCGCCGAGAACGGTTTGCTGACCCGGAACCTGAAGCTGCAACGCAAGAACATATCGTCCCGATACGAAACTTGCGTATTCAATTGAGTCGTCACGCAAACATTGATCTTCCACACTGAGCAGGCAAGGAGATTTACCTTGGACGCGTTAAAAGAAGACTTCGGACTTAGCGATGAGGAAATTGCTTTCTTCTTCAAGAATGGATACGTAAAGCCGTTCAAGGTTTATGAACCGGAAGAGATGGAGCGGCAATGGCGAACGGTGCGGCTGCAGACACTGGACCGCAGCAACGCCGTGTATGCCGACAATACAATCTCCAACGCCGGCAACAATAACCTCGCCAACTATGACCGGCACCTGGATATCCCTTTCCTCGGCCAGCATGTCTGCAACCCCAGGATCGTGCACAAGGTGCGCAGCCTCATGGGCAAGGACCTGCTGTGCTGGCGCACCGAGTTCTTCTCCAAGTACCCCGGCGATGCGGGCACCGACTGGCACCAGGCCAATACCTTCGCCGGCGTGGCGGGGCGTCCCCATATCGTCTGGCCCGATGACTCGGGACGTCGCGGGACCCTGACCGCCTGGACCGCTTTCACCGACACGATGAAAGACACCGCCTGCATGGCGATTGTCCCCGGCACCCACAACATGATGCATTACGACGAAGAGAAGCGTCTGATCTTCAACCCCGAGAAGAACAACAACCTCGTCAAGGACGGCGTCCGTCGTGGGCTGTGGGGCTACGATTACCGCGACCTGCAAGTCGACCCGGACTGGAAGCCCGACGAGTCCAAGGCGGTCTACTTCGAGATGAAGGCCGGCGAGTGCGTGATCTTCTGGTCGACGGTGCTGCATTCCTCGCTTCCGCACCTGGGCCTGACCGACAAGATGCGCCTGGGATACTCCGCCCGCTACGTACCCCCGGAAGTCCTTATCCACCCCGATACCGACATGCTCCACGAGTTCGGTGGCGAGGTCAGCCTGGAGAATTACGGTGCTGTCGTGGTGTCGGGCGAGAACCGCTACACCCATAACCGTATCCGCGAAACGAACATGCTGGGCGAGCCGTTCATCCCTGCCTGATGACTCCAGGGCCGGAGCATCTGCGGCCCTGTTCCGTAAAAGGACGAATGCGCATGCGCATAATGATTGACGCTTGTTCCTACGCCCTGGGTGAAGTCGAACGTCCTTATCACGATGTGCCTGACTTCAAGGCTATGCTCGATCGCTTCGGCTATCCGGACGAGCCGGGGGTATTCGGCTGGGGAAGCTACTTCAAGACCGACGGCGATATATTCGACCTGGGCATCAGGTCCGCTCGCCAGACCCTGGCCCAGAGCCGCGTGTCTGCCGGCGATATCGACTTCGTCATGTTCTGCTCGACCTGCTTTCCCGGCAACGAGATCGAGTACATCAATTTCAACGTTCGGCTGTATGAAGGTCTCGAACTGAGAAAGGCTTTTCCCATCGGCGTCACCCTCAACAACTGCATCAGTTTCATGAGTGCCATCGTGATGGCTGAGAGCATGGTGCGCGCCGGTGTCTACAACAACATCCTGATCATCACCGCCGACAAGGTCTACGACGAGTCCATACGCTTCAACAACTTCGCCTTGCTCAGCGATTCGGCGGCCAGTTGCCTGGTCACCCGGTGCGATGGGCCGGGCCTGGAGATCGTGTCTTCGCGTTTCGGCGTCAGCCAGGATCCGATCACCTCCAACCACGGCAAGGACGAGCCCGAACTCTACGGGCGAATCCTGAATGAAGTCCTGGAGACTTCCGGGATCACCCTGGCCGATATCAGCAAAGTGTTCTGCAACAACATCTTCCGCCCCGTGACGCAGCTCAAGGAAACCCGCCTCGGGTTTTCGCGTCGCCAGCTGTACCTGGATAACGTGGCGCGCTGCGGGCACTGCTTCTCGGCAGACACGATGATCAACTACGTCGATTACGCCCGGCAAAACACTCCCGCCGAGGGCCAGAAATTCCTGTTCTCGATCGACGCGCCCAACCTGCGCGCCAATCTGCTTGCCCAATACACACCTCAACCGTGATTCAGCCAATCCCGCTCTCTGGAGGAACGCCCATGAACATGCCAACCCAGGAACTGCACACTCAGACCGACACCGGCCCGTTGTCCACGGTCCACTCCATTTGGGCGGAAGTGCTCAAGCACCCGGCGCAGACCGACCAGGCGGACTTCTTCGACGCCGGGGGCAACTCGATGCTGTTGATCGCGATACTGAACCTGATCCACGAACGGCTCGATCGCGAGATCAACCCGGCCGCGCTGGTCAACGGCATCACCCCGGCCAGGCTCGCTGAACTGGCCGCCTGAGCATGCCCAGGCCGACGCAGAGACCCACAGGGAAGGATTTCTTATGATCGAGTTCATTGATTCTCGCGGTGTGCCTGTGCGAGTGCAGGACGCCGACGAAGCAGACGAATTGGAGACTGCCCTGACGGGCATTCTTGGGATGGAGTTCGATCCACTTCCACTGTTGCAGCGGCGCGAAGTGCGTTGCCCGATTTCTAGGTTGATCGAAAGCGTCGTCAGGTTATCGAGCATGGAGGACCGGCAGATCCAGCAGGCCACGCTGCTGCTGGGCGGTCTCGATCCCGAGTGTTTGAACCCCCGCGAGCAGGGGCACCTGGCGGCCTGCAATCATTGGGTCAATCAGGACTACGAACTCGCCCATGCCTGCTGGCGCGAACTGCTGGCCCAGCATCCGCGGGATGTGGTGGCCTTGTTCAGCGTGCACATGCTGGAGTTCAACATGGGGTGGACCGAGCGGATGCGCGAAACGGTGCTCACCATAAGACCCTTCTGGGGGCCCGCGCATCCCTTGTATGGATACGTGCGCGGCATCGAAGCCTTTGCCCTGGTGGAAAACGGCGACTATGACGCCGCCAGTGTCGCGGCCGAATGCGCGCTGGCGATCAACCCCCGGGACATCTATGCGATCCATGCCGCCTGTCACGTCGGCTACGAGCGCGGGCAGTACGCCCAGACGCTGAAGTGGCTGGACGACACCGAGGACAACTGGGGCGACAACCTCTGCATGCGCATCCACCTGTGGTGGCATCACGCGCTGTTCAACCTCTATATGCAGCGCCCGGAGGCGGTCCTGCAGACGTTCCATCAGAAAATCAGGATCAAGAACGACCCCGACGGGTACGAGGACCTGGACGCAGTCAGCCTGTTGTGGCGCTTGTCGCTGACGGGGGTGGATGTTTCCGAGCTGTGGCAGGAAGTGGCGCAATACTGGATGCCTTCCATCGATCAGTCGCAGTACTGGTTCAACGATGTGCATTCGATCATGGCGATGGCCAGCTCCAATCACCAGGTGCTGGTGCAGCGCATCCTGCGACGCATCGACTCCACGTATGCCAAGGTCCCGATGATCGCCAACGTGACACGCACCGTTTGCCGGGGGCTGATTGCCTTCCAGCAGGAGGACTACGACAGCGCCCTGGATCTGTTGAGCAAGATCCTGCCGGCGGTGCGGGCCATAGGCGGCAGCAATGCGCAGCGTGACCTGCTGGAGTTGACCACCATCGAGGCGGCCATACGGGCCCGGCAGTTCGATCGTGCCAGGCAGCTCATCCAACAAGGACGCAGCCTGCGTCATCCTTCGCCTTTTCGGACGTTCTTCGTCGACCGTCTGCAGGACGAGGAGCCGATCCACCTGCGCGCATGACCGAGCCGGAAAAGGCATTGCGCCCAAGGGTGCAATGCACTTTCTTCAGCGCTGCGGGGAAATGATTCCGTCGAGCAGGCGCTGCAGGTTCCCCGAAAGGATCAGGCGCGCATCGTGATCGCTGATGGCCTGGTCCGGATCGACAATGAAGGCGCGCAGTCGCTTGTTGATCGCCTCATGATTGTTGATGGGCCAGTCTGTCCCGAAGATGATCTTGTGATTGATCTCGCTTTCCAGCAGCGTGCTCAGCACCGGCGAACGGCCGCGGGCGTCGATCGCGTGCTGGGCACCACTCAAGTCCAGGTAGACGTTGGGGCGGTACTTGCACAGCTGGATGCACTGCACCTGGTCGTTGACTGCGCCGTGGGCGAGGATGAACGGGATGTTCCGGTAGCGACGGGCGGGCTCGTCCACCCACATGGCCTGGGCGGGGGCGAAGGACAGGGCGGGGGAGGTGGGCCCGATGTGCAGCAGTACGGGCAGGTGGTGGGCGTCACAGTATTCGTAGAACGGCGCGAGCGCCGGATCATCGGCCTGGTAGCCGCAGGGCGGGTAGAGCTTCATGCCGCTGAAGCCGTATTGCTCGATGCCGCGGATGAACAGGTCGAGCCCGTCTCGCCCCCAGCGTGGGTCCACGCCGGCGAAGACCGCGAAACGTCCGGCATGGCGCTGGAGAATGGCCCGGTGTTCCTGGAACATCTCGTCGATGGTCAGCTCGGTATCCGGCAAGGCGAAGGAGAAGTCCGGCAGCAGCAGGACGGAGCGGCTGATTCCGGCCCTGTCCATCGCCGCGATCTGGGCATCTCCCTGGTGATCGGCCAGTTCGCGCTGGAACTGATCGAGGATCCTCGTGCGGGAAACCGGGAATCCACTGGCCCGCAGCTTCACTTCGATATTGTCGGCCACCCCCTCCAGGAAACTCAGCGGTGTGAAGCGTGTGGAAGCGATATGGCTGTGGCCGTCGATGAGCGTCGGTTCGTCAGTGCCCCCGGGTGTGTCACTCATCGCCCACCTGCTGCTGGCGCAGGAAGCGGGCGTAGCGCTCCATCATCTGCCTGACGACGCCTTCGCTTTCGCGGTCGACGCCGAAAACATAGCGGGGGAAATCCAGCTCCTTCTGCACCGCCCAGAGTTCATCATGCTGGTCGGGGGAAAAAAGCTGTGCCGGGTCGCCCGCGGCGATCCAGCCGATGGGCACCGTGGCGCCTGGCTCCAGCGCGGTCTTGATATGCACCACGCCGTTGATGCGCACCTCCGCGCCTTTGCCCAGGCGAGCGCCGTTGAAGACCGACGCACCGGTCGCGACGAACACCTCGTCGTCGATGCGGCAGCCGGTCAGATGGCAGTGCGGGCCCACCATCACGTGATTGCCGATGTGGCAGTCGTCATGGGCGGTGCTGCGGATCACGGCGTTTTCCATGACGATGCAGTTTTCCCCGATCGTCAGCGCGCCACCTTCCGCGACGAGGACCGCACCGTGTCCGATCACCGTTCCGGCACCGATGGACACATTGCCTTCGAGCACGGCGCTCGATGCAATCCGCGCCGTGGGGGCGATTTTCTGGTTGAGTTTGGCTTTGCCAGGCATGCGCAGATTCCTTTGCGTTACTGTTTTTCTCCAGAGACGAAGAATACGCCGATCCCCGCCCAGCCGCCCGGGCTCTCGATGCTTTGGGTGATCACGGCCATCTCGCGCCGGGCCAGTTCGAGTTCGTCTTCTGGAATCACTTCCATCTTGTAGCCAAAGACCAGGTCGCAGAAAGCGCTCGCCCCGATCAGCGACGTGGATACCAGCAACATGCTGCAGCGGATATCGCCATAGCCGGCCTGTTCGAAATAGCTCGCCAGCTTGCTGCCGACGTGACGGTCGCCTCCGCGAGCGGCTTGGGCCCTGGCCACGCGGGCGAGGAACGACTGCAGCTCGGGCGGCTGGGGCGAGGCGCCGAACCAGCGATCGTCAATGTCGCAGATGCACAGGCGCCCGCCGATGGCCAGGCTGCGGTGGATATTGCGCAAGGCGCTCAGGGGCTCCGACAGGTGCTGGAAAACCATGCGCGCGTAGCTGAAGTCGAACTGCCCCGGCTCGGTCAGGCTTTCGTCATACAGGTTGCATTGGCGCACCTGGGCTTCGTCGATGCCGGCACCGGCCAATTGCTTGCGCGTCTCGCTGATGCTGGTTTCGTTGCAGTCCAGGGCCATCAACCGGCTGGGCTGGGCCCGAAGCGCAATCTGGGTGGTGATGATGCCCGGGCCGCAGCCGACATCCAGGACCCGTTGTCCCTGGGTCAGCCCGGCTTGCCTCAGATGATCGAACTCCAGGTCCAGCGCAATGCCGGCCTGGGATTTCAGGCGACGCAGGGAGTCTTCATTGTCGCGAAAGGTCCCTAGCTGATACGACTCGTCAACGATCAAAACCATGAGCATTCCCTTCCATTTTTTTCTGTAGCCAGACTATGTCGACCAGAGTGTCCTCCAGCCTTGCGATCCGAGGAATCCGTACACATTCGGAGAAACCCTGAGACTTGCACCCGCGGGCACTGGCGTGGTTCGGCCCCAGGATAATGGCCACCAGCGACTCGAAACCGGCCTCTCTCGCCGAGACCTCCAGGGCTTGCAGCAATCGGATCCCGACCCCGCGGGCACGCATGTCCCGTCGTACATACACGGCGACTTCCGCCATGGTTTCGTCGTCGGGCCGTGCGGAAAAGGGTTTCAGGGCACCCCACGCGACCGTCTCGCCGTCACTCGACAGATAAACGAGAACGGCGAAACGCCGGTTCTTTCCGAAGTAGGTCAGGGCGAATTTTTCATGGGTGTGCTGGGGAACGTCACAATTGGCGAAAACCTTGTCGGCAATGGCCTGATTGTAGGTTTCCACCATGGAGGGCAAATCATCGGGAGTGGCCGGCCGAATCATCTGATAACTTCCTGTAGAACACGTTCAGCGTCGAATTTCCGCTCGCTCCCACCGCGCCGCCCAACAGAAAGGGGCTGTCGGAAAACCATGAGGCGTGGCGTTGCATATGGCTGTCCACCACACTGATCAGCGTGTGCACGCCTTGCTCTTTGCCCCTTGAGGCGCACGCGCTGGACAGCACATCGAAAACGCTGGAACTGGCATCCTCGTCTTCGCTGTGCAGCACCAGCTTCATGCTTCCGTCATAACCGGCGCGTTCGTGGAACCGAAAGTACACGGCCCAACCCGATGCAACGCCATCGCGGCGCGTGCAAGCATAAGCACCCCCCGGCCGGTGCGGATTGAATATCTCCGCGACACACTCCGCCGGGCTGGAAAAGCGCTGGGCGAGGACCCGTGTCCAGGCGTCGCTCCCCATGCTGTCGGTCAGGCATTTCAAGATTGCATCGGGGGCCATGGGGTGCGCGTGGTAAGCATCCGATCCAGTACTTTTCACGATGACGAGCCCCCTCACTCACCCAGTCTTGATGTCCGTTCGAGTCTACGCCCAAGCATGTCGCGCAAACGGCGCGTTAGATTTTTTAAAGCCACGCCAGTAACGCTTAACGAGCCTTGACGCCGTGGCGGATCGCTCAACAGGGCGCCGGTTGCAGGGACTTGCTGGCGGTATCGATGATGCGCCTTCCCACCAGGTCCTTGACCACCGAGTGGTTCATCCAGCCATGCCAGTAGAGCGGTTCGCGGTAACTGCTGTCCGGCATCAGGTCCACCAGTTGTCCTTCTTCGAGCAGCGGCGCGGCGACATCCGCGGGCATCAGCGTATAGCCCAGCCCCGCCAGGACCGCATCCTGGACCATGGGCAATGAAGGCAAGTAATGACAGGGGAACCGCTCGATCGAGACGCCGAGCAGTTCGCGAAGGAAGGCGGTGTGGCGCGTGTCATTGCGCCCCCGGGTGATCGCCGGCGCGTCGAGCAGCGAATGCGTGCCCATGCCGCGGGCCAGATAGCGGCGCATATAGTCGGGGGTGCTGACACATTTGTATTCCATGGCCCCCAACGGATGGACTTCAAACCCATCGAGGGGATCGGCGACCACCGACACGCACCCCTGGACATCCCCGCGCTTGAGAATGTTCAGGCTGGAGCAACGATCATCGGAAATGATTTCGACACAGACCTGTTCGGCCCGCATCAACTCGATCAACAGCGGGGCGAACCAGGTATTGAGCGAGTCGGGGTGTACACCGATGGCAATCTTGGAGTTCGTATTGCCTTTGCGCGACAGCAACCTCAGCACATCATGTTCGAGCGAACGCAGTGCCGAGACATGCTGCAACAAGGCCTGGCCGGCCGATGTGGGATGAATGGGTCTTTCGCGAATGACCAGGATGGTTGAAAGCGAGTTTTCCAGCGACTTTATTCGTTGCGAAATGGCACCGCTGGTGATGTTGAGCGCCGAGGCCGCGCGTTCAAAGCTCTTGTGTTCGATGACGCAGGCAAACGCTTCCAACTGTTGGCGATCCAGCATGACAACCTCCCTGTAAGCCACCGCGTTATCAGGCCAATAACGCAGGGTCATGAACATCCGTGTGCTCGTGGCTGACTGGCCACCCCACATACATTTTCATTGGCAGCGGCAATCCGAAAACGTCGGATCGTTTGAATAAGGAAGACTGTCATGGGGAACGCTGCCCCAGTTGATCAAATCACAAGCGCGCCCCATAGGGTGGGGCGTTGCGTTCGTATTTCCTGTTCGATACGAATCACGTCGCTTGCGCCTGAGCCGTCGGCATAGTCCGAACGGCTATATTGTTATGCGAACAAAATAGACCCATAACGCCCCTTGAGACAAGCCCTGGATCCAATCCATTCGGCGGGCCGAGTCATGGCTTTGCGGTGCTATCGGGCGCCAGCGAAAGGGGGCGCGGTGAGGGTGCCTGTCGGCCAGAGAATCGCCTGGGCGACGATGGTCCGCTCACCATTGAAAGTAACGGCCGGGCCACCATGCAGCGTATAGCCCATTTTCAACGCATCGCTGACCCGATGACAGAATGCGGCATCGTCGGGGCCTGTCAGCACCCGGTAGATGGGAAGCCCGTCGGGCGGTAGGTTCATGGTCATTCTCCTTGAGTACGACGGCAGCGAAATGCCCTCCGTCCGTTCGACGCCGCCGTGGGGAGCGTCCTGCACACCGTGAGGCAGTCTACTCGCCGTGGATCCGGGCAAACAACGGTCATGCCGCATCGGCCCGCCACCCGACACCGCTGCAATACCCAACCGACACCGCCTTGCGCCGTTGCCTACAACTACGCCAGAATCCGCCGGCTTGTGCGCCTGGGGTCGCGTCGGTAGCTTGGGACCTGTCACTGATTGTCAGTGATCGGGTTTAGTCGCCCGTTGTTGCTAAGTCGCTCAAGCGTCCTTCAGTCAGGGATCTCCCCATCCCTGCACTTGATGGTGGCTGTGCGCAGGGCGCCTTTGGGCGCGCCGATTTCTTAGCTCGTCGGTCGACTAACCTGCGTACAGCTGCCTCCCAATCGTTTAGTCGCGAGCGGGTTGTAGCCTTAACCAAACGAGAGCTAAGGCCATGGTCAAAATTACACCGAACCCCCCAGTCAACGACGAACACGTCTCCCGCGCCCAGACTGCCCGCAACAGGAAAATCGACGACGCAGCCTCCCGAGCATTGGATTTCTACCTGAAACCCAAGCCCGACAAGGAAACGTCCGACACTCTCAACACCCTCTTTCGCATCGTTTCCGATGTCGATTCCGAATGCCTCCTGGCCAGCCTCAGCGAAAACCTGGCTTCGGCCAACGCCATGATCAGCGACCTGGCCTTCGACCTGGACGGGTCCAGGCGGTATGTGGCGTTGGGGATCCAGCAGGTGATCGAGTTGAGTGAACTGTTGGCCAATCGAGCGTTGGATATCGTTGAGGTGAGGTAGTCAGCGGACACGCTGTCCCGGATAGGAAAAAGGTCTTGCCACGGCAAGGCCTTTTTTATGCCCGAATGCAACTCGTCCCGCCTGCCGTGAAAAACCCTAATGTGCAGGTAACGTCTTCGATCTCGCCATGAATTAACTTCCAGGAATGTCCATCGCTGAAACGTATCAGCATCCAGGAAAAACTCTGAATATGCACAAATGCATTTTTTTGCTTGACCCCTTTGGGGAGCCTCTATAAGGTTGTTTTCACTGTATGCGCATACAGTATTTATCAATCTTTATTCAGTTCAATCCATTCATGGACGAGGTAGTAGCTTATGAAAACCAACGCTGAAAAATTCGGTGTAACCCCCCATCAACCCAGCCTCTGGACCCGCGCCGATGCGTTGAAAGTCCGGGCGGATGATCCCACCACCACCCAGCCTCTGGTCAGCGCGGATTTCCCCGTATTGAGCGACGACGTGTTTATCTGGGACACCATGCCCCTGCGCGACCTGGACGGTAACGTGACGTCCGTCGATGGCTGGTCGGTGATCTTCACCCTGACGGCCGACCGTCATCCAAACGACCCGCAGTACCTGGACGAGAACGGTAACTACGACATCCTGCGCGATTGGAACGATCGTCACGGTCGGGCAAAGATGTACTTCTGGTTTTCCCGTACCGGCAAGGACTGGGAATTCGGTGGCCGTGTGATGGCCGAAGGCGTTTCGCCGACCGTTCGCGAATGGGCCGGTACGCCGATTCTGTTGAACGACCGAGGTGAAGTGGACCTGTATTACACCGCCGTCACCCCAGGCGCGACCATCGTCAAGGTGCGCGGTCGGGTCGTGACCACTGAACATGGTGTCAGCATGGTCGGCTTCGAGAAGGTCAAGCCGCTGTTCGAGGCCGACGGCAAGATGTACCAGACCGAAGCCCAGAACGCCTTCTGGGGTTTCCGTGACCCATGGCCATTCCGCGACCCGAACGACGGCAAGCTGTACATGCTGTTCGAGGGCAACGTGGCCGGTGAGCGCGGCTCGCACAAAGTGGGCGAGGCCGAAATCGGCGACGTGCCACCGGGTTATGAAGATGTTGGCAACTCGCGCTTCCAGACCGCCTGTGTCGGCATTGCCGTAGCCCGCGACGCCGACGGCGACGACTGGGAAATGCTGCCGCCCCTGCTGACCGCCGTGGGCGTCAACGACCAGACCGAACGCCCGCACTTCGTGTTCCAGGACGGCAAGTACTACCTGTTCACGATCAGCCACACCTTCACCTATGCCGACGGCGTGACCGGGCCGGATGGCGTGTACGGCTTCGTCGCGGACTCGCTGTTCGGCCCCTACGTGCCGCTCAACGGCTCCGGCCTGGTACTGGGCAACCCATCCTCCCAGCCATTCCAGACCTACTCGCACTACGTGATGCCAAACGGCCTGGTGACCTCCTTCATCGACAGCGTACCGACCGACGAAACCGGCACGCAGGTTCGCGTGGGTGGCACCGAGGCACCCACGGTGGGCTTGAAGATAAAAGGGCAGCAGACGTTTGTCGTGGCCGAGTACGACTATGGGTACATCCCGCCGATGCTTGACGTCACACTCAAGTAATAGCGGTACGGGGCTTTCAGGCAACGGTTTTGAGGTCGATGACAAAACCGTTGTGGATATGATCGAGATATCCCGCCTGATTTATTGCGATGTTGGTCGCGAGCCCCGTTGAACAACGAGTCGTAGCCTTCTTCGCGACTGGCTGCAAGGATGCAGCCAGTCGCGAATGCATTTGCCTGCGACGTATGTACACAAGCCCCTCTGTGGGAGCGAGCTTGCTCGCGATAGCGGTGCATCCGCAGCATTCCAGCCAGCTGTTTATCGCGACTCCACGAGCCTGGCCAAGACCGACATCGCCTTGCGCCATCGCCTACAACTACGCCAGAATCCGCCGGCTTGTGCGTCTTGGGTCACGTCGGTAGTTTGGGGCCTGTCACTGCTCATCAGTGATCGGGTTTAGTCGCCCGTCTCAACCTAAGGCGTACCAAGTCCCGTCGGACAGGCTTTGCTGTTCCTGTATTGATGGTGGCTGTGCGCAGGGCGCCCCCGGGCGCGCCGGGATTCTTAGGTTCACCGGTCGACTAACCTGCGCACAGCTGCCGCCCTCTCGTTTAGTCGCGAGGTGGTTGCAGCCTCACTTACAGGAACCTAAGTCGATGGCAAAAATTACACCGAACCCTCCAACCGCAGATGAGCATGTATCTCGCGCTCAGTCTGCTCGTAACAACAAGCTCGATGACGCTGCCAACCGGGCGTTGGATTACTACCTGAAGCCTACGCCGAAAAGCGAAACGTCTGACAAATCCAACACCATCTTTCGTATCGCACCTGATGTTGATTCGGAATGTTTGCTTGCCAATCTCAGTGAGAACCTGGCTTCGGCTAATGCCATGATCAGTGATTTGGCGTTTGGTCTTGAGGGATCACGACGGCATTTTGCGTTGGGGATTTTGCAGGTGATTGAGATGAGTGAACTGTTGGCGAATCGGGCTTTGGATATTGTTGAGGTGAGGTAGGGCGGGGTTCGCTGCCCTCCTGGCGTAAAAAAGGTCTTGCTTGGCAAGACCTTTTTCGTATCCGAGAGTCGCGAAACGACGAGCGCTCAGATTGTCCAACAACCTGTTGGAGAATTGTCTAAGTCAGCAGGACATCAGTGGGGGCGGTAATCGGCGAGCCGATTCTCAAAGTACTGTGCCGTCTCCTGATCAGTACAGTATAGGTAGCACCCTTTCATCCCACGGGTCATCAGCGTTCGGTAGGTGTTGATTGCTGGTGGGTAAAGAGGACATGGCAGGGGCTATCCGTAGGGTTCCCGTTTCGCTGTAGGACGCAGCGCAATATGTCGTCAGAATATTCTCTTCTGATAGCATTTGGGAATCATACGGTGTTCGATGACCTTTGCTGTCGAGCGCGGGGATACTTACGAGCGACGTTGTTTGGTCATCAGGCGAGATTTGGATGGGGATGGATAAAGTCCGGGCATTAAAAAGCCGGCTTATGGCCGGCTTCTCGTTGACTGACTCAGTTCGTTTTTGACAAACCTCACCAGCCTTCAAAACGTACATCCGGCTCTTGCGGCCGGCTGTGGGACTTGGTCAGAAAGTGATCTGCCTTGTCGGTGCGAGGCGTGGGCTCGCAAATGTGGGGCGCAGGATACGCGGGTTTTTGGCAGAAGCCCAGTGGTAAGTGGTGTGGAATCATTGGGTTAGGGTGGGGTTCAGGTAAAAAGCGGGGGCTGCTTTGCAGCCCAGCGGGGATGAATCCCCTCACCACAGATGTGCTCACCGTTGAAGCTTCTAACCGCCGAAGCCCAACACTAGAGCTTCGGTGGTTGTCTTTCCGAGCGGGACGATCAATCGCACACCGGCGGTCTCTGTTTGTTGAGGGTGGACCACCAGAAGACCCAGCCGATCACCCGTATGTTCTGCGCTTCGATCTGTTCGGTGCTGAAAACTTCGTCCGGGTAAGCCACGCTGTTGTGGCTGCGCAGGCGCAGTCGGTTGCCGGGGATGCGGTGCAGGTACTTGATGCGCAGCATGCCGTCGTGTTCGAGGGCGTAGATCTGGCCGTCGACGATTTGGGTCAGGCCGCGGTCGATGGCGAGGGTGGAGCCGTCTTCGATGCGTTCGGCCATGCTGTCGCCGACCATGGTGGTGCAGATGGCGTCGCTGGGGTTGATTTCCAGGGATTCGAGGTGGCTGCGGGGCAGGCGGGTGGTCTGGCCGGGGATCTCGATGACGTGGGTCTTGATCGCGCCGGGGGCGATGGGGGCTTCCTTGTAGTAGGGCAGTTCAATGTCCGTGGCTTCCGGCACGCTGTAGACGCCCTGGTTTTCGGCGGCATCGTAGGTGGTGCCGGGCCCCAGCCCCAGCGGGGTTTGCGGGCCTTCGCCGTTGGCGAGCCATTGGGGGCTGACGGTCAGCAGGCCGGCGATGCCATGGATGCGCCCGGGTGGGATGCCACGGTTGAACCAGTTGTTCACGTGCTGCGATTTCACGCCGTATAACTTCGCGAAGTCGGCGGAGCGGATATTGGCTTCTTTAAGAAGGGCTCTGAAGCGGTCGCCACTGGAGATCTTTTTCATAAACGGAAAGTTTAGGGGCGACTGTGTTTTGAGCAATAAACATGTCGTGCAAATTTATAAGACGATCTTTCCGTTTGCGGGAATTGAATTGAGTGAGCTAAACGCAGATAAACGTTGTTCGGCACTATTAATACATTGAAGTATTAAGCGATGCTCCAGGCATAAAAAACCCCGGTGGAAACCGGGGTTCTTCTGCAAGTTCAGGCTCAGCCCTTGTAGGCGGCAACCGACTTGGTGATCGCTTCGCGGGCGGCGTCAGCACCGGCCCAGCCTTCGATCTTGACCCACTTGCCCTTTTCGAGATCCTTGTAGTTCTCGAAGAAGTGCTCGATCTGCTGGATCAGCAGTTTTGGCAGGTCGGTGTATTCCTTCACATCAACATACAGCTGCGACAGTTTGTCGTGTGGCACTGCGATGACTTTGGCATCGCCGCCGCCGTCGTCGGTCATGTTCAGGATGCCGACCGGACGGGCGCGGATGACCGAACCTGGGGCAACCGGGTAAGGGGTCACCACCAGTACGTCGAGGGGGTCACCGTCGTCGGCCAGGGTGTTGGGGATGTAACCGTAGTTGGCCGGGTAGAACATCGGGGTGGCCATGAAACGGTCAACAAACAGGCAATCGCTGTCCTTGTCGATTTCGTATTTGATCGGGGCGTGGTTGGCCGGGATTTCGATCGCAACGTAGATGTCGTTCGGCAGGTCTTTGCCAGCCGGAATCTTGCTGTAGCTCATTGGGCGGTGCCCCCGTTAGTTGACCAAAAGGCTGGTCGGATTGACCAAAAGTGGCGGCGATTATAGGCATATTCAGCCGCTGATGCCACGTATCAAGGGTCTTAGAGACCTTGGTATGACGCCTGGTAGACCGGATCTTCGGCCTGAAGTTGCCGCAGCCGGGCCAACGGATCCTGGCGGTAGAAAAGCCGCAGCTGTTCATACACCCTGGGGTATGCCTGGTGCAGCAGGTCCGGGGCGCTGAAGAAGTATTCGCTGGTGACGGCGAAGAATTCCGCAGGGTTTTCCGCCGCGTAGGGATCAATGAGGGTTTGTGCATCCGGATTCTGGTCCAACTGGCGATCGAGGTCGTCAAAGGCCTGTTGCATGGCCTCGGCCCAGTCCTGGATCCGCATGTCGGCATGCAGCGGCGGCAGGCCGTTGGCGTCGCCGTTGAGCATGTCGAGCTTGTGGGCCAGTTCGTGGATCACCAGGTTGTAGCCGTCCCAGCCGCCGCTGGCGATGACGCCGTCCCAGGCCAGGATGATCGGCCCCTGGGGCCAGGCTTCGCCGCTGTGTTCACCATCCCATTCGTGCTCGATGCCGCTGGCGTCCCGGTAGCGCTGGGGGCTGAGGAAGTCGTCGGGGTAGAGGACGATTTCGTGGAAGCCCTGGTACCAGTTCAGATCCCCCAGGTGCATCAGCGGGAGCTGGGCCTGGGCCGCGAGCAACAGGCGCTGCTCCTGGTGCAGTTCGACGCCGGGCAGGGCGGTCAGGTGCTTGTCATGCAGGAACAGCACGCAGGCTTCGCGCAGCCACTGGTCCTCGGCGGGGCTGATGCCGTCGAGGAAGCACAGTTGATGACGCACTCGTTGCCAGGTTTCATCGGCAACGGGGTGCCTGGCGAGGGTGCGTCGGCGACGCCAAGTGCTCAGGGACCACATGATGGGTCAGCGCGATGCGGCGTTGGAACCGCGGGCCAGGCGGCTGCGGACCAGGCTGATGACCATCGGCAACAGCGACAAAAGGATGATGCCCACCACCAGCAGCGACAGGTTCTGCTTGATGAATGGGACGTTGCCGAAGAAGAAGCCGAGGGTGACCAGGCCGCCGACCCACAGCACGGTGCCGAGCACGCTGAAGCCGAAGAAGCGCATGTAGGGCATTTTCGCCACGCCGGCGACGAAGGGGGCGAAGGTGCGGATGATCGGCAGGAAGCGCGCCAGGGTCACGGTCTTGCCGCCGTGCTTGTCGTAGAAGTCGTGGGTTTGTTGCAGGTAGTCGCGGCGGAAGATCTTCGAGTTCGGGTTGCTGAACAGGCGCTCCCCCGCGGTGCGGCCGATGAGGTAATTGGTGCTGTCGCCGAGGATCGCCGCCAGCATCAGCAGGCCACCCAGCAACCAGGGGTCCATGCCGCCGCCCGCCGCCACGGCGCCGGCGATGAACAGCAGCGAATCCCCCGGCAGGAAAGGCGTCACCACCAGGCCGGTTTCACAGAAGATCACCAGAAACAGGATGGCGTAGATCCACGGCCCATAGTTGGTCACCAGCATGTCGAGGTACACATCGAGGTGCAGGATGAGGTCGAGGGGGTTGAAATCCATGCAAAACACCTGTGGTGGTGGCCTGGCTCGGCAGGCTTTGGGTCGGGCTTTGAGTATGACTACAGCGTGTGTAGCTTTTTCTTACAAGCCGGGAAGAGCGGCATTATACGGTCTGGAGGGGGAGGTGCGGGGTGAGTTTGTAGCTAGGGATTTCGGTGGTGTTCTGGCGGGGTGAAGGCTCTTGTGGCGAGGGGATAAATCCCCTCGCCACAAAGGGGGTGGTGTTGTGGCAGGGGACTCAGCCACAGGGTCAGATCCCTTCGCTGATCGGCAGCACGTAGTTCTTGAACTCGGTGTCTTCCTTGAAGCCGATGGACTCGTAGGTTTTCTGCGCCGCTTCGTTGTTGCTGCTGGTGGAAACGCGCATGCGCACGGCGTTGGTTTCCTTGGCCATTTTCTTCGCGGTGCGGATCAGGTGGTCGGCCACCAGCTGGCGGCGGGCGTCTTCGGCGACGTAGATGTCGTTGAGGATCCACACGCGCTTGAGGGACAGCGACGAGAAGCTTGGATAGAGCTGGCAGAAGCCCAGCAGCTTGTTGTCGTCGTCATCGGGCAAGGCCAGGTAGATCACCGACTCCTTGCGGCGCAGGCGCTTCTCGAGGAAGGCCCGGGAAGAGTCCGGGTACGGCAGTGAGCCGTAGAATTCACGGTATTTGACGAACAAGGGCGTCAGCAGGTCCAGGTGTTCCAGGGTCGCTTGGATAATCCGCATGGTAGGTCTCGCTAACAAAAGGTCGACAGAAATTCTGACAACGATGGTGCCTTGTCGTGCTTCGATGCTGCCTGAAAGCGGATCAGAAACGCAATCGGGCGCCGGATCAGTCTTGGGGCGGCATCAGTAGGAAGTTACCTTTCATCTCGGCGTTTTTTTCCGACTCTAGAGTGTGAACCTGGGCTTCGTCCTTCAGGTTGACCCCCGAGAGCTGTCGGCGGCAGGCCTCGCGCATCAGGTAGATCAGGCGATGGGCCGCCATGCCGTAGCTCAGGCCTTCGAGCCGGACGTTGGAAATGCAATTGCGATAGGCGTCGGTCAGGCCGACCTTGGGGTTGTAGGTGAAATACAGCCCCAGGCTGTCGGGGGAGCTGAGGCCGGGGCGTTCGCCGATGAGGATCACCGACATTCTTGCGCCGAGCCGCTGCGCCACTTCGTCGGCCACGGCGACGCGGCCCTGTTCCACCAGGACCACCGGCGAAACCGACCAGCCTTCGGCGGCGATCTGCTCTTCCAGGCGCGCCAGGAATGGCAGGGTATGGCGATGCACGGCAAGAGCGGAGAGGCCGTCGGCTACCACGATGGTCAGGTCAACGCCGCCGGGGTGGGCGGCGGCGTAGTCCTGCAGGGTCCGGGCGGACGCTTCGTCGAGCCGTCGGCCCAGGTCCGGGCGCTGCAGGTAGCTGTGGCGGTCGCTGGCGGCACTGTGGAGCAACAGGCTCTCGCGACCGCGCTCGCTCAGTTGCGTGCGCAGGCCCTGGTGATCGAATGCCAGGTGCACGGCGTCCCGGGCCTGGGCGTGGGCATACTGGAAATCCAGCTGTGCCTGGGTGGGCAGGCTGGTGCCGGTGCGGCCCAGGGCGATGCGCGCCGGTGTCAGGCGGCGCAGTTCCAACCAGGGGTTTTGCGTGTCGACAGGTTTTTTATCCATCGGCCAATACTCATCCAAATGCGGCTTATCCCAAATGTGCCAAGGCGTGGCGGAACGCCGGTGGCAGGTTGTCGCCGAACCGCACCCGGCCATCGGCCTGGGTAAAGATGCCCATGTTGGCGAGCCATTGTTCGAACTCCGGCGCCGGTTTCAGGCCCAGGGTCTGGCGGGCGTAGAGGGCGTCGTGGAACGAGGTGGTCTGGTAGTTGAGCATGATGTCGTCGGAGCCGGGGATGCCCATGATGAAGTTGATCCCGGCCACGCCCAGCAGGGTCAGCAGGGTGTCCATGTCGTCCTGGTCGGCTTCGGCGTGGTTGGTGTAGCAGATGTCACAGCCCATCGGCACGCCCAGCAGCTTGCCGCAGAAGTGGTCTTCGAGGCCGGCGCGGATGATCTGTTTGCCGTTGTACAGGTATTCCGGGCCGATGAAGCCTACAACCGTGTTCACCAGGAACGGGTTGAAATGCCGTGCCACGGCGTAGGCCCGGGTCTCGCAGGTCTGTTGATCGACGCCGTGGTGGGCGTTGGCCGACAGCGCGCTGCCCTGGCCGGTTTCGAAATACATCAGGTTGTTGCCGAGGGTGCCGCGATTCAGGCTCAACCCGGCCTCGTAGCCTTCTTTCAACACGTTCAGGTTAATGCCGAAACTGGCGTTGGCCGCTTCGGTGCCGGCGATGGACTGGAATACCAGGTCCAGGGGCACGCCACGGTTCGCCGCTTCGATGGAGGTGGTGACGTGGGTCAGCACGCAGCCCTGGGTGGGGATGTCGTAGCGTTGGATGATGGCGTCGAGCATTTCCAGCATGGCGCAGATCGAGGCCGTGCTGTCTGTGGCCGGGTTGATGCCGATCATGGCGTCGCCGTTGCCCAAGAGCAGGCCGTCTAGGATGCTGGCGGCGATTCCGGCGGGCTCGTCGGTGGGGTGGTTGGGCTGCAGGCGTGTGGACAGCCGGCCACGCAGGCCGAGGGTGCCGCGAAATTTCGTCACCACGCGGATTTTCTGCGCCACCAGCACCAGGTCCTGGACGCGCATGATCTTCGACACCGCCGCCACCATTTCCGGCGTCAGGCCCGGGGCCAGCGCCCGCAGGCTGTGCTCGTCGGCGGCATCGCTGAGCAGCCAGTCCCGAAATCCACCGACGGTGAGGTGGCTGACCGCTGCGAAGGCCTGTTTGTCGTGGGTGTCGACGATCAGCCGGGTGACTTCGTCGGCCTCATAGGGAATCAGTGCTTCTTGCAGGAAATGGCTGAGAGGAAGGTCGGCCAAGGCCATTTGCGCGGCGACTCGCTCGCCATCGTTGAGTGCGGCGACCTCGGCCAGGAAATCCCCGGAACGCGCCGGGCTGGCCTTGGCCATCAAGTCCTTGAGGCTGTCGAAGCGATAGGTCTGGGCGCCGACGGAATGGGCGAATGCGGCCATGGGCGGTGTCCTCCTGATTCTCTGAATAACTTGAATACACCCCGTGATCCTGTGGGAGCGAGCAAGCTCGCTCCCACAGGGGGTTGGCATGCACTTCTATATGGCAGGCACCGGGCCCTCGGCCCGGTGCCGGTGCAACTTCAGATACCTGTGAGCATAGCGTCCGCCGGGGCGTTGGAGCGTTGCTTGGCGGTCAGTTGGAAATACAGGTAGCCGGCAATCATGAAACCGAGGAAGACCAGGCAGATCACCGGGTTGAACCAGGCCATCGCCACCAGGCACACCACCGCCAGGAACAGCGCGATGCCCGGTACGATCGGGTAGCCCGGGGCGCGGAAGGTGCGTTCCAGGTTCGGTTCGGTCTTACGTAATTTGAACAGGCTGAGCATGCTGATGATGTACATCACGATGGCGCCGAATACCGACATGGTGATCATCGCCGCCGTCAGCGTCATGCCTTGCAGGTTCACCAGGCCATCGCTGTAGATCGCCGCGATGCCGATCACGCCGCCGGCCAGGATCGCCCGGTGCGGAGTCTGGAAGCGGGACAGCTTGGCCAGGCCCCGTGGCAGGTAGCCGGCCCGGGCAAGGGCGAAGAACTGGCGCGAGTAGCCGAGGATGATCCCGTGGAAACTCGCCACCAGGCCGAACAGGCCGATCCACACCAGCATGTGCATCCAGGTCGAGTCGTTGCCGACCACGGCTTTCATGGCCTGGGGCAGCGGGTCATTGATGTTCGACAGTTGCCGCCAGTCGCCTACGCCGCCGGCCATGATCATGACGCCGATGGCCAGGAAGACGAGGGTCAGGATGCCGCTGACATAGGCCCGGGGAATGGTGCGTTTCGGGTCCTTGGCTTCTTCGGCGGCCATGGCCGCGCCTTCGATGGCCAGGAAGAACCAGATGGCGAAGGGGATCGCCGCGAAAATGCCCGGGATCGAGGCGAGGCTGAACTCGTTGGAGCCGGCCCAGCCGTTGAGCACGAAGTTGCTGAAGCTGAAGCCCGGCGCGACCACGCCCATGAACACCAGCAGTTCGGCGACCGCCAGCACCGTGACCACCAGTTCGAAGGCGGCGGCGATGCTGACGCCGAGGATGTTCAGGGTCATGAAGATCACGTACGCGCCGACGGCCGCGAGCTTGGGATCCAGTTCCGGAAATTGCACGTTGAGGTAGGCGCCGATGGCCATGGCGATGGCCGGCGGCGCAAAGACGAATTCGATCAGGGTGGCGATGCCGGCGATCAACCCGCCTTTCTCGCCAAAGGCCCGTCGGCTGTAGGCAAAAGGCCCACCGGCGTGGGGAATCGCGGTGGTCAGTTCGGTGAAGCTGAAGATGAAACAGGTGTACATCAGCGCCACCATGAGGGCGGTGACGAGAAAGCCCAGGGTCCCTGCGGTTCCCCAGCCGTAGCTCCAGCCGAAGTACTCGCCGGAAATCACCAGGCCGACGGCAATGCCCCATAAATGCAGGGTGCCGAGTGTGGGTTTGAGTTGAGTCGTGGTTGTCATAAGTCCTCTCTTCTTTTTTATTGTTCGATCTGTTGGACTTTCGGGTTTGTGGTGGAGCGGGCACGCAAGGCTCATGCCAGAGCGGTGGGCGGTAAATGGATGTTGTCAGTGAGGGCGCTATCGCGAGCAGGCTCGCTCCCACAGGGATCTGTGGATAACTCTTTTTCCAGGGTTGGCAACAGATCCACTGTGGGAGCGAGCCTGCTCGCGATAGCTGTCTAAGGGGCAAGGTAGGAGAACCTGCCTTGCCCCAATGGCTTAGAAGAACCCCAGCGGATTGATGTCGTAGCTCACCAGCAGGTTCTTGGTCTGCTGGTAGTGGTCGAGCATCATCTTGTGGGTTTCACGGCCGACACCGGACTTCTTGTAGCCACCGAACGCGGCGTGGGCCGGGTACAGGTGGTAGCAGTTGGTCCAGACGCGCCCGGCCTTGATGGCCCGGCCCATGCGGTAGGCCCGGTTGATGTCGCGGGTCCACAGGCCGGCACCGAGGCCGAACTCGGTGTCGTTGGCGATGGCCAGGGCTTCGGCTTCGTCCTTGAAGGTGGTGATGCTCACCACCGGGCCGAAGATTTCTTCCTGGAACACGCGCATCTTGTTGGTGCCCTTGAGCAGGGTCGGCTGGATGTAGTAACCGCTGGCCAGGTTGCCCTCGAGTTTTTCCACCGCGCCGCCGGTGAGCAATTGCGCGCCTTCGCCCTTGGCGATCTCCAGGTACGAGAGGATCTTGTCGAACTGCTGCTCCGAAGCCTGGGCGCCGACCATGGTGTCGGTGTCCAGCGGGTCGCCGCGCTTGATCTGTTCGATTTTCTTCATCACCACTTGCATGAATTCGTCGTAGATCGACTCCTGCACCAGGGCACGGGAAGGGCAGGTGCAGACTTCGCCCTGGTTGAAGAACGCCAGCACCAGGCCTTCGGCGGCTTTTTCGATGAAGCTTGGCTCAGCCTGCATGATGTCTTCGAAGAAGATGTTCGGCGACTTGCCGCCCAGTTCCACGGTGGACGGGATGATGTTCTCGGCGGCGCATTTCATGATGTGCGAGCCCACCGGGGTGGAACCGGTGAAGGCGATCTTGGCGATGCGCTTGCTGGTGGCCAGGGCTTCACCCGCTTCCTTGCCGAAGCCTTGCACCACGTTGAGCACGCCGGGTGGCAGCAGGTCGCCGATCAGTTCCATGAGCACGCAGATGCCCAGAGGGGTTTGCTCGGCCGGCTTGAGCACCACGCAGTTACCGGCGGCCAGGGCCGGGGCCAGTTTCCAGGCGGCCATCAGCAGCGGGAAGTTCCACGGGATGATCTGCCCGACCACGCCCAGTGGCTCATGGATGTGATAGGCCACGGTGTTGCCATCGATCTCGGCGGCCGCCCCTTCCTGCGCCCGCAGGCAGCCGGCGAAGTAGCGGAAATGATCCGCTGCCAGGGGGATGTCGGCGTTGAGGGTCTCGCGTACGGCCTTGCCGTTGTCCCAGGATTCGGTGATCGCCAGGGTCTCGAGGTTCTGTTCGATGCGGTCGGCGATCTTCAGCAGGATCAGCGAACGCGCCTGGGCCGACGTGGCGCCCCAGGCATCAGCGGCAGCATGGGCGGCGTCCAGGGCCTTTTCGATGTCTTCGGCCGTGGAGCGCGGGAATTCGGCAATGGGCTGGCCATTGACCGGGGAAGTATTGGTGAAGTACTGACCTTTGACAGGCGCGACGAACTCGCCGCCGATGTAGTTACCGTATTTGCTCTTGAACGAAACGATAGCGCCTTCAGTACCGGGGTGAGCGTAACGCATGATGAGTTCTCCTTGGCTTTTGTGCTTATACGGGAGGCCGCGCAAATCGAGCGCCGGTATTTAAACCTAGAGCAAAGGTTGGGCCATTGCCTTGCAGGGCCCGTAAATCAAGACTTCAGGAGGAGTTCGTCGGACAAACGGATAGCCGGTGTGACGATCGCGATACGGCGGGTGTGACACTTTGTGCCATGGGTGAGACAGTCTGTGACTGCCGGGTCTCGCCAGCATTGCATTGCCGGTTGGGCTGGAGGATGCTGGGGCATGCGCCAGATGGCCTGCCGAACACCGTTATGGCGAAGGGGTATCTTTTGGTGAGTGGATGTACCTGTGGCGAGGGATCTATCCCCTCGCCACAGGTTAAGTGCCAGCCCCGGGATCAAGTGCCCAACCAGGTTCAAGCGTCACGTACAGGTTAAGTGTCAGATAAAGCATCAGGTGTCCGGACCGTTACTCCAACAAGGCCGCAACCTTCGGGGAGAATAATAAGAAATGCACAGCAACCATTTGACCCGCCATGCCCAGCAAGTCTTCACGGTCACCCAGGGTAAGGCCCATTTGCAGGGCCCTGGCAGCGATCCATCGATCGCCCGTTCCTGGCTGCGCTGCCTGGAGGATTATCACCTCGACCCGGCCCAGAACCTGGCGCCGACGGTGCTCGAGCATGGCCGGGTGCTGGAGAGCCGCGAGCGCCTGCAGCAGGTGCTGAATATCGCCGGCACGGAAATGACCAGCCTGCACCAGCAACTCTCCGGCGCCGGTCATGCGGTGCTGCTCACCGACGCCCGGGGGGTGATCCTCAATTGCGTCACCGCTCCCAGCGAACGCAAGATCTTCGAACGGGCCGGTCTCTGGCTCGGCGCCGACTGGAGCGAAGCCTGCGAAGGCACCAACGGCATCGGCACCTGCCTGGTGGAGCGCCAGGCCCTGACCATCCACCAGGAAGAACATTTTCGCGGTCGCCATACCGGCCTGACCTGCTCGGCGAGCCCGGTCTTCGACCCGCACGGCGAATTGATGGCGGTGCTCGACGTGTCCTCGGCCCGGCCCGACGTGTCGCGCCAGAGCCAGTTCCACACCATGGCGCTGGTCAACCTGTCGGCGAAGATGATCGAGAGCTGCTACTTCCTGCGTTGCTTCGACGATCAATGGCTGTTGCGCTTCCATTTGCAAGCCGAATCCGTGGGCCTGTTCAGCGAAGGGCTGCTGGCTTTCGATGGCGAAGGGCGGATCCGCGCGGTCAACCAGAGCGCCCTGAACCTGCTCGGGCACATGCGCGGTGGCTTGATCGGTCAGCGGGTCGAGGACTTTTTCGACTGTTCCCTGGACGAATTGCTGGGCCGGGCCAGTCCCCAGGCCAGCGCCAGTTGGCCACTGCGCAGCCGAGATGGGCGGCATCTGTTCGCTGTCTTGCGTGGCCAGGCGCGCAGCGTGCCGGTGCCGATCGCGCCGGCGCTCAAGGCCATCGAACCCGCGCGGGCGTCGGGTATCTGCCTGGGGGATACGACGCTTCAGGAGCATTTTCGCAAGGCGCTGCGGGTGTTCGAACGCGACGTGCCGCTGCTGATCCATGGCGAAACCGGCTCCGGCAAGGAGGCGTTCGCCAAGGCCGTGCACCACGCCAGCCAGCGCGCCGGCAAGCATTTTGTCGCCCTCAACTGCGCGGCCATCCCGGAAAGCCTGATCGAGAGCGAACTGTTCGGTTATCGCGGCGGCAGTTTCACCGGGGCCCGCAAGGAAGGCATGCGCGGCAAGCTGCAGCAGGCCGACGGCGGAACGTTGTTCCTGGACGAGATCGGCGACATGCCCCTGGCCTTGCAGACCCGGCTGTTGCGCGTGCTTGAAGACCGCCAGGTGGTGCCCATTGGCGGCGAGCCCGAGCCTGTCAACGTGCGCATCATCAGCGCAACTCACCGGCAATTGCTCGAGCGGGTCCGGGATGGCAGCTTCCGCGAGGACCTGTATTACCGGCTCAACGGCCTGGAGATTGCCTTGCCGCCATTGCGCGAGCGCGGCGACAAGGCCCAGTTGCTGGATTTCCTGCTGGCCGAAGAGGCTGGTGCCGACATGATCAACCTCGATGAACCGGCACGCCAGGCGTTGCTGGGGTTCGACTGGCCGGGCAATGTGCGGCAGTTGCGCAATGTCCTGCGCACCCTGGCCGCGTTGTGCGAAGGCGGGCGGATCGGCCTGGAAGACTTGCCGGCGATGATCCGCCAGCGCCCGGTTGCCGTGGTCGAAACGGTGGCAGAACGGCCCCTGGAAGATGCCGAGCGCCTGGCGTTGCTCGATGCCCTGGAGCGTCAGCGCTGGCACATGACCCACACGGCGGAACAACTGGGGATCAGCCGCAATACCCTTTACCGAAAGTTGCGTAAACACGCCATCGCCCGCTGAGCCGCAGCGCATCTACCTGAAGGAATGCGGTCAACTGTGGGAGCGAGCCTGCTCGCGATGACGGCGGCACATCCAGCATCAACGCAAGTTGACCCACCGCTATCGCGAGCAGGCTCGCTCCCGCAGGGGGTATGGGCTGTTTGCAAGTCTGGCGGGCACCTGTAAAGGCGGCGTGAAATCGAAACACAAGGTGCGATTTCCCCCTCCCTAGGCTAACCTGCGGCCATGTTTTACGAGGTCGACTATGCACATCCATATTCTCGGTATTTGCGGCACTTTCATGGGTTCGATGGCGGTCCTGGCCAAGGAGCTGGGCCATCACGTGACTGGCTCCGACGCCAACGTCTACCCACCGATGAGCACCCAGCTGGAAGCCCAGGGCATCGAACTGACCCAGGGCTATGACCCGGCGCAACTGGACCCCGCGCCGGACCTGGTGGTCATCGGCAACGCCATGTCCCGTGGCAACCCGGCGGTGGAATACGTGCTCAACAAGGGCTTGCCCTATGTGTCGGGGCCGCAGTGGCTGGCCGACCATGTGCTGCAGGGCCGTTGGGTCCTGGCAGTGGCCGGCACCCACGGCAAGACCACCACCAGCAGCATGCTGGCCTGGGTCCTGGAGCACGCCGGCATGAGCCCGGGCTTCTTGATCGGCGGCGTGCCGCAGAATTTCTCGGTATCGGCGCGCCTGGGCGGCACGCCGTTTTTCGTGATCGAGGCGGACGAATACGACAGCGCGTTCTTCGACAAACGCTCGAAGTTCGTCCATTACCGTCCCCGCACGGCGATTCTCAACAACCTTGAATACGATCATGCGGACATCTTCCCTGATCTGGCCGCCATCGAACGGCAGTTCCATCACTTGGTACGTACCATCCCGAGCGAAGGCCTGGTCATCCACCCCACCACCGAACCGGCCTTGCAGCGCGTCATCGAGATGGGCTGCTGGACCCCGGTGCAGACCACCGGCGCGGGCGGGCAGTGGCAAGTGAAATTGCTCAGCGAAGATGGCTCGCAGTTCGAGGTCATGTTTGAAGGCCAATCCCAGGGTGTGGTGGAGTGGGCGTTGACCGGCCAGCACAACGTCGCCAACGCCCTGGCGACACTGGCGGCGGCCCGGCATGTCGGTGTGGTGCCTTCCATGGGCATCGCCGCATTGAGCGCATTCAAGAGCGTCAAGCGGCGTATGGAGATAGTCGCCCAAGTGCGCGGCATCACCCTCTATGACGACTTCGCCCACCACCCGACCGCCATCGCCACCACCCTCGACGGTTTGCGCAAGCGCATCGGCGATGCGCCGTTGATTGCCATTATCGAGCCGCGCTCCAACTCCATGAAGCTTGGTGCGCACCGTGATGGCCTGCCCGAAAGCGTGGTGGATGCCGATCAGGTGATCTGGTACTCACCGGCCAACCTCGGTTGGGACCTGGGAGCCACTGCGGCGTTGTGCACGGTGCCGTCGATTGTCAGCGATTCCCTGGAAGGCATCATCGAGCGCGTGAAGAGCCAGGCACAGCCCGGCACGCACGTGGTCATCATGAGCAACGGTGGCTTTGGCGGCCTGCATGGCAAACTGGCCGAGGCGCTCAAATGAATACTCGCCTGGGGGACAATGGCCCCGAACGCATCACACTGGCAATGACTGGAGCTTCCGGCGCCCAGTACGGCTTGCGCCTGCTCGATTGCCTGGTGCGGGAAGATCGCGAGGTGCACTTCCTCATCTCCAAGGCGGCGCAACTGGTGATCGCCACCGAGACCGACGTGAGCCTCCCGGCCAAGACCCAGATGATGCAGGCGTTCCTCACCGAATACACGGGAGCTGCGGCGGGGCAGATCCGTGTGTACGGCAAGGAGGACTGGATGTCGCCGGTGGCTTCCGGCTCCGGCGCGCCGGCGGCGATGGTGGTGGTGCCGTGTTCCACCGGAACCCTGTCGGCGATCGCCACCGGTGCCTGCAACAACCTGATCGAGCGGGCCGCGGACGTGACGCTCAAGGAGCGCCGGCAGTTGATCCTGGTGCCTCGGGAGGCGCCGTACTCGAGTATTCATCTGGAGCATATGCTCAAGCTGTCGAACATGGGCGTAACCATCCTGCCGGCTTCCCCCGGGTTTTATCACCAGCCGCAGACCATCGACGACCTGATCGATTTCGTGGTCGCGCGAGTCCTCAATCTGCTGAACATTCCCCAGGACATGTTGCCGCGTTGGGGGGAGCATCATTTGAGCAGCGATGAATAAGCTGCTGGTCCTGGCGCTGGCGCTGCAACTGGCCGGCTGTGCCACCGCTCGTACCCTCGACGCCGCCAAGCCTGGTGCGCCGGTGGTATATGCCGGGACGCGGCTGGATCTCTATGCCCTCAATGGCGGTTGTTGCGCCAAGGACCGCTTCGGCGCCGAGGCCCCGCGCTATCCAGGCGTCGACCTGCCGGCCAGTGCGTTGCTCGACACCCTGTTGCTGCCGCTGTCGTTGTTCACGGCAATGGGCGTGGGGTTCCAGGCGACTGGCGGGATGTAGGGCTCAGAAGAGGTAGCTGCACGAAAGCACTCCCGTGGCGAGGGGATTTATCCGCGCTGGACTGCGCAGCAGTCCCAAAACCGCAACAGGCGTATATCAGGCCGATCGAGCTGGCTGCCTTGGGGCCGCGTCGCGGCCCAGCGGAGATGAGTCCCCTCGCCACAATTGCCTCGCACCACAAGCGCTTGGCTTGGATACGGGGCCGCTTGCCCAGCCTACTTGCCCAGCTTGCGCAACTCATCCGACTCCACCACCCGCACCCCATCCTGCTCTTCCAGGGCCAGGCGCCACATGGCGCGGGCCAGTTGGCAGGCTTCGATGCCGTGGTACTTGCCCGGGATCAGCTTCGACAAGGGGCCGGCCAGTTGCTCGGCCAGGCGAGGCTCGGGCCGTTCCCCCAGCAGCAGGGAAGGCCGGCAGATGGTCAGTTGCGGCCAGTCCTGGGCCTTGAGCGCCGCTTCCATCTCGCCTTTGACCCGGTTGTAGAAGATCGACGATTTTGGATCGGCCCCCAAGGCGCTGATGACGATCAGGTGCCGGGCCCCCAGTTCCCGGGCACGCTTGGCAAACGCGACGACCAGGTCCAGGTCCACCGCGCGGAAGGCCTGTTCGGAGCCGGCTTTCTTGAGGGTCGTGCCGAGGCAGCAAAAGGCGATATCGACCTGGCCGTCGAGTCGCGGCAGTACGTCGGCCGGCTCCCCGACCGGGTTTTCCAGGCGCGGGTGCTCCGCCAATGGCCGGCGTGAAGGCGCCAGGACCCGGCTGATGGTCGGTTCGTTGAGCAACCGGTCCAGTAGGTGTTCCCCGGTCAGCCCGGTAGCGCCGGCGAGCAAGACATGCTGAGGCGTCAAGTACATGGTGTTTCCCCCTTGATACGGTTCAGCTTAGTTGCTCTTTTGGCCCTCGTCGTTCAGTGCGGTACTTTGCAATGCTTTGCGCGCCTGCTGTTTACGCAGCAGTTGCCAGTGGGAAAGCACCGTCCTGGGCGCCCAGATCTGCGGTTCGGAGGCTTCGAAATTGTCCGCCTGTTCCCGTTCGGCAACGGTGGCCTTGGCCAGCTTGAAAGCCTGTTCCAGGTCGTCGGTCTGGTTCAGTGCTTGGGCGAACAGCGCATCGCCGAAATAAGTGAAGTTGGCCTCCTCGGAACAGCCGAAGGACACCCGGTCCGCCCGGGAAGCGGTCATGATCAGGGTGCGTTCGTCCTTGAGGGCCGGAATGAAACCCCCTGAGTAGCAGGCCGAGATCACCACGATCTTGTCGCGGTTTTTCAGGGGCGCCAGCACCGCCGCCAGTTCATCGGCGGGCAGGTCGGCCAGTTCCATGCGCGGTTGGTCCAGGACCAGTTCGTGTTCGCTGGTGCCATGGCTGGTGAGGTAGATGAACACCAGGTCTTCCGGGCCGCTGCGCTCGGCCAGTGTGCGGGCGGCGCGCCGCAGGCTTTCGCGGGTGGCCATGGGACGGTCGCCCAGGTGGTCGCGATGGTTGACCAGGCGGATCTGGCCGAACGCACCGAAGCGGCTGGTGAGCATGTTGGCGACATAGTCGGATTCGCGCAGGAACACGCTCTGCTTGCCGTCGCCGCCCAGGGTCAGGCTGTAGAGCTCCACCGCTGCCGTCGAGGCGGGGATGTCGGCCAGTGCGTCGTCCAGCAGCCGGCCCTGGGCCAGCAGGCCGAGTTCGAGTACATCCGGCAGCGGTTTGCCGTCGGCGTCGCGCACCCGCTGGCCATTGGCCCAGATACCGCTCTGTACCGTGCCGTCGGTGAGCGCCAGGGTGCCGCGACCGTTATAGCTGTCGTTTTCGAACTGGCCGATGTAGAAGCTGCCATCGGGCAGGTTCAGGCGGCCCTGGCCGGTGAAACGCCATTCATTGAATTGACCGCGGTAATGGCTGCCATCGGCACCGATCAGTTCGCCCTTGCCGGTGAGGGCGCCTTCCTTGAACTGGCCGATCCAGACATCGCCATCGGCGTTTTCGTAGCGACCGCGGCCGCTGAGCTGGTTGTCCTTGAACCCGCCGACGTAGACATCGCCATCGGCGCTGTTGAAGGTGCCCCGGCCTTGCAGCTGGCCGTCGACGAAGTTTCCGGTGAACTGATTGCCGGCGGCATCCAAGCGTTGGCCTTCTCCGTTGGGCTTGCCGTTGGTGAAGGGCCCCTGGTACTGGCTGCCATCGGCGAGCTCAAGGCGTCCGAGGCCTGAATACCGGTCGGCCTTGAATTCGCCGCGGTAGGTCATGCCGTTTTCCTTGAGCGTGCCTTCCCCGTCTCGCCGGCCGTGCTTGAACCCGCCGCTGTAGCTGCTGTTGGGCGTGCTCAGGCTGCCCTGGCCATGGAACAGCCCATGCTGGAACTGGCCGCGATAGACCTCGCCGTTGCTGCCGTGCCATTCCCCGTTGCCATGCCATTGGCCTTGGTCGAACTGCCCGGCGTACCAGCTGCCGTTGGGGTAGTCGACGCGCCCCTGGCCTTGCAGCAGGCCGTTCACCAGCTCACCGCGGTAGCGGCCGCCATCGGGCAGGCGAGCGTCGGGCGGCAGCAGCGATTCGCCGTCGCCGCAGGCAGTCAGCAAGAGGGTCAGGGCCAAGGGAGCAAGTGAGCGCATAACGGGGATCCAGGTAATCAGGCGACGAGTATGCCGCAGCTGCGCCTTCTGGATATAGAGAAGCGGTGCGAAACTGCCTGGGCGGCTTCGCTTCCGCCTGGGTTCACACGAAGCAGAGCGACAGGGGCTCGGCGATGTAGGCCGGTTTGTCCGAGCCTTCGATTTCCAGCGTGGCGGTGGCCTTGAGCAGCCATTGGCCGGGTTTTTTCTCGGTCACGTCCACCAGGTCGACCTTGAGCCGGACCCTGGAATCGACTTTCACCGGCTGGATGAAACGCACGCTGTCGAGTCCGTAGTTGACCACCATCTTCACGCCCTCGGGCAGGATCAGGATGTCTTCCATCAGCTTGGGCATCAGCGACAGCGACAGGAACCCGTGGGCAATGGTGCTGCCGAACGGGGTCTGTGCCGCCTTGACCGGATCGACGTGAATGAACTGGAAGTCACCAGTGGCTTCGGCGAACAGGTTGATGCGGTCCTGGTCGATGCTCAGCCATTCGGAACGTCCCAGTTCCTTGCCGACATAATCTTTGAGCGCTGCAACAGGCACATAGGGCATTGAGACTCTCCTTGGTTCATCGGTTTTATCTGGAGCGGGGACCTGGGTCCCCGGAGAACCACTGTAGATCAACATGACGGACCGGGCAGGTCATCGACCATGCTTTTTACGAATGCCGGACCATAGCGCGGGCATGCTTATAATGCGGGCGCATTCAATGGGGACATGTCGCGGGGGAAAGAGCGGATGCTGTTACGGGGCCTGACCTGGCTGGTGCTGTTCCAATTGCTGGGCACCGCCATCAATCACTTGTTCTTGCCGGTGCTGCCGGGGCCGATCATCGGCCTGCTGCTGTTGCTGGGTTACCTGGTCATGCGGGGCGAGGTCAGCGAGCCGCTGAGCCTGGCCGCCAGCAGCCTGTTGCGGTACCTGCCCTTGCTGCTGGTGCCGCCGGCGGTGGGGGTGATGGTCTATGCCCGGGCCATCGCCGCCGACTTCTGGGCCATCGTCGGGGCGCTGACGTTGTCGCTGGTCTTCTCCGTGGCGCTGACCGGCGTGCTGATGCAGCGCCTGGCCCGGCGTCACGCTCCGGCGCCGGAGGACTCGCAATGATGCTCGATTGGCAAGGCGCCTGGACCTCGGTGATCCATCATCCACTGTTTGGCATCGGCATCACCCTGGGTGCCTATCAACTGGTGCTGGCAGCGTTCGAAAAGACCCGCTGGATATTCCTGCAACCGGTGTTGATGTCGATGCTGGTGCTGATCGGTGTGCTGGTCGGTTGCGGCATCAGCTACGCCGAATACCGCAAGAGCACCGAGATCCTCAGCATCCTGCTGGGCCCGGCCACGGTCGCCCTGGCGGTGCCGCTGTATTTGAACCTGCGGCGGATCCGGCAATTGTTCTGGCCGATTTTTACTACGCTGGTGATAGGCGGAGTGTTCGCCACCGGGTCCGCAGTGCTGCTGGGGTGGGCGTTGGGGGCCGAGCATATGATCCTGATGACCATGGCGCCCAAGTCGGTGACATCGCCGATCGCCATGCTGGTGGCCGAGCAGATCGGCGGCGTGGCGGCCATGGCCGCGGTGTTCGTGCTGATCACCGGCGTGCTGGGGGCGATCCTGGGGCCGGGCATCCTGGACCGCCTGGGCGTGCGCAGCCCTGAGGCGCGGGGCATGGCGTTGGGCCTGACGGCCCATGCGGTGGGCACTTCGGTGGCATTGCAGGAAAGCGAGGAGTCCGGAGCCTTCGCGGCGCTGGCGATGAGCCTGATGGGCGTGGCCACGGCGGTGCTGCTGCCGCTGGTTGTATCGATGACCGTCTAAGGAACTGGGTTATGACGTTGCCGCTTTTCCCGTTGAACACGGTGCTGTTTCCCGGGTGCATCCTCGATCTGCAGATTTTCGAGGCGCGCTACCTCGACATGATCGGCCGCTGCATGAAGCAAGGTGAGGGGTTCGGGGTGGTGTGCATCCTCGATGGCCAGGAAGTCGGTATCGCGCCGCAAGGCTACGCGCGGGTCGGCTGTGAAGCGCGGATCACCGACTTTTCCCAGCAGGACAACGGCCTGCTGGGGATTCGCGTGCAGGGCGCACGCCGCTTCATCGTGCACAGCAGCACGGTGCAGCCGGATCAACTGACGGTCGCTGAAGTGGAGTGGCTGGAGGAAGAGCCGGAGCAACCGTTGCAGGACGAGGACGCCGACCTGGTGGCGTTGCTCAAGGCCCTGGCCGAGCATCCGATGGTCGAGGCGCTGAACATGGGCACCGAAGCGACCGGCCAGCAATCGCTGGCCAACCAACTGGCCTACCTGCTGCCGTTCAATGAGCTGGACAAGCTCGACCTGCTGCAGCTCGACGATCCCCAGCAGCGCCTGGACGCCATCCAGGCCTTGCTCGACGAGTTGCAGGGCGAACTCTTCGCCTGACACCACCAGACAGCACCGATCCCCTGTGGATGCGAGCTTGCTCTGGATTGCCTAATAGGCATACCGCAGCATCCCATGGGGCAGGTGTCGCAATGCAAAGAAGCTGAACCCCGCCACCAGGGCCGGCAGGACCAGCCACCAGATCTTCGGCGGCATGGCCTGCAGCGGCGCCTGGCGCTGGCTCAGCCACAGCATGGCGGCGCAGACGCAGGCGGCGAGCATGGCGCCAGCCAGGATGTCGCTCGGCCAGTGGACGCCGAGGTATACCCGTGACAGCGCGATGGCCAGGGCCGGCATGCAGCCCAGCAACAGCCAGGTCAGGCGCAGGCGCGGCGGCTGGCCACGCCCGGCCAGGACGGCGAGGGCCAGGAACATCGCGAACGAGCCGGAGGCATGGCCGCTGGGCATGCTGTAGCTGGTCAGGGGTTCGGTGAGGATTTCCGGACGCATGCGGGCGAAGAAATGCTTGAGTCCGGTATTGGCCAAGGCGGTGATCAGCATCGTCGAACCGGCGAAGATTGCCTGTCGCCATTGACGTGCCACCAGCAGCAGGACGGTAAGCAGTACGCTGAAAATCAGCATGTAGCGGAATTCGCCGATCAGCGTGAAGGTCACGGCGATTTCATCCAGGTTCGGGCTGCGATGCTCCTGGACCAGCGCCATCAGGCCCTGGTCGAAGGCGCTCAGGTAGCGGAACCCGATGAACAGGCCGATCAGGATCACCAGGCCCAGGCCGGCGATCAATGCCGCGGCATGTCGATGGCGGCGCAGGCTGCTGTTGACGCTCAAGCCGATCATCACGGCGATGCTGCCGATAACCACGCCGGCCTGGGGCCAGAAGCCTTCGGGCAGCGGCAGGCGAAACGCCGCCCCGGTGGCCCAGCCCGGCAGCAGGTACGCCACGCTCCAGCCCGCCGCGGCCAGCAGGCTGACGGCGGCAAAGCGCGGGAACGGCATGTCGCACATCCCGGCCACCATCGGCAGCATCGGCCTCAGCGGGCCGATGAAGCGGCCCACCAGCAGACTGGCGATGCCGTAGCGCTGGAAATAGTTTTCCGCGGCGCTCATCCATTCCGGGTGATGGCGCAGCCCCGGCAGGCGCCGGATGTTCTGGTGGAAGTGCCGCCCCAGGAAATACGACACCAGGTCCCCGAGCAAGCCCCCCAGCAGGCCCAGCAGCAACGTCTCGCCCAGGGACAGCGCGCCGCTGCCGGCCAGCACCGCCACCGCAAACAGCAGCACGGTACCCGGCACGATCAGCCCGGCGATTGCCAGGCATTCCACACATGCAACGATGAATACCGCTACCGCAAGCCATTGCGGGTTGGCGGCCAGCCATCCTGTGATGCTATCGAGCCATGGGCCCATAAGAACAACTCCGTTGAAAAGTGATCGGCATGCAACCTTTCCTGCACCGGGCCCTTGCGGGAGCGAGAGACCGTGGTCACCGAGACCCTTGTGGGAGCGAGCTTGCTCGCGATGGCGGTGGGTCAGTCAGCCCCCCATTCTGCTGATCCGACGCTATCGTGAGCAAGCTCGCTGCCCCAGGGTTCGGCGGTGCTGTGTTCATCCAAGCAAAAAATAGTCGCGACCTTCGACCTGGCCGCGTCGCAACGGGTTACGGGTGCACCAGGGGGCATAGGCCGCATCGACGAAGCGATAGGGCAAGTGTTCGTCGCGCCCCAATGGGATGCCCAGGCGGGTGGTCTGGATCACATTGACCGTCGGTACGCCCACGTCCTCCACCAGCAGGCGTTCGGGGTCGAAGCGCCTGGCATCCCAGTCCGGCACTTTCAGACCCAGGGCCTTGCACAGCAGGGTCTGGCCGGCGCAGAGCTTTTGCGGCGTGCGCGGGCGACCCTGGGCGTCGGGGTTGTTGAGCAGCATCTGCGCCAGGCTCTGGGGTCCGGAAATGCCATCGACCCAAGGGTAGGCCGATTTGATCAACACGGCGTTACCCGGGCCCTGGGCGCTGAAGTTCAGCGAATCGCCGCCCCGGGCGTAGTACATATAGATGTGTCCGCCATCCAGAAACAAAGCCTTACGTTTTTCCGTGTAGCCCAGCGAGGCGTGGCTGCCTTTTTCGGCAAAGTAATACGCCTCGGTCTCGATGATCCGCGCGCTGAGCCACAGTTCGCCAACCTTGTGGCGGATGACTTTGCCCAGCAGGTCCTGGGCCAGTACCTGGGCGTCGCGATCGAAGAAGGCGTGGGGCAGGGCAGTGGGCGTAGAAGGCGAGTCGGTCATGACGATGGGCGAAGTGAGGCCAAAGGAAGCGCGATGATAGCAATGCCAATCTTAATCACCGCTGAACAGGTGAAATTTGTGCCGGTTTTGTGCTTCCGCCGGTCACCGCTGCGAGTCCACGCTGTTAGTCGAGGGATACGACAGTTATAATCTGCCGCTTTCTCCCTCGCCAAGACCACACAGACCATGACTGAGTCCGTTCTTGACTACATGACCCGCCTGGGTCGCGCCGCTCGCGAAGCGTCGCGCATCATCGGCCGGGCCAGCACCGCGCAGAAAAACCGCGCCCTGCAGGCCGCCGCCAATGCGCTGGACGCTGCGCGCGCCGAGCTGTCCGCCGCCAACGAGCTGGACCTGGCCGCCGGCCGGGCCAACGGCCTCGAGCCGGCCATGCTCGAGCGTCTGGCGCTGACGCCGGCCCGCATCGACGGCATGATCGTCGGTCTGCGCCAGGTCGCGGCACTGCCGGATCCGGTGGGGGCGATCCGCGACATGAGCTATCGCCCGTCGGGCATCCAGGTCGGCAAGATGCGCGTGCCCCTGGGCGTGGTCGGGATCATCTACGAGTCGCGGCCGAACGTGACCATCGATGCGGCGAGCCTGTGCCTGAAGTCCGGTAACGCGACCATCCTGCGTGGCGGTTCCGAGGCGATTCATTCCAACCGTGCCATTGCCGCCTGCATCCAGCGCGGCCTGGCCGAAGCCGGCCTGCCGGCGGCCGTGGTGCAAGTGGTGGACACCACCGACCGCGCCGCTGTCGGCGCGCTGATCACCATGCCCGAGTTCGTCGATGTCATCGTGCCTCGTGGTGGCAAGGGGTTGATCGAGCGGATCAGCCGCGACGCCCGCGTGCCGGTGATCAAGCACCTGGACGGCATCTGCCACGTCTATGTCAGTGCCCACGCCGATCTGCCCAAGGCCCAGCGTATCGCCTTCAATGCCAAGACCTATCGCTATGGCATCTGCGGCGCGATGGAAACCCTGCTGGTGGACCAGGCCGTGGCCCGGGACTTCCTGCCGCCCATGGCTGCACAGTTGCGCGAAAAAGGCGTCGAGCTGCGCGGTTGCGAGCGCACCCGCGCGGTCATCGAGGCCGTTGCGGCCACCCAGGAAGACTGGGACACCGAGTACCTGGCGCCGATCCTGTCGATCCGCGTGGTCGACGGGCTGGATGAAGCCATCGAGCACATCAATCGCCACGGCTCGCACCACACCGACTCGATCGTCAGCGAGCACCAGGGCGAAACCCGGCGCTTCGTGGCCGAGGTGGACTCGGCGTCGGTGATGATCAATATCCCGACCTGCTTCGCCGACGGTTTCGAATACGGATTGGGTGCCGAGATCGGCATTTCTACTGATAAGCTGCACGCCCGCGGCCCGGTGGGCCTCGAAGGCCTGACCTGCGAGAAGTACATTGTGGTCGGTGACGGCCAGTTGCGCGGACAGGAGCCGGTCTGACTTGGGCGATCTCGACCCGGCAGTCGCTGCGACGATGACAACCGCGCCCCGGCGCATCGGCATCCTGGGCGGCACGTTCGATCCGGTGCACATCGGCCATTTGCGCGGTGCGCTGGAAGTCGCCGATGCCCTGGGCCTCGATGAGCTGCGCCTGACGCCCAGCGCCAGGCCGCCGCACCGGGGAACGCCGCAGGTATCGGCACAGGACCGTCTGGCGATGGTCGAGTGCGCGGTGGCAGGTGTGCCGCCGCTGGTGGTGGACGCCCGCGAATTGCAGCGGGACAAGCCGTCCTACTCCATTGACACCCTGGAGCTGATGCGTGCCGAACTGGCCGCCGATGCCCAGGTTTTCCTGCTTCTGGGCTGGGACGCATTTTGCGGCCTGCCTACTTGGCATCGCTGGGAGGAGTTGCTCCAGCATTGCCACATCCTGGTGTTGCAGCGCCCGGATGCCGACAGCGAGCCGCCGGATGCCTTGCGCAACCTGCTGGCGGCCCGCTCGGTGAGCGACCCGCTGGCCCTGAAGGGGCCGAGCGGACAGATTGCATTCGTCTGGCAGACGCCGCTCGCGGTATCCGCCACCCAGATCCGTCAACTGCTGGCCAGCGGTAAGTCGGTACGTTTCCTGGTGCCCGACGCGGTCCTGGCCTACATCGATGCGCACGGGCTGTACCGTGCGTCGAACTGAACAAGGCGTGCTTCACTGTTACGAAGCGCCCGAACATATGAGCAAAACGAGTTTTATATGACGAACAAAGACACCGTAATCGAGAACCCGATGGTCAAAGTGATCGTCGATGCCCTGGAAGACGTGAAGGCCCAGGACATCCAGGTTCTGGATGTTCGCGAAAAGCAAAGCATCACCGACTACATGATCATCGCCACCGGTACCTCCAATCGCCAGATCAACGCGATGCTGGAAAAGGTCCGTGAAGAGGTGAAGAAAAAGGGCCTCAAGCCTCTGGGCGAAGAAGGCAAGGGCGACAGCGACTGGGTACTGCTGGACCTGGACATCGCCATCGTGCACATGATGACCGCCTCGGCACGCCAGTTCTACGACCTGGAGCGCCTGTGGGCCGGTGCCGAGCAGAGCCGTGCGGCCGATGCCCGTCACCACAGCCCGGAAAACACCCATGAGCACTTCACCAAGCTCAACAAAGACCAGCAATAAGGGACCGCTGTGCGACTGCGCCTGATCGCCGTCGGTTCCCGCATGCCCAAGTGGGTCGAAGAGGGCTGGCATGAATATGCCAAGCGTCTTCCGTCCGAGCTGGCCCTGGAACTGGTGGAAATTCCGCTCAACACCCGTGGCAAGAACGCCGACGTGGCGCGCTTCATCCGCCAGGAAGGCGAAGCCATGCTGGCCAAGGTCGGGCCGAACGAGCGGATCGTCACCCTGGAGGTCCATGGCAAGCCCTGGAGCACCGAGCAACTGGCGGTGGAGCTCGATCGCTGGCGGCTGGATTCGCGCACGGTGAACTTCATGGTCGGCGGTCCGGAAGGGCTGGCGCCGGAAGTCTGTGCCCGGGCCGACCAGCGCTGGTCGTTGTCGCCCCTGACGTTGCCGCACCCGCTGGTGCGGATCCTGATCGGTGAACAGCTGTATCGTGCCTGGACAGTCCTGTCCGGGCATCCTTACCACAAGTAATCCAGCCCTCATGCCCCAGCCGATCCGCATCAAGGACCACGAAAAAGACGCCCGCCTGGTGCGCAGTCGCGTCGTGTTCGGTGCCATCACTGTGGTGGCGCTGATTGGCGTGCTGATTGCGCGGCTCTATTTCCTGCAGGTCATCCAGTACGACTATCACTCCACACTGTCGGAAAACAACCGGGTGCATGTCCAGCCGATTCCGCCGACTCGCGGGCTGATCTTCGACCGCAATGGCGTGGTGGTGGCCGATAACCGGCCCAGCTTCAGCCTGAGCATGACCCGCGAGCGTTCCGGCGACTGGCAGAAGGTGCTCGACGTGATCGTCGAAGTGCTGCAGCTCACGCCCGAGGACCGGGCCATCTTCGAGAAACGCATGCGCCAGGGGCGGCGGCCGTTCGAGCCGGTGCCGATCCTGTTCGAGCTGACCGAGGAACAGATCGCCCTGATCGCGGTGAACCAGTTCCGCCTGCCCGGCGTCGAGGTGGTGGCACAGTTGGTCCGGCATTATCCCCAGGGGCCGCACTTTGCCCACTCGGTGGGCTACATGGGGCGGATCAACGAGAAAGAGCTCAAGACCCTCGACCCGGTCAACTACAGCGGTACGCACCACATCGGCAAGACCGGCATCGAGCGCTTCTACGAGGCCGAGCTGCATGGCCAGGTGGGCTACGAGGAAGTCGAGACCAACGCCCGGGGCCGCGTGCTGCGGGTGCTCAAGCGCACCGACCCGATTCCCGGCAAGGACATCGTGCTGAGCCTGGACATCAAGTTGCAGGAAGCCGCCGAAGCGGCGCTGGGCGGGCGGCGGGGGGCCGTGGTGGCGCTGGACCCCAACACCGGTGAAGTCCTGGCGATGGTCAGCCAGCCGAGTTTCGATCCGAACCTGTTCGTCACCGGCATCAGTTTCAAGGCCTACGCCGAGCTGCGCGACTCCATCGACCGGCCGCTGTTCAACCGTGTGCTGCGCGGTCTTTATCCCCCGGGTTCCACCATCAAGCCCGCGGTGGCGATTGCCGGCCTCGACGCCGGGGTGGTGACCGCCTCGAGCCGGGTCTATGACCCTGGCTACTACATGCTGCCCAACTACGATCACAAGTACCGCAACTGGAACCGTACCGGCGACGGTTACGTGGATCTGGAAACGGCCATCATGCGTTCCAACGACACCTACTTCTACGACCTGGCCCACAAGCTGGGAATCGACCGGCTGTCGTCCTACATGACCAAGTTCGGGATCGGCCAGAAAGTCTCCCTGGACATGTTCGAGGAGTCGCCGGGCCTGATGCCGTCCCGGGAATGGAAGCGGGCGACCCGCCGCCAGGCGTGGTTCCCGGGTGAAACCCTGATCCTGGGGATCGGCCAGGGCTACATGCAGGCCACGCCGTTGCAACTGGCCCAGGCCACGGCCCTGGTGGCCAGCAAGGGCAAATGGCACCGTCCGCACCTGGCCAAGACCATCGAGGGCCAGACCCCCGTGGACCCGGATCCGATGCCGGACATCATCCTGCGCAATCCGTCGGACTGGCAGAAGGTCAACAACGGCATGCAGCAAGTGATGCATGGCGCCCGGGGCACGGCGCGCAAGGCGGCCATCGGCTCGCCGTACCGGATCGCCGGCAAGAGCGGTACGGCCCAGGTGGTCGCCATCAAGCAGGGCGAGAAGTACGACCGTTCCAAGGTCCAGGAGCGCCATCGCGACCACGCCCTGTTCGTCGGTTTTGCCCCGGCCGAGAACCCCAAGATCGTCGTGTCGGTGATGGTGGAGAACGGTGAGTCCGGTTCCGGCGTCGCCGCGCCGGTGGTGCGTCAGGTCATGGACGCCTGGCTGCTGGATGAGCACGGTCAGCTCAAGCCTGAATTCGCAAGCCCTATCAGCGCGGAGGCTACGGCCCGTGAAGAGTAATTTCGACCGGATCCTCTCCAGCGAAGACGTGATGCGCCGTCGCGCCACCCTGCTGCAACGCATGCACATCGATGGACCATTGCTCATCCTGCTGCTGATCCTGGCCGCCGGCAGCCTGTTCGTGCTGTATTCGGCCAGCGGCAAGAGCTGGGACCTGCTGGCCAAGCAGGCCACTTCGTTCGGTATCGGCCTGGTGTCGATGATCGTCATCGCCCAGTTGGAGCCGCGCTTCATGGCACGCTGGGTGCCCCTGGCCTATGTCGTCGGCGTGAGCCTGCTGATCGTCGTGGACGTGATGGGCCACAACGCCATGGGCGCCACGCGCTGGATCAACATTCCCGGGGTGATCCGCTTCCAGCCTTCGGAATTCCTGAAGATCATCATGCCGGCGACCATCGCCTGGTACCTGTCCAAGCGCTCCCTGCCGCCGCAACTCAAGCATGTGTGTATCAGCCTGTTGCTGATCGGCATCCCGTTCATCCTCATCGTGCGCCAGCCGGACCTGGGCACGTCGCTGCTGATCCTGGCCGGCGGCGCCTTCGTGCTGTTCATGGGCGGGCTGCGCTGGCGCTGGATCCTGAGCGTGATCGCCGCCGCCGTGCCGGTGTCGGTGGCCATGTGGTACTTCGTGATGCACGACTACCAGAAGCAGCGGGTCCTGACGTTCCTGGACCCGGAGAGCGACCCGCTGGGCACCGGTTGGAACATCATCCAGTCCAAGGCGGCCATCGGCTCGGGCGGTGTGTTCGGCAAGGGCTGGCTGATGGGCACCCAGTCGCACCTGGACTTCCTGCCGGAAAGCCACACCGACTTCATCATCGCGGTGATGGGCGAGGAGTTCGGCCTGGTGGGCATCTGCCTGCTGCTGCTGATCTACCTGCTGCTGATCGGTCGGGGGCTGGTCATCACTGCCCAGGCCCAGACCCTGTTCGGCAAGTTGCTGGCGGGCAGCCTGACCATGACGTTTTTTGTTTATGTTTTCGTCAACATCGGTATGGTCAGTGGCTTGTTGCCCGTGGTGGGGGTGCCGTTGCCCTTCATTAGCTACGGAGGAACTTCGCTGGTGACGCTACTGTCAGCGTTTGGGGTTTTGATGTCGATTCATACACACCGCAAGTGGATCGCTCAGGTTTGAATAAGGTGAAGAGTTCAATGCAAGCAATGCGTGGCTGGTCGACGCGACATGTTCCGTGGATCGGCCTGGTCGGCTTCCTGGGCGCTGCGTCGCACGCCTTGGCCGGCGAATACGAAGGCTCGCCGCAGGTGGCCGAATTCGTCGGTGAAATGACCCGCGACTATGGCTTCGCCGGTGAGCAACTGATGGGCGTGTTCCGCGAGGCCGAGCGCAAACAGTCGATCCTCGATGCGATTTCCCGGCCCGCCGAGCGGGTCAAGCAGTGGAGCGAGTACCGGCCGATGTTCATCACCGAGGCGCGCATCGCCCGGGGCGTGGACTTCTGGCGCCAGCATGAGGCCGCCCTGGCCCGCGCGGAGCAGGAATACGGTGTGCCGGCCCAGGTCATCGTGTCCATCATCGGCGTGGAGACCTTCTTTGGCCGCAACACCGGCAACTTCCGGGTCATCGACGCCTTGTCGACCCTCGGCTTCGATTATCCGCCGCGCGCCGAGTTCTTCCGCAAGGAGTTGCGTGAATTCCTGCTGCTGGCCCGCGAAGAACAGGTCGATCCGTTGACCCTCAAGGGTTCCTACGCCGGGGCCATGGGCCTGCCGCAATTCATGCCCAGCAGTTTCCGCGCCTATGCAGTGGATTTCGACGGCGACGGCCACATCAATATATGGACCAACCCCACCGATGCCATCGGCAGCGTCGCCAGCTATTTCAAGCGTCACGGCTGGGAAGCCGGCCAGCCGGTGGTCAGCCGTGCCGACGTGCGTGGCGACCAGGTGGACCAGGGGCTGAGCGAGGGCATCGAGCCGACGAAAACCGTCGGGGAGTTGCGAGCGTTGGGCTGGTCGAGTCATGATGCGCTGCGTGATGACATGCCGGTCACCGCCATGCGCCTGGAAGGCGAACAAGGGCCCGAATACTGGATGGGCCTGAAGAATTTCTACGCGATCACGCGTTATAACCGCAGTGTGATGTACGCCATGGCCGTGCATCAGCTGTCTGAAGAGCTGGTAAAAGCACGGGGCGTCAAATAATGCGGGCATTGCCTACCTGTCAACCCCTGAAGCTCGTGGCATTGGCCGCGTTGTCGCTGCTGGTCGTCAGCTGTTCGACCAGCCGCGCGCCGGCCCAGAAGAACAGCACCGCCGTGCGTGCCACGCCGGGCCTGGACATCAACCGTGCCCACAAGGACGGCGCGCCGTGGTGGGACGTGGATGTCTCGCGCATTCCCGATGCCACGCCGACCCTGCACACCGGTCCCTACAAGGCCAACCCCTATACGGTACTGGGCAAGACCTACTTCCCGATGGCCGATTCCAAGCGTTATGTCGCTTCGGGCACGGCCTCCTGGTATGGCACCAAGTTCCACGGCCAGAACACCGCCAATGGCGAGGTGTACGACCTGTATGGCATGAGCGCGGCCCACAAGACCCTGCCGCTGCCCAGTTATGTCCGGGTGACCAACCTGGACAACAACAAGAGCGTGATCCTGCGGGTCAACGACCGCGGGCCGTTCTATTCCGACCGTATCATCGACCTGTCGTATGCGGCGGCGAAAAAACTCGGTTACGCTGAAATCGGCACCGCGCGGGTCAAGGTCGAGGGCATCGACCCGCAGGAATGGTGGGCCCAGCGAGGCCGTCCGGCGCCTTTGATGCTCAACGAGCCGAAAGTGGCGCAGAATGCGGCGCCGGCGGTGACGGCTTCCACCGGAACGGTGGAGCAGTGGACGCCTCCGCCGCAGCAGCACGCCGCGGCCGTCGTGCCGATGCAGGTCGAGGCAAAAAAAAACGCTTCTGCAATGGCGTCTGGCCAGTATCTGCAAGTGGGCGCGTTCGCCAACCCGGACGCTGCAGAACTGCTACGGTCGAAGCTGAGCACGATGGTGAGCGCTCCGGTGTTCATCAGCTCGATCGTGCGCAACCAGCAGACACTGCATCGGGTGCGCCTGGGGCCGATCGGTTCTCCGGGTGAGGTCCAGCAGGTCCAGAACAGCGTGCGCCTGGCCAATCTCGGTTCGCCGAGCCTGGTCACCGCCGAATGATTTGATTCAAGGCCCGCTTGCGGTTCGAGCGGGTCAGGTTGTTGGCTCCATGAATAACAAAAGCCCGGCAAGGGATGTGAGTGAGCAACTTAAATACGCGGCAGCTCCAGGGCTGCCTGTTTAGTTTTGCCTTTGGGCAGTCCCATTAGCGATTTCGAGAGACGGATGAACATCACCACCTTTGCCAAGCGCCTTTGCCTGCTAGTCCCGCTGCTTCTTTCTCCCACCGCGTTCGCGGCCGAGATGATGCCGTCGCCTCCACAACTGGCGGCCAAATCCTTTGTGCTCATGGATGCCAGCAGCGGCAACGTGCTGGTCGAGAGCAATGGTGACCAGCGCCTGCCTCCGGCCAGCCTGACCAAGCTGATGACTGCGTACATCGCCACCCTGGAGATCCGTCGCGGCCAGATCGGCGAAAACGACCCGGTCACCGTCAGCGAAAACGCCTGGCGCACCGGCGGTTCGCGGATGTTCATCAAGGTCGGTTCGCAAGTGACCGTCAGCGACCTGCTGCACGGCATCATCATCCAGTCCGGCAACGATGCCAGCGTCGCCCTGGCCGAGCACATTGCCGGCAGCGAAGACGCGTTCGCCGACATGATGAACAAGACGGTCGCCGACCTGGGCATGACCAACAGCCACTTCATGAACCCCACCGGCCTGCCGAACCCCGAGCACTACTCCTCGGCTCACGACATGGCGATCCTGGCGCGGGCGATCATTCACGAAGACCCGGCGCACTACGCCATCTATTCCCAGAAGGAGTTCTTCTGGAACGGCATCAAGCAGCCTAACCGCAACCTGCTGCTGTGGCGCGACAAGACCGTCGACGGCCTGAAGACCGGCCACACCGAAGAGGCCGGCTACTGCATGGTGTCTTCGGCGGTTCGTGACGGCATGCGCCTGATCGCGGTCGTCTTCGGCACCAACAGCGAAGTGGCCCGTGCCGCCGAGACCCAGAAGCTGCTGACCTACGGTTTCCGCTTCTTCGAAACCCAGACCTTCTACCAGAAGGGCACCGAACTGGCCCAGGCCCAGGTCTGGAAAGGCACCAGCAGCCAGGTCAAGGCCGGCCTGGCCCAGGACCTGACCATGACCCTGCCAAAAGGCCAGCTCAAGAAGCTTGCCGCCAGCATGACCATGAATCCACAACTGACCGCCCCTATCGCCAAGGGTGACGTGATCGGCAAGGTGGAAGTCAAACTGGAAGACAAAGTGGTGCACAGCGCCGACCTGATCGCCCTGGACGCGGTCGAGGAAGGTGGTATCTTCCGCCGCATGTGGGATAGCATCCGTCTATTCTTCTACGGCTTGTTCAACTGATTCGAGTGTTGACCCTCATGGCCCCGTTCCTGTCCGGCGCGGGGCCATGTTCGTTACCACGGCTTGTGAGGCCGTACGCCATGACAGACTCTGAAGTAAAGGCGCCAAAAATCGAATTTCCGTGCGCGGATTACCCCATCAAGGTAATCGGCGATACAGGGGTGGGCTTCAAGGACAGGATCGTCGCCATCGTCGAGAAGCACGCCACCGTTGATCTCAAGAGCCTGGCCGAGCGCCAGAGCACCAACGGCAAGTACACCACGATTCAGTTGCACATCATCGCCACCGGCCAGGAACAGCTGTACGACATCAACAGCGAACTGCGGGCGACCGGTTTCGTGCACATGGTGTTGTGATGCCGGGCACGCTGGGCTTTCGCGAGCTGGGCCGGATGGCTTACGAACCGGTCTGGCATGCCATGCAGCGCTTTACCAACGAACGCGGTGACACCACCGCGGACGAAGTCTGGCTGGTGGAACACCCGCCGGTGTTCACCCAGGGCCAGGCCGGCAAGGCCGAGCACCTGCTGCTGCCGGGGGATATTCCGGTGGTGAAGGTCGACCGCGGCGGGCAGGTGACTTACCATGGCCCCGGCCAGCTGGTCGCGTACCTGCTGCTGGACGTGCGCAAGCTGGGGTTTGGCGTGCGTGAGCTGGTGACGCGCATGGAGACCTGCCTGATCGAGCTGCTGGCCAGCTACGGCGTGAGCGCCGCAGCCAAGCCGGATGCACCGGGCGTCTATGTCGACGGGGCGAAAATCGCTTCCCTGGGCCTGCGGATCCGCCACGGTTGTTCGTTTCACGGCCTGGCGTTGAACGTGGACATGGATCTTTCGCCGTTTCGACGGATTAATCCCTGTGGTTATGCGGGGCTGGCGATGACCCAGCTGCGCGATCACACAGGAACGATTGAATTTGCCGAGGTAAGTGCCCGGCTGCGCGCGCAGCTCGTCAAACACCTCGACTATGCTGAGCAGACGACCCTCACGGGCGGAATCGACTGATATGACTACTGATGCAGTGCAAACCATGATCCCGACGCAGGATGTTACCGAACGTCCGGCTCCGCGTGCCAAGGTCGAGGCCGGCGTAAAGCTGCGCGGCGCCGAGAAGGTTGCACGCATCCCGGTCAAGATCATCCCGACCACCGAGCTACCCAAGAAACCGGACTGGATCCGCGTGCGTATCCCGGTTTCCCCGGAGGTCGACCGGATCAAGGCGCTGTTGCGCAAACACAAGTTGCACAGTGTCTGTGAAGAGGCTTCCTGCCCGAACCTGGGGGAGTGCTTCTCCGGCGGCACCGCGACGTTCATGATCATGGGGGACATCTGCACCCGTCGTTGTCCGTTCTGCGACGTGGGCCACGGCCGTCCGAAACCATTGGATGCAAGCGAGCCGGAAAACCTGGCCGTCGCCATCGCCGACCTGAAGCTCAAGTACGTGGTCATCACGTCGGTGGACCGCGACGACCTGCGTGACGGTGGTGCCCAGCACTTCGCCGACTGCATCCGCGAGATCCGCAAGCTGTCGCCGAACGTGCAGCTCGAAACCCTGGTGCCGGACTACCGTGGCCGCATGGACATCGCCCTGGAAATCACCGCCGCCGAGCCGCCGGATGTCTTCAACCACAACCTGGAAACCGTACCGCGCCTGTACAAGGCCGCGCGTCCGGGGTCGGACTACCAGTGGTCGTTGACCCTGCTGCAACGTTTCAAGCAAATGATGCCGCACATCCCCACCAAGTCCGGCCTGATGCTGGGCCTTGGGGAAACCGACGACGAAGTCATCGAGGTCATGAAGCGCATGCGTGAACATGACATCGACATGCTGACCCTGGGCCAGTACCTGCAACCGTCGCGCAGCCATCTGCCGGTCCAGCGCTTCGTGCACCCGGATACCTTTGCCTGGTTCGCCGAGGAAGGCTACCGGATGGGCTTCAAGAACGTCGCTTCCGGTCCGTTGGTGCGTTCCTCGTACCATGCCGACGAGCAGGCGAAGCTGGTCAAGGCCGAGCTGCTGGGTTCCTGATTCGGCGGCCAGCCTCCAGAATGCCCGCGCGGTGTCTCGCCAGCGGGCATTTTTTTGCCTCGGATTTCTGTAAATTCAGCCTTTCTTGTAGCAACCGGCGGCGATCCCTTCTGTTCGGGCTCGTTCCTGACTACTGTGTGTGCATCACTTCCCAGGGAGATCCATGGATGACCGTTCGACCCACGCACGCCCTTTGTCCTCACCAGATGGTCCCCGCGTTGCCGCCCGAGGGGGTGATCGCCGTGATCGCGCCGGCCGGTCCCGGCGTGCTGGACACGGAAAAGGCAGTGCAATGGATGCGTGCCCGTGGCCACGAGTTGCGGATATTCCCCGGGGTCTATGAAAAGGATGGCTACCTGGCTGGCAGCGACGACGTTCGCCTCGACGACTTCCACGCCGCCTTCGCCGACCCCGAGGTCAAGGCCATCATTTGCCTGCGCGGTGGCTATGGCACGCCGCGCTTGCTGGATCGCATCGATTTCCAGCTTCTGCGCGACAACGCCAAGCCGTTTGTTGGCTACAGCGATATTACCGCGCTGCACCTGGCCATCAGCCGATACGCGGGTTTCGTCACGTTCCATGGGCCGTTGCTCAACGCCGATCTGCTGGGGGGCAAGGAGCCCTCCACCGTCACTTCGTTTTTCAGCTTCCTGCGCGGGCAGATGAAGGCGGGCAGCGTCATGATCCATCCCGAGGCCTATCCGTTGACCGTCGTGAAGCCTGGCATCGCCCAGGGGCGCCTGTTGGGGGGGAATCTGTCGATTATCGCGGCCACCATGGGCACGCCTTATCAGATCGATGCCGACGGGGTGATTCTGTTCATCGAGGACGTCAACGAGCCGCTGTACCGCATCGACCGGTTACTGACCCAGTTGCGCCTGGCCGGCACCTTGTCGCGGCTCAACGGCGTGCTGGTGGGGGATGTGGCCGGGGTGGATGGCGAGGCGCTGAATCGCTTGCTCAAGCAGACCTTCGAACCTTACGGCATCCCGGTGCTGTCCGGCTGGCGTAGCGGGCACTGCGATCCGAACCTGACCTTGCCCATGGGGGCCTTGGTGAAGCTGGATGCGGGGGGCAAGCGGTTGGTATTGGAACAGGATGTGGTGGCCGACCGTCAGGCTTGATGTTGAGCAGCCCCAGGGGTTGGATGTGTGTCCAACTCCTGGAGACAGCCCGTTTGAGCCGGGTTTCCATGTGGAAGCGAGCTTGCTTGCGGCCGCAAGGTGAGTCAGCGGTTGCGCAGGCCTTCCAGCAATTGATGGGTCGGGTACCCATCCGCCGGCCAGCCGAAGGATTGCTGGGCACTGCGAATCGCCTTGCGGGTGTTGGCGCCGATGATGCCGTCGGGGTTGCCTGCGTCGTAATTGTGCTTGCTTAGCAGGGTTTGCAGTTCGATGCGTTCGCTGCGACTCAGAGGCAGGTCATCCTTGGGCCACTGGCCGTAGATCAATCCCCCCTCTCTGAACCGCTCCGACAGCAGGCCCACCGCCAAAGCGTATGACGAGGAGTTGTTGTACTTGAGAATGGCGCGGAAGTTGTCGAGCACCAGGAACGCCGGGCCGCGATAACCGGCGGGCAGCAGCAGGGCCGCCGACAGTTGTTCGGTGCCGGGCGGGACCTGGCTGCCGCTCGGCAGGCTGACCCCCAGTTGCAGCCATTCGGAGACCGGCTTGCGGACCGAGCCATCGGCCAAGGGGTAGTTGAACCCATCCTTGAGTCGCACCTCGAACCCCCACGGCTGGCCGCGTTGCCAGCCGGAGCTTTGCAGGTAGTGGGCGGTGGAGGCCAGGGCGTCGGTGGCGCTGCCCCAGATGTCGCGGCGGCCGTCGCCGTCGAAGTCCACTGCGTGGGTGTTGTAGGTCGTGGGGATGAATTGGGTCTGGCCCATGGCGCCGGCCCACGAGCCGAGCATTTTTTCCGGTGTGATGTCGCCCTGTTGCAGGATTTGCAGCGCGGCGATCAGTTGCGCGTGGGCGAAGCCCGGGCGCCGCCCTTCATAGGCCAGGGTCGCCAGGGAGTTGATCACCGACTTGTTGCCCTGAAACTGGCCGAAGTTGCTCTCCATGCCCCACACCGCCACCAGCGCCTGGCGATCCACGCCATAACGCTGCTCGATGTTCTGCAGGACCTGGGCATTCTGCTGGATCAGGTTCTTGCCTTTGCTGACCCGCAACGGGGACAGCGCGCCATCGAGGTATTCCCAGACCGGCCGGGTGAACTCCGGCTGACTGCGATCGGCCTTGATCACGCTCATGTCCGGGCTCACGCCGATAAAGGCGCGATCGAACAGGTCGGCACGAATTCCGGCGGCCAGGGCCTCCTTGCGAAAGCTCGCTTGCCATTCGGCGAAGGTCTGGGTGGGAGCGATGTCGAGGTTGTCGCCGGTGGGCACCACAGGTGGGACCACGGCCGGAGCGGTCACGGCGGGAACGGTCTGGAGTGGTTGGGCGTCGGCGGCGGTGGGTTTTTCTGCGCAGGCGACTAGCAGCGCGAGGCTTGTGGCAGCAGCCAATTGGCGCAGGGGCCAGCGGCGAGAAAGACAGAAGGGCATGCAGGGGTCCAGAAATACAGATCAGATGCTGACCTTATCATGGGCGAGGCACAATTGGGCTGGTCCCGATGTTTCAAGCCGCCACAAAGCAAGAAGCCTCCCAGTTGTCAGACTGGAAGGCTTCGCGGCGGTAGCTGCCCTTGCCCTTGGCGGGTCGTTCCTGACGGCTTCGGAACAGGGGCTGGGCGATGATGGACTTGGCCTTGTTGGGGCCATGCCTGGATGGCTTTTTGCGCATGATCGGATCTCTCCTGGGGGATGATTTCTTGCGAGGCAAATCATGGGACAGGACTGGGTTTTTGTCCAGTCCCTGCATTGTGCAGGAAGTGACGTTCAGACGGACAGGCAATTTGTGGTGAGAGATTGCCTGTGGCGAGGGAATTTCCTGTTGGGGTGTGAAGCCGCGCTGGAGTCTGGTGCTGCAGGGTTTCAGGTGCGAATCAAGGGGGGCGCTTCGCGCCCCAGCGGGGATAAATCCCCTCGCCACAGATAAGTCCCGTTGCCACAAATGATCCCGTTGCCACAGATGAATCTCTTCACCACGGGTAGTCCCCTGCCGGGTAAGTCTCCAGTCAACGGTATGCAGTGTGCTCTGCCGTGTGTTTATTCGGCGGGTAACGGCAGGCGCTGGCCGGCCATCAACAGCGTCAACCGGCTCAGGCTCATCCACGGCGAGCCTGCGGCCTGGCCCTTGATCTGCGCATCGATGCGCTGGGCTTCCAGCAGCAACTGCGCCCAGCGCGGTGCGGAATAGCGTTGCAGGGCCTTGCTCATCAGCGGTTTGCGCTTGTCCCAGACCGGGGGGCGGGCCTGGCTGAAGGCTTTGTCCAGGGGGACGCCCTGGCTGTATTGCAGCGACAGGTTGGCCAGCAGGCGCAACTCCCGGGCCAGGGCCCAGAGGATCACCGGCGGCTCGACGCCTTCGCCCCGCAAACCCTCGAGCATGCGCAGGGCATGGGCGGCTTCGCCGTTGAGGATCGCATCGGTCAGGCCGAAGACATCGAAGCGCGCACTGTCGGCTACGGCGGCTTGCACCGTTTCCACGGTGATCTGCCCGTCTTCGGCCATCAGCTTGAGCTTTTCGATCTCCTGGGCGGCGGCCAGCAGGTTGCCTTCGACCCGGGCGGCGATCAGTTCCACTGCGTCCTGGCTGGCCGACAGGCCGGCCTGGGACAGGCGCTGACGGATCCAGCTCGGCAACTGGCTGACGTCCACCGGCCAGATCTGCACGAACTGGGTCTGTGGGCCTTCGACCAGGGCCTTGCCCCACTTGGTCTTCTGCGCGCTGCCGTCGAGTTTCGGCAGGCTGATGAGCAGTACGGTGTCCTCGGCCGGTCGTGAGCAGTATTCGATCAGCGCGGCGGCCCCTTTGTCGCCGGGTTTGCCGGACGGCAGGCGCAGTTCCAGCAAGCGTTTCTCGGCGAACAAGGACATGCTCGCACCGGCCTGGAGCAAGGTGCCCCAGTCGAAGCTGGCGTCGGCGGCGAACACCTGGCGCTCGTCGAAGCCTTGTTGGCGGGCGGCGCAGCGGATGGCGTCGGCGGCCTCCTGGCACAGCAGCGGGTCGTCGCCGCTGATGATGTAGACCGGCGCGAGGGCACCTTGCAGATGTTTGCCGAGTTGGGCGGGGGCCAGCTTCATAGACGGTTCATAAGAGAGGGCGAGCGGGGCGCGAGGGCGCCCCGCAAGGCTTATTCAGAAGGGATCTGCAGGGGCGACTGCTGCGGGGTTTGCGCCTCAGCCTTGCGTGCCGCTTCCAGCGCTTCGGCTTCTGCCTTGGCTCGGGCATCGGCGGTCTGCTGCAGTTGATCCAGTTGGGTGGGCGTCAGTTGCTGCAGGCGCAGCATCATGCGCTGTACCAGGTCACGGCGTATTTCGCCGCGCACTTCGCTGGACTCCTGGTCGGAACCGGTGATGTTGTTGCCGTCGTGCAGGTAGACCTTCTGCACCTGGAGCTTGTCGTCCAGCAGCATCAGGTTATTCCGGCCGCGCACTTCATAGCTCAGCACGCTGGACAGCTCGTACTCGGCCGAACGGCCGGCACCGGCGTAGCTCAAGCTGCGCTGGGTTTGCTGCTCGTTGGTCAGGACCAGCTTGTACGGTGCCCCGCTGTAGATTTTCACGCCGCTGCTCTCCAGCGTCTGGCGCAGCATTTTCACGGTGTCGCCATAGGCATCCCGTGCGCTGAGATCCAGCTCGGTGATGGCCAGCTCGGTGGTGCCGGTGCCCCGCAGCTGGAAGCCGCAGGCGCTCAGCAGGACGGTCAGGCCCATGACCAGCAGATTACGTTTGATCATCTTGTTGCTCCCCTTGAAACCCTATGGGCCGACAGTGCGGCCCCGCAGGTCATATTCGGCGCCCGGCCGCGGCCGGGCGCCCGATCCAATTAGCTTGCGACGATATTGACCAGTTTGCCGGGCACCACGATCACTTTACGGATCGTCAGGCCGTCGACGAAGCGCAGCACGTTTTCGTTGGCCCGTGCGGCGGCTTCGACTTCTTCGCGACTGGCGCTGGCCGGCATTTCGATCTGCCCGCGCAGCTTGCCGTTGACCTGGATGACCAGGGTCAGGTTGTCTTGAACCAGCGCGCTTTCATCCACCACGGGCCAGGAAGCGTCGATCACCGGGTCCGCGTGGCCCAGGCGATTCCACAGTTCATGGCTGATGTGCGGGGTGATCGGAGCCAGCAGCAACGTGACGGCCTCCAGGCCTTCATGCAGCAGCGCACGATCCTGTTCAGTACCTTGGGCGGCTTTTTCCAGGACGTTCATCAACGTCATCACCTGGGCGATGGCGGTGTTGAATTTGTGATTCTGGCCGACGTCATGGCTGGCCTGCTTGATGGCCAGGTGGATCGCGCGGCGGATGGCCTTCTGTTCGTCGTTCAGGACGGTGATGTCCAGCTTGCCCGGCAGGCCCTGGGTGACGTGGGCCTGGGCCAGGCGCCAGACGCGCTTGAGGAAACGGTGCGAGCCTTCGACGCCGGAGTCGGACCATTCCGCGCTCATGTCCGGTGGCGAGGCGAACATCATGAACAGGCGGCAGGTGTCGGCGCCGAACTGGTTGATCATCGACTGTGGGTCGACGCCGTTGTTCTTGGACTTGGCCATCTTCTCGGTGCCGCCGATTTCCACCGGCAGGCCATCGGCGATCAGCTTGGCGCTGATGACCTTGGCCTTGCTGTCACGCTCCAGCTCCACGTCCGCCGGGTTGTACCAGGTGTAGGCGCCGTTGGCCTCGCGGCGGTAGTAGGTCTCGGCGACCACCATGCCCTGGGTCAGCAGGTTCTTGAACGGTTCGTTGGAATTGACCAGGCCTTCGTCGCGCATCAGCTTGTGGAAGAAGCGCGCATAGAGCAGGTGCAGGATCGCATGTTCGATACCGCCGATGTACTGGTCCACCGGCAGCCAGTGGTTGGCTGCCGCCGGGTCTACCAGGCCGCCTTCATAGCGCGGCGAGGCATAGCGGGCGTAGTACCAGGAGGACTCGACGAAGGTGTCCATGGTGTCGGTTTCACGCTTGGCCGGTGCGCCGCATTTCGGGCAACTGCACTCGTAGAACTCGGGCATGCGGGCCAGGGGCGAGCCGGCACCGTCGGGTACGACGTCTTCCGGCAGGACCACCGGCAGCTGGTCTTCCGGCACCGGGACGTCGCCACAGGCGTCGCAATGCACGATCGGAATCGGGCAGCCCCAGTAGCGCTGGCGGCTGATGCCCCAGTCGCGCAGGCGGAACTGGGTGCGGGAGGCGCCCAGGTTCTTCTTGATCAGGGCCACTTCGATGGCGTCGAACGCGCCGGCGAAGTCCAGGCCGTCGAATTCGCCGGAGTTGATCAGCTCGCCGTGCTCACCGTAGGCGTCCTGCCAAGGGGCCGGGGTCTGGTCGCCCGCGCTGGTGCGGACCACCGGCTTGACCGGCAGGTCGTACTTGTGGGCGAATTCGAAGTCACGCTCGTCGTGGGCCGGCACCGCCATCACGGCGCCATCGCCGTAGTGCATCAGCACGTAGTTGGCGACCCATACCGGAAGTTTCTCACCGGTCAGGGGGTGCTCGACGAACAGCGAGGTCGGCAGGCCTTTTTTCTCCTGGGTGGCGACATCGGCTTCGGCCACACTGCCGCTCTTGCATTCGGCGATGAAGGCTTGCAGTTCGGAGTCGTTCCGGGCCGCCAGGGTCGCCAGCGGGTGCTCGGCGGCGACGGCGACGTAGGTGGCGCCCATCAGCGTATCCGGGCGGGTGGTGAAGACTTTCAGGGTACCGGCTTCGCCGATGGAGGCGACATCGTACGGGAACTGCACTTCCATGCCCCGGGACTTGCCGATCCAGTTGCGTTGCATGGTCTTGACCTGTTCGGGCCAGCCGGTCAGTTCGTCGAGACTCTCCAGCAGCTCATCCGCGTAGGCGGTGATCTTGAAGTAGTACATCGGGATCTCGCGCTTTTCGATCAGCGCGCCGGAGCGCCAGCCGCGGCCGTCGATGACCTGTTCGTTGGCCAGTACGGTCTGGTCCACCGGGTCCCAGTTCACGGTGCCGTTCTTGCGGTAGATCACGCCTTTTTCGAACAGGCGGGTGAACAGCCACTGTTCCCAGCGATAGTAGTCGGGCTTGCAGGTGGTGACCTCGCGGGACCAGTCCACCGCCAGGCCCAGGCTGCGCAGCTGGGACTTCATGTAGGCGATGTTTTCGTAGGTCCACTTGGCAGGGGCCACCTTGTTCTTCATCGCGGCGTTTTCCGCCGGCATGCCGAAGGCGTCCCAGCCCATGGGCTGCAGGACGTTCTTGCCTTGCATGCGCTGGTAGCGGGAGATCACGTCGCCGATGGTGTAGTTGCGCACATGCCCCATGTGTAGCTTGCCGCTGGGGTAAGGGAACATCGACAGGCAGTAGTAGGTTTCCTTGCCTGGCTGTTCGCTGACTTCAAAGGACTTTTGCTCGTCCCAGAAAGACTGGGCGGCGGCTTCGATTTCACGGGGCTGGTAGTGTTCGTGCATGGCTACTTTTGTACTGAATGGGGTGGCCCAATCCGCTTCGTTGCCATGCTGGACGCGAACGACGCCAAATGTGGCGCTTTCGATGCCCAGCGGAGCTGGAAGTGGAGTTACAGGAAGCGCCGTAGCATACATGACCGCGCTCCGCGGAGGGAAACCCTGATTGCGTGTCGGACCGTGTCGACAGCCGGCGCCACCGAGCGTTCAGGGCCGTTGGTCGCGGCGTCCTGCCGGTTTGCCCAGCGAAGCTAAGCTTCTCAATGGGGAGTGAGTCTTATCTTCAATGAGGTGAGGGATGGTTGAATCACAACGAAAAGTCGCTACACCGGAGTTGTATGAAAAACTGATCGATCGTCTCGGGGTGGCCCTGGACGCTGCAAGAACCGCCGGTCGCTTGCGCGATGAGCGTCCGGCAGAGCTGGAACTGCGTGGCTTGAGCCCCGCAGAGTTCGAACTGGTCAAGGCTTACCTCGAACAGGTCGGACATCAGGCCCGCACAAGCGGGGCCCAGGTACTCCAGCGTCTCGATGCGCCCCGTTCGGCCAAGGTTGTCTGGCTCAAGGATCGGACGCCCGACAAGGATGCTGCAAAGGTCCGGTCCATGCAGTTCAAGTAAGCCGGATTCACGCGTGCTGCTTTTTTGATTCAAGGTCTTTTCGAATCTGTTGTCGCTTTGCGTCAACCCACCTAGGCTTCGGGCATCTATGGAGATGCCCGATGCCGTTTCGCTATTTCATCAAACAGCTTTTATTACCTCCCGGCCTTCTGTTGCTGTTGCTGGCGCTTGCCTGGTGGTGGCGTGATTCCCGGCCGCGCCTGGCCCGCCTGTGTTTTATCGTGGGGCTGGGCGGTTTCTGGCTGATGAGCCTGCCGGTGGTGGTGCAGTGGAGTGCCAAGGGCCTGGAGCGCGAACCGCCTTTGCTGCACAGCGAATGGGCAGGTCTGGCCCAGCGGGCCGATGCCATCGTGATACTGGGCTCGGGCCGCGAGCGCGGCGACCTGGCCTGGGGCGCCGACCAGCCCACTGGTGTCGGCCTGGAGCGCCAGCGTTATGCGGCGCGCCTGGCCAAGGCCTCGGGACTGCCGGTGCTGACCTCCGGCGGCCTGCACTACGGCAGCCCGCCCTCCGAGGCACAGTTGATGGCCGATTCGATGCGGGACGATTTCGGCGTCACCGTGCGCTGGCAGGAAGGGCGCAGCCGCACCACTTGGGAAAATGCCCGGATGAGCGCCGAGATCCTGCTGCCGGCGGGTATCAAGCGGGTCGTGGTGGTGACCCAGGCGTGGCACATGCCACGGGCGGTCATGAGCTTCGAACGGTCGGGATTTGAAGTGGTGCCGGCGCCGGTGGGTTTCCTGGGGCAGGACAATGCGCGACCGCTGGGTGGCTGGATGCCGGAGTTCAAGTCGATCTGGCAATCAGGGCAGTTGATGAACGAGGCGGTGGGGCTGGTGGGGTATTGGTTGTTCTATCGCTGAACGGCCTTGTGATGAATGGCCTGTCTGTGGCGAGGGGGTTTTATCCCTGCTGGGCTGCGAAGCAGCCCCGAAAAAGAACCGACACTGTGGTGTGCCAGACAGTTTGAATGGGGGGCGCTTCGCGCCCCAGCGGGGATAAAGCCGCTCTCCATGGGGGCGGGAAAAGGCCTTAGACGGTCTTGGCCATCCGCCCCGCCATCAGCGCCCAGCCCACCAGCAACACACACAGGATGATCAATGGCCACGAGCGCCATTGCAGGTACGGTGTCAGTCCATGCATCGGCACCACGTCGCCATAGAGGATGCCTCGCTCGAATTGAGGGATCTGTGCGGTGATTTGCCCAAAGGGGTCGATCAGGCCGGTCACGCCGTTGTTGGTGGCGCGGATCATCCAGCGACCGGCTTCCAGGGCACGCATCTGGGCCATTTGCAAGTGTTGCAAGGGGCCGATGGACGTGCCGAACCAGGTGTCGTTGCTGATGGTCAGCAGCAGGTCGCTGCGGGCCGACAGGCCTGCGGCGAATTCTGGATAGACCACTTCATAGCAGATGAACGGCGCGATCTGGTAACCCTTGGCCTGCAGCAATGGCTGGTCGGACGGGCCGCGGGCGAAATCCGACATGGGCAGGTCGAAGAACGCGATCAGGCCCCGCAGCAGGTCCTGCAGGGGCACGTATTCGCCGAACGGCACCAGCTTCTGCTTGAGGTAGGTGCCGTCGCCTTCGCCGGTCACGGTGATGCCATTGAAATAGCGCTTCTCGTGGCGCACCAGTTGGCGAATCGGCACGCCGGTAATCAGCGCCGATTGCCGCTCGGCGGCGAAGTTGCCCATCATGTCCAGATAGCCCTGGGCAGATTCCTTGAGCACCGGGACCGCCGTTTCCGGCCAGATCAGCAGGTCGACGCGTTTGGAGGCGAAGCTCATGTCGCGGTACAGGGCCAGTTGCGCGTTGAGCTGATCGGGGTCCCACTTCATGTTCTGTTCGATGTTGCCCTGGATCGCCGCGACACTCAGCGGGTCGCCCGAAGGGCTGGTCCAGGCATGCCCCTTGAGCGCCATGCCGACGATCCACGGGCCCGCCAGCAATGCCACGCCGGCCGCGATGAATCCCTTGCGCCTGGCGCGGATCAGCCGGGGCGCGTTGTACAGCAGCGCAGCGGTCAGGGCCAGGGTGAAGGAAATCAGCCACATTCCGCCCAGCGGCGCGAGGCCGGCCAGCGGACCGTCGAGCTGGCTGTAGCCGGAATACATCCAGGGGAATCCGGTGAGGAACCAGCCGCGAAAGGCCTCCTGGCCGAGCCAGAGCGCGGCGAAGGCCAGGGCGTCGGCCAATGGGGCTTCGTTGCGCCGCAGCCAGCGGGCCCAGAGCCAGGCGGGCAGGGCGAAGAACCAGGCGATGGCGGCAACGAACAGCAGCATCAGCAGCCCGGCAAGCAATACCGAGGCGCCGCCGAAGTTATGGATGCTGACGTAGATCCAGCTGGTGCCGGCGCCAAACAGGCCGAAGCCGAAGCACCAGCCGCGGCCCCGGGCCTGGCGAGGGGAAAGCTCGCGCAACCCTGCGTAGAACAACCCCACCGCCAGCAGTGCCAGGGGCCAGATGTCGAAAGGCGCCAGGGCCAGGGTGGTGATCGCGCCGGCCGCCACGGCCAGCAGGTTACCGGGCCAGCCGGGGCGGGTTATCCAGCGCATGTATGTCCTTAGCGGGTCTCGAGTGGTTTAACGGGCGATGGGTGACAGGCGCAGCAGGTGGATCCGGCGGCTGTCGGCGTTCAGGATGCGGAAGCGCCAGGAACCGATTTCCGTGGTTTCGTTGCGCTTGGGCAGGTGGCCGAAGGCGCTCATCACCAGGCCGCCGACGGTGTCGAACTCGTCGTCGGAGAACTGGCTGTCGAAGAACTCGTTGAAGTTCTCGATCGGCGTCAGGGCCTTGATCAGGAAGTCGCCGCTGGGCAACGGCTTGATGTAGCTGTCTTCTTCCACGTCATGCTCGTCCTCGATGTCGCCGACGATCTGCTCTAGCACGTCCTCGATGGTGACCAGCCCGGCCACGCCGCCGTACTCGTCGATGACGATGGCCATGTGGTTGTGGTTGGCGCGGAACTCGCGCAGCAGCACATTGAGGCGCTTGGATTCGGGCACGAAGGTGGCCGGACGCAGCAGGTCCTTGATGTTGAAGCTGTCGCCGTTCTCCTGGAGGATCAGCGGCAGCAGGTCCTTGGCCAGCAGCACGCCCATGACATCGTCGTGACTCTCGCCGACCACCGGATAGCGCGAGTGGGCCGAGTCCACCACGGCTGGCAGGAATTCGCGGGGTGTCTGGGTCGCCTTGATGCTGATCATCTGCGAGCGCGGGACCATGATGTCCCGTACCTGCAGGTCAGCGACCTGGATGGCGCCCTCGACGATGGCCAGCGCTTCGCTGTCCAGCAGTTTGTTCTGGTGTGCATCGCGCAGCAGCTCCAGCAGCTCCTGGCGGTTTTTCGGCTCATGGGCAAAAGCCTGGGTGAGCTTGCCCAGCCATGACTTCTGCCCGTTGGTCGATCGATCTTCGCTCATAGCGATTACTCTGAATCCTTTGTCGTTACAGGTTGATGTATCAGTGTTCGTCGTCGGCGTAGGGGTCGGGATGACCCAACTCAGCTAGCAACGTTCGTTCCAGCGCTTCCATTTCCTCGGCTTCTTCATCTTCAATATGGTCGTACCCCAGAAGATGCAAGCAGCCGTGAATCACCAGATGGGCCCAGTGGGCCTCGGGGCTCTTGCCCTGTTCGGCCGCTTCGCGCTCCACCACCGGCACGCAGATCACCAGGTCGCCCAGTAGCGGAATGTCCAGCAGATCGTCGGGCACGTCGGCGGGGAACGACAGCACGTTGGTGGCGTAGTCTTTCTGCCGCCAGGTGTGGTTCAGCTCGCGGCCTTCGGGTTCGTCCACGAGGCGGATCGTCAGCTCCGAGTCGGCGCTGCGCTGGCGCAACGCCAGCTCGCACCACTGGCGGAACTGGGCTTCCTGGGGCGCGGGGTGTTCACTGGCCAGTTGCAGGTCGAGTTCAAGCATCGGGGCGATTGCCTTTGCCGTCATGCGTGTCCTCGGCCGCGCGCTGTTCGAAGCGCTCATAGGCCTCGACGATGCGCTGTACCAGTGGATGGCGCACGACGTCCTTGGGCATGAAATGGGTGAAGCTGATACCCGGCACGTCCTTGAGCACCTGGATCACATGGTGCAGCCCGGACTTGGTGCCACGAGGCAGGTCGACCTGGGTGATGTCCCCGGTGATGACGGCGGTTGAGCCGAAGCCGATCCGGGTCAGGAACATTTTCATCTGTTCGACGGTGGTGTTCTGGCTTTCGTCGAGGATGATGAAGCTGTTGTTCAATGTACGACCGCGCATGTAGGCCAGCGGCGCGACCTCGATGACCTGGCGCTCGATCAGCTTGGCGACATGTTCGAAGCCGAGCATTTCGTAGAGCGCGTCATACAGGGGCCGCAGGTACGGGTCGATCTTCTGGGTCAGGTCGCCCGGCAGGAAACCGAGCTTTTCACCCGCTTCGACTGCCGGCCGCACCAAGAGGATGCGCCGGACCTGTTCGCGCTCCAGCGCGTCCACCGCGCAGGCCACGGCCAGGTAGGTCTTGCCGGTACCGGCCGGGCCGATGCCGAAGTTGATGTCGTTGCCCAGGATTTCCTTCACGTAGCGCTGTTGATTCAAGCCGCGCGGGCGAATCATGCCTTTCTTCGTGCGCAGGGCCACGGCAGGTTCCGACGGGGCGTGGTTGTCGAGTTCTTCGACAGCCGATTCCTGCAGGAACAGGTGGACCGTGTCCGGCGACAGCTCGCTCCCTTTGGTTTCCCGATAGAGACGGCGCAGGAGGTTTTCCGCGGAGGTGGTGTGCTTGGGTTCGCCGATCAGCTCGAACTGGTTTCCGCGGTTACGGATCTCGATGGCCAGGCGCTGTTCGATCAAGCGCAGGTGCTCGTCGAATTGCCCGCACAGATTGGCGAAGCGGCGAGCCTCAAAGGGCTCGAGGATAAAGCGATGGGGTTCGATGGGTGCGTTCAAGGTCGTTTTTAGCCGCCCGGGGCAATTGAAGTGAAATCAAGGATAACGCCAGTAGGCTGGGTGTGAAAGGTCTTAAACGATCACAGGGCTCGACACTATCCCTATGGGAGCGAGCCAGCTCGCGGTGGCTGAGTGTCTGTCGACATTGGCATCAACTGATCCACCGCTATCGCGAGCAGGCTCGCTCCCACAGGCAATGGGGGGTTACTGGACCAGCGAACCCCGCAGGGAGTGCGGTTGCGCGGAGTCGATGTGCACGTCGGCGAACTGGCCGATCAGGGCCGGGGTGTCGCAGCGGAAATTGACGATGCGGTTGTTTTCGGTCCGTCCTTGCAGTTCGCCAGGGTCTTTTTTCGAGTAATCGGTCACCAGGATCCGCTGGATGGTACCGACCATTTGTCGGCTGATCTCGAAACCCTGCTGGTTCAAACGGTGCTGCAAGGCGTTGAGCCGTTCCTTTTTCAATTCCTCGGGGGTGTCGTCCGCCAGGTCGGCCGCCGGAGTGCCGGGGCGCTGGCTATAAACAAAGGAATAGGAAAAGTCGAAACCCACGTCTTCGATCAGCTTCATGGTCTGCTGGAAGTCTTTCTCGGTTTCGCCGGGAAAACCGACGATAAAGTCCGAACTGATGCAGATCCCCGGAACCGCCGCCCGCAGTTTGCGCAGTTTGGACTTGTACTCCAGCGCCGTGTGGTTGCGTTTCATGGCCGCGAGGATCCGGTCGGAACCCGATTGCACCGGTAGATGCAGGTGCTTGACCAGTTCCGGCACCTCGGCATGGGCGCGAATGAGGCTGTCGGAGAACTCCAGGGGGTGCGAAGTGGTGTAGCGAATACGGTCGATGCCGTCCACCGCCGCGACCACGCGGATCAGTTCGGCGAGGTCCGCGAGCCGGCCGTCATGGGTCAGGCCACGATAACCGTTGACGTTCTGCCCCAGCAGCGTGACTTCTCGAACGCCGTTCTCCGCCAGATGGATGATCTCGGCGATCACGTCGTCGAATGGCCGGCTGACTTCTTCGCCCCGGGTGTAGGGCACTACGCAGAAAGTGCAGTACTTGCTGCAACCTTCCATGACCGAGACATAGGCGCTCGGGCCATCGATGCGGGGCTCGGGCAGGTGGTCGAATTTCTCGATCTCGGGGAATGTGACGTCGACCTGCGGCAGCTTGGTGATGCGCGCCGCGTCGATCATTTCCGGCAGGCGGTGCAGGGTCTGCGGGCCGAAAACCACGTCAACGTACGGCGCACGGTCACGAATCGCCGCGCCTTCCTGGCTGGCCACGCAGCCACCCACGGCGATGACCATCTCCGGGTTGGCCAGTTTGAGTTCGCGCCAGCGGCCGAGCTGGGAGTAGACCCGGTCCTGGGCGCGTTCGCGGATCGAGCAGGTATTGAGCAGGATCACGTCCGCGTCTTCAGCGCGCGCGGTGACTTCCAGGGCCTGGTGCTCACCCAGCAGATCCACCATGCGCGAGCTGTCGTACTCGTTCATCTGGCAACCGTGGGTTTCGATGTAAAGCTTCTTGGCCATGGACCTGGGTCTCACGTGATTCAAAGAACCGCGCATTATAGGGAACAAGTCCCCCGGTTCCTACCGCTGTGCGAGCAACGGCTATGCTATAGTTCGCGCCCTCATTTTTACCCGCCGATGTGTTTCGCCTGCCATGACCAAACGTGAAGCTCCAATCTACAAGGTGATTTTCCTCAACCAGGGCCAGGTGTTCGAGATGTACGCCAAGCAGATCTACCAGAGCGATCTGTGGGGCTTCCTGGAGGTAGAAGAGTTCGTCTTCGGCGAGCGCACGCAGGTGGTCGTCGATCCGAGTGAAGAAAAGCTCAAGGCACAGTTCGAAGGCGTGGTGCGCAGTTTTGTGCCGATGCACTCGATCGTGCGTATCGACGAGGTGGAGCGCCTGGGCACCCCGAAAATCAGCGAAGCCCGTGGCACGGTTGGCAACGTGATGCCATTTCCGATGCCGATGCCCGAGAAGTAAGTCAAGACCGAGGTGCTCCCAATCGCGAGCAAGCTCGCTCCCACGCTGGATTGTCGATGCTCGCAAACTTGTGCGCACAGAGAGCCCATTTGGGAGCGAGCTTGCTCGCGATGAGGCCATCAAGGCCGAAGAATAGTCAGGGCAGTGGTGAAAAAGGCGTGCGCCCGTCGGCGTTCTGCAATTCCATCAGGTATTTGCGGAAGATCTGTCCCAGCACCTGGGTTGCCACTTCCAGCTCGTCGCGGGGCATCTGCTCGGCGACTTCGTCGGCGGTGTCCAGGGCTTCTTCGGCGCCATTGACCGCTGCCATCTTCAGGACAATGTAGGCCTGGACGTTATTGGCGGGTACGCCTTCGCCATGGAAGAACATGCCGCCCAGCTTGAACTGCGCCTGGGCATGGCCTTGCAGCGAGGCTTTTTCGAAATAGTCGAGGGCCAGCTTGAGGTCGCGTGGCGCGGCCTTGCCGTCGTAGTAGAACTCACCCAGCTCGTATTGCGCTTGAGCATCGCCTGCGTCCGCCGCTTTTCGACAGGCGTCGAGCGCCGGTGCGAGATCTTGTGGCTGGGTGTTGAGCGTGCAACGGCCCATCGCCGGGATCAACAACGAGTTGCCGCCTGCCTGTGCATTCGCCAGCAGGGGCTGAAGGAGCAACAGGCAGCCCAGGGCAAGGGTGCGGCCGGTGCGGTTCATGGGAATCGACTTACCTCTGAGGGGCGCGCGGACCCTCCGGGGGATCCAATAAGCGCGCATTATGAAATAAGCAGGGCCATCCTTACAAAGTCTTTACTCGTTTTTCTGCTGCTGATGGGCATCAATGGCGGCTTCAGGGGTAAAGGCGTAGGAAAAGAGGCCGGGGGCTATCGTCAATCACTGACGCTGGTGTCAGCCAGCGTCAGTTATCCACAGGCTTACTTCAGCGCAGCGAAGGCTCGTTCGGCCGCATCGAGGGTGATCTTCAGCTCGGCCTCGCCATGGGCGATGGAGGTAAAGCCGGCTTCGAATGCGCTCGGTGCCAGGTAGACGCCGCCTTCGAGCATCAGGTGGAAGAAGCGCTTGAAGCGATCTGCATCGCTGGCCATGACATCTTCGAAGGTCACGATGTCATCTGCGCCGCTGAAGTACAGCCCGAACATGCCGCCGGCCTGGGTGGTCACGAACGGGATGCCTGCGGCGTCCGCACGAATCTGCAGGCCGTCGAGCAGGCGGGTGGTGTAGTCGGTCAGCTCGGCGTGGAAGCCGGGGCGGCTGATCAGGCGCAAGGTGGTCAGGCCGGCGGCCATGGCCAGCGGGTTGCCCGACAGAGTGCCGGCCTGGTAGACCGGGCCCAGCGGCGCGATGCATTCCATGATGGCGCGCTTGCCGCCGAAGCAGCCCACTGGCATGCCACCGCCGATGATCTTGCCGAAGGTGCTCAGGTCCGGAGTCACGCCGTAATGGGCCTGGGCTCCGCCGAGGGACACGCGAAAACCGGTCATCACTTCATCGAAGATCAGCACCACGCCATGTTGGTCACACAGGCTGCGCAAGCCTTCGAGGAAACCGGGGGCCGGCGGAACGCAGTTCATGTTGCCGGCCACCGGCTCGACGATGATGCACGCCACTTCCTGGCCGACTTCGCCGAGCATCTTCTCGACTTCTTCCAGATCGTTGAACGGCAGGGTCAGGGTGTGTTTGGCGAATGCCGCCGGCACGCCGGCCGAGCTGGGCACGCCTTGGGTCAACGCGCCGGAACCGGCCTTGACCAGCAGGCTGTCGGAATGGCCGTGGTAGCAGCCTTCGAACTTGATGATGCTGTCGCGACCGGTGTAGCCGCGGGCCAGGCGGATGGCGCTCATGGTCGCCTCGGTGCCGGAGCTGACCATGCGCACCATCTCCATGGACGGCACGATGGAGCAGACCAGGTCGGCCATCTCGGTTTCCATCGCGGTCGGGGCACCGTAGGACAGGCCGTGCTCCAGTTGCCGGCGTACGGCATCCAGCACGTCCGGATGGCTGTGCCCGAGGATCATCGGGCCCCACGAGCCCACGTAGTCCACGTAGCGCTTGTCGTCTTCGTCGGTGACATATGCGCCTTCGGCGTGCTTGAAGAACAGCGGGGTGCCGCCGACGCTCTTGAATGCACGGACGGGGGAGTTCACGCCGCCGGGGATATGTTTCTGGGCGTTGGCAAACAGGGTTTCGGAACGGGACATGGTCGGTCTCTCGAAATCGGAATCAGTTGATGTGCAACAGGCTGTTGAAGGCGCGGGCGCGGCGCGTCACCTCGGCGGTGCTGTCGGCGCCGAACAGGCCGTGGACCACGGCGAGCAGGTCGACACCGTGGGCCACCAGCGGGGCGGCATTGTCCAGGGTGATGCCGCCAATGGCGCATACCGGGATATGCAGTTTGACGCGGGCCTGTTCGAGCAGTTCAAGGTTTGCGCTGGGCGCGCCGGGCTTGGTGTTGGAGTTGAAGAAGCGTCCGAAGGCGACATAGCTGGCACCCTCGCTGGCCGCCTGTTCGGCCAGCTCCAGGCTGGAATGGCAGGTGGAGCCGATGATCGCCTTGCGCCCGAGCAGCGCCCGCACCGGTGCCAGCGGGCCATCGGTCTGTCCCAGGTGCACGCCGACGCCCAGGCGCGCAGCCAGCTCGGCATCGTCGTTGATGATCAGCTGGGTCTTGTAGCGTTCGCACAGGTTGCGCAGCGCTTCGGCTTCGCGCAGGCGCCGTGCTTCGTCGCTGCTCTTGTCGCGGTATTGCAGCAGGGTGACGCCACCTTCCAGTGCCGCTTCGACATAGGCGAGGAACTTGCCGGCCAGTAACTGGCTATCGGTGATGGCGTAAAGGCCACGTAGTTTCATGCAGCAGGCCTCCGGTGCTAGGAGCAGAAATCCAGCGGCAGGCGACGCGGCACGAACTGGCCTTTGCCCAGCTGTTCGGCATCGCGCAAGGTGCGCCAGGTGTAGTCCAGGGCTGTCTTCACGGCGCTGGCAAGCTGTTCGCCCTGGGCCAGTCGGCCGGCCAGGGCGCTGGCCAGGGTGCAGCCGGAGCCATGGTAGCTGCCGGGCAGGCGCTGGCAGGTAAAGGTTTCGCGACGACCGTCCCGGCTATACAGGCGATTGTGAACTTCATGTTCGTCGCCATGACCGCCGGTGATCAACAGGTGCTTGACGAAGGGCAGCAGTTTTTCGGCGCATTCATCCGCGCTGCCCTCGGGCAGTTCGGCGAGGATGCGGGCTTCGGGCAGATTGGGGGTGGCAATGATCGACAAGGGCAACAGGCGTTCGCGCATGGCGTAGCCGACTTCATCCTTGCCCAGGCGACCACCGCCGCCGGCGCGCAGCACCGGGTCGCAGACCGTCGGCAAATGCGGATGCGCCTGGAGCAGCTCGACCACGGTGTCGACCATTTCCAGCGAGCCGAGCATGCCCAGCTTGACTGCCGCCACCGACGAATCGTTGAGCACGGCATTGGCTTGCGCCAGGACCCACTCCCGGTCGAGTACGCGGAAATCGCTCACGTTCACCGTGTCTTGCACGGTCAGCGCGGTAACCGCCGCAGCGGCGTGACAACCCTGGGCGAGCAAGGCTTCGATATCTGCCTGCAGGCCGGCCCCCCCACTGGGGTCGTGGCCGGAGAGACAGAGGACAACGGGGCGAGAGCTGTAGATATTCATGGTGCGCGAGCTTACCACCAAACCCATTCGATCGGCGCACGCCTGTAGCAGGGGAAACAGCTGCAGGCAGGATTTATGTGTGGCGAGGGATCCAAGGCCCTGTACGAAAAGCCTTGATGCCTGTTCATGCTGCGTTGAAAACTGCCCCGCACTGCCTGACCTTCGTCTCAAGACTTTTCGTACAGAGCCTGGCGAAACGCTAAAGTCCCCTCGCCACCCTCGAGCCTGGCTGCAGGGGCGCATCGCAATCTGACCAAAGCAACAGCTCTAGCTCAATGCATTGCGCTGAAACGCCCGTTCTAGAGCGTTCTGGTGGAAAAATTTCAATGGTGCAGATTGGCCATCAGCGGCTATGCTAAAGATGGATCCAACACATAACAGGTAATGCCGGTTTTACGTCTACTCAGGGAATGGGGGGCTTCCTGACTCAACCGGACAGGCCACGCTGGGGCTTAAATGCGCTATTTGCTGATGTTGCTGCTGTGCTTGCCCCCCTTGGCGAGCGCCCTCGAATTCAATGAGTTCACCCAACGCCTGTCCCTGGGTCAGGCCATGCAGGTTTTCGAAGACGTCAACGGCACGGCCACCCTCGACGATGTCATGGCCCAGGCCGCAACCGGTGGCTTCAAGCCCCATGGCAAGGACACCCTCAACGCCGGTTATTCACGGTCGGCGTTCTGGCTGAAAATCGACCTGCACTACCGTCCCGAGAATCCCCAGGCCCAGCGCACCTGGCTGCTGGAGCTGGCGTATCCGCCGCTGGACCACCTCGACCTGTACCTGCCGGACGCCACGGGAGCGTATCGCCTGGTTCGCCGGACCGGCGATGCGCTGCCGTTCGCCGCCCGGGAAATTCGCCAGAACAATTATGTCTTCAGCCTGGACTTCAAGCCCGACCAGCGCCAGACCGTGTATCTGCGCCTGCAGAGCGAGGGGTCGATCCAGGCGCCGCTGACGCTGTGGTCCAGCACCGCTTACCTCGAACAGCAACCGGTGCGCCTGTATGTGTTAGGGACCATCTATGGCGTGTTGCTGGGGATGCTGGTCTACAACCTGTTCATCTACCTGAGCGTGCGAGACACCAGCTACCTCTATTACATCGTCTACATCGCTTCGTTCGGCCTCTATCAGTTGTCGGTCAACGGCGCGGCGGTGGAGTTCTTCTGGCCGGACAGCCCCTGGTGGGCCAACGCCGCGACGCCGTTCTTCATCGGTTGCGCAGGACTGTTCGGCAGCCAGTTCGCCCGCAGCTTCCTGCAGACCACCCAGTACTGCCGCTGGATGGACCGGCTGTTGCTGGCCTTGATCGCCTACAGCGCCGTGGTGATCGGCCTGTCTTTGATGACCAGCTACGCCCTGGCACTGCGTCTGGCGACACTACTGGCGCTGGTCTTCACCGTGGTGATCTTTGCCGCCGGGTTGTTCGCCTGGTGGCGCGGGTTGCGGGTGGCTCGTTACTTCATCATCGCCTGGTCGGCGTTCTTGGTGGGGGGCATCGTCAACACGATGATGGTGCTCGGCTACCTGCCGAACGTCTTCCTGACCATGTACGCCAGCCAGATCGGCTCGGCCATCGAGGTGGCGCTGTTGTCCCTGGCCCTGGCCGACCGCATCAACGCCATGCGTGAACAGCAGGCCCAGACGCTGTTCGACGCCGGGCAGAAACTGGAAATGCTCAACCAGCAGTTGGTCCAGGGCAACAAGCTCAAGGACGAATTCCTCGCCACCCTGACCCACGAGCTGCGTACCCCCATGAATGGTGTGATCGGTTCCCTGGAGCTGATGGAAACCGTCGAAATGGGGGAGGAGCTGATCCAGTACCAGCAGACCGCCGCCGGTTCGGCGCGGGACATGATGCGTATGGTCAACGGTATGCTCACCCTCACCGAGTTGCAGGCGGGCAAGCTCAAGGTTTCGCCGGCACCGTTCAGCCTTCGCGGGATGATCGATGCCCTGCAGGTGCAGTTCGGCAGCAATGCCGGGGCCAAGGGGCTGGATTTCAAGGTTGACGTGGCATCCGGCGTGGCGGATCGCCTGCTGGGGGACAGCGGCAAGCTGGCGCAATGCCTGGAGTGCCTGTTGGACAATGCCATCAAGTTCACCCGGGTGGGGGGGCTTGCGCTGCGAGTCAGTGGCAGGCCAACGGCGCTCGATCGATGGGCGCTGTCCTTCGCCGTGATCGATACCGGCATCGGCTTCACCGACCTGGGCGAGGCGACGTTGTACCAGCGGTTCTTCCAGCTCGACGGCTCGATGACCCGTGAGTTCGGTGGTCTCGGCGTCGGCCTGGCGATTTGCCGGCAACTGGTGGAGTTGCTCGGTGGCCGTTTGACCCATACCTCCGAGCCCGGCCGTGGCAGCCGTTTCCAGCTGGACGTCGAATTCGAGACGGCACTGCCCGTGTCCGTGCCCACGCCGTTTTCGTTCGGCGCTCGGCAGGGCGCTCGCCGGCCCCAGGACTGCACGGTGCTGTTGGCCGATGACAATAGCGTCGATCAGTTGGTCATGCGCGGCATGTTGCTCAAGCTTGGCTATCGGGTGCGTACGGTCGACAACGGGCATGCGGCACTGGAACTGTTGCAGCAAGACAGTTTCGATGCGGTGTTGCTCGACTGCCAGTCGACCCCGCTGGACGGGGCGGCGGTCTGCTGCCAGATCCGTACCCTGGCCGGGTGTGAAGATGTGCCGGTGCTGGTGGTCAGTCCCTCCCTGGAGCAGCCTTTCTGTCCCTCGGGTTCTTTGATCGATTACCTGAGCAAACCGGTGAAATTCGAGGTGTTGCAGACGATCCTGCAACGGCGGGTGCTTTGTCCTAAGCAGGGTGAAAGCGCCGATATTTAGGCAGGTATGACACTTTGTTCGGCCTGGAGGCGGTGCTTAACTGAAGGTCTGCTGGCCGACCGAGGAGCCCCGTCATGAACCTGCACCAGTTCGCCGAAACCCACGACGTCACCAATCAGCCCCCCTCCCTGGACGGTGCCAACCTGTATCGCATCGACCTGCCGCTGCAACAGTGGTCGCAGCGTTTTGGCGCTGGCTGGGCACAGGCGCGGATCGATGAGTACGGCGCGCTGGCCGGTGGGCCGTTGATGGAGGCGGGCTTCCTGGCCAACCAGAACAAGCCGGTGTTTTCCAGCCATGACCGTTATGGCCACCGCATCGACCTGGTGGAATTCCATCCCGCCTACCATCAGTTGATGCGCACCGCCATCGAGCATGGCCTGCCCAGTCTGCCTTGGGCCCATCCGCAACCCGGTGCCCACGTCGCCCGGGCTTCGATGACCTACCTGCATAGCCAGGCCGAAGCGGGCACCGGTTGCCCGTTGACCATGACCTTCGCCAGCGTGCCGGCGTTGCGCCTGCAACCGGACCTGGCCGAGCGCTGGCTGCCGAAAGTGCTCGCCACCGAATACGACCCGCGCAATGTCGGCATGGCGCACAAGGCCGGGGTCACCCTTGGCATGGCGATGACCGAGAAACAGGGCGGCACCGATGTGCGCGCCAACACCACCAAGGCCTATCCGGTGGGCGCCAGCGGTCCGGGGCAGGCCTATGAGCTGGTGGGTCACAAATGGTTCTGTTCGGCACCGATGTGCGATGCCTTCCTGACCCTGGCCCAGACCGACAAGGGGTTGAGCTGTTTCCTGCTGCCGCGCCACCGCCCGGACGACACCCGCAATCAGTTCTACATTCAGCGGTTGAAGAACAAGCTGGGCAATTGTTCCAATGCCTCCAGCGAAGTCGAGTTCCGTGGGGCCCTGGCCTGGATGATGGGCGAAGAGGGGCGGGGGGTACCGACCATCATCGAGATGGTTGCCATGACACGCTTCGATTGCATGGTCGGTTCCAGCGCCCTGATGCGCCAGGCCCTGACCCAGGCCAGCCATCATTGCGCGCACCGCCAGGTCGGCGGCCGGTTGCTGAGCGAGCAGCCGCTGATGCAGAACGTCCTGGCCGACCTCGCCCTGGAAAACGAGGCCGCCCTGGCCCTGAGCCTGCGCATGGGCCGGGCGCTGGATCACTTGAGTGACGAGCACGAGGCCAGGTTCGCCCGGCTGGTGACGGCGGTGGGCAAATACTGGATCTGCAAGCGCGCCCCCGGGATGATCAACGAGGCCGCCGAATGCATGGGCGGTGCCGGTTACGTGGAAGACAGCATCCTGCCGCGCCTGTACCGGGAAGCGCCGGTCAACTCGACATGGGAAGGCTCCGGCAACGTGCAATGCCTGGATGTATTGCGGGCCCTGTCCAAGGAGCCGGGGGTGCTGGAAGTGCTGTTCAGCGAACTGGGCGACGGCCACGGCGACAAACGCCTGGCCGCCCATATCGAGGGACTGCACACGGCGTTCAAGGACACCGACGACATCCAGTACCGCGCCCGGCAGTTGACCGAAGACATCGCCGTGGGCCTGCAAGCCAGGCTGTTGCTGGAGGCGGGGAACAGCGAGGTCAGCGATGCCTTCATCGCAAGTCGCCTGGGTTCGACCGGCCGGGCGTATGGAGCCCTGCCTCGGGGGTTGAATGTCGAGGCGATCGTGGCGCGCTCGACTCCGCATGGCTTTTAGAAACACCACCTCTCCCTGTGGGAGCGATCAAGCTGGCCTCCACAGGGGCTGAAGATCAATTGTGGGTGAATGATCGAGCGCGCCAATACGCCACTGTTCCCGTCGGGCGGCGATGCAGGCAAGATGAAGGCCTGCAAGTCAGAACACAGGAAGCTGATCGTGACCGAAGCGTTTATTGTCGTTCAAACCGCCGAGCAAGCCGTAGACCGGCTCGCGGCACTGCACGAGCGTGCGACCACCGCGCTGAACCAGGCGCTCATGCGTTACCTCAAGGATCGAATCGAACCGGATGCCGAGCAGCGGGCCTTGTTTCGCTATCCCGCCCTGCGCCTGACCTACCATTGCCACGGCGAAGTCCCACAAACCACCCGGGCCTACGCCAAGGTCCAGCTGCCGGGCACTTATTGCGTCACCGTTACCCACCCTGCCGCGTTCCGTAAATACCTGCTGGAACAGCTCGTCCCGCTGATGCATGACTTTACCGTCACCGTGGAAGTGGGTGTCAGCGAACAGAACATCCCGTACCCGTACGTGGTCGAGCAGGGTGACGAACTGGCCGGCTCCGGCGTGACGGCAGCGGTGCTGGCGCGGGTTTTCCCCAGCACAGACCTGTCGGCCGCCACCGACGGCATCGCCGACGGGCTCTATGACTGGGAAAATACCGACCCGCTGCCCCTGGCGCTGTTCGATGCCGCCCGCGTGGACTTCTCCCTGCGCCGACTGGTGCACTACACCGGTAGCGACTGGCGCCATGTGCAACCTTGGATCCTGCTGACCAACTATCACCGCTATGTCGACCAGTTCATCGTCCACGGCCTGGAGCAGTTGCGCAGCGATCCGCGTTTCGTGCGTATGGTCCTGCCGGGCAACGTGATCATCGACAAGAACATGGACCACGGCGAAGCCTCGGCCATCGCCGCCGGCGTGGTCTGGCACCGCTACCAGATGCCGGCCTATCACCTGCAGGCCAGCGACGGCCATGGCGTGACCCTGGTGAACATCGGGGTGGGTCCGTCCAACGCCAAGAACATTACCGACCACCTGGCGGTACTGCGACCGCATTGCTGGCTGATGATCGGTCACTGCGGCGGCCTGCGGCAGTCCCAGACCATCGGCGACTATGTCCTGGCCCACGCCTACATGCGCCGCGATGGCATCCTCGACCGGGTGGTACCGCCAAACATTCCGATTCCGGCCCTGGCGGAAGTGCAACTGGCGCTCCAGCAGGCCGCGGCGAATATCACCGGCGAGAAGGGCGACGAGCTGAAGAAGCGCCTGCGTACCGGCACGGTACTGACCTACGATGACCGCAACTGGGAACTGCGCTGGGCCCAGGAACGTCCGTTGATCAACCTGTCTCGCGCCGTGGCGGTGGATATGGAGAGCGGCACCATCGCGGCCCAGGGTTATCGCCTGCGGGTGCCGTATGGCACGTTGCTGTGCGTTTCGGACAAGCCGCTGCACAGCGAGATCAAGCTGCCCGGTTCGGCCAACGCGTTCTATGAACGGGCGGTCAACCAGCACCTGAAGATCGGCATCGCCGCGCTGGACCTGCTGCGCACCGAGCTGAACTCCTTGCACTCCCGCAAGCTGCGCAGCTTCGACGAGCCTCCGTTCCGCTGATGTGACGGTGGTTATTTAGCGGTCGGGCCACTAGCATTGGCGGCCCTGATCGCTAGATGCCGTGCCACTATGTCCCGTTCTCCTCGTCCCGCTTCCCGTCGTCCCGGCGCGAAGCCACAGGCAACCGCGCCGCGCCGCGTGGCCAAGCCCCCGCCGGCGGAGCCGAAGCTGATCCTGTTCAACAAACCCTTCGATGTGCTGACCCAGTTCAGCGATGGCCAGGGGCGGGCGACGCTCAAGGATTTCATCGACATACCGGGCATTTATCCGGCCGGGCGATTGGATCGCGACAGTGAAGGGTTGCTGCTGCTCACCAACGATGGGCAATTGCAGGCGCGCATTGCCGACCCTAGGCATAAGCTGGCCAAGACCTATTGGGTGCAGGTGGAAGGCGAGCCGAGTGCCGGGCAGTTGCAGCGTCTGCGCGATGGCGTGGAGTTGAACGACGGCATGACCTTGCCGGCCGAGGCGCGGCAGTTGGATGAGCCGCAGCTGTGGCCACGCAACCCACCCGTGCGCTTTCGCAAGAGCGTGCCTACGAGCTGGCTGGAATTGGTGATTCGCGAGGGGCGCAACCGCCAGGTCCGGCGCATGACCGCTGCGGTGGGCTTGCCGACGTTGCGCCTGGTGCGGGTCAGGATCGGCGACTGGACGATCGAAGGGCTCGACCAGGGCCAGTGGAAGGAAGTGCCGGCGCGCTTATAGCGTCCCGGATTCGATCAGGCCGATCACCACGCTCTTGATGATGAACGCTGCCACGCCAAGGCCCAGCACGAAGAACAGGATGAACGAGCCGAAGCGTCCGGCCTTGGATTTCTTGGCCAGGTCCCAGACGATGAAACCCATGAAAATGATCAGGATGCTGACCAGGCCAGTCATCATCCACTCTTCGAAAACGGCAGGATCCATCGAAACACTCCGGCGTGGGCGGGGTTGAAAAGGCGCGGCGAGTATACGGCATGGTGCAAGCGCGGGGGATTGGCCTGCGGCGGTGTGTCGCAGCTATTCATCGCCTGGGCTGACGCGATCGCGAGCAAGCTCGCTCCCACGTTGGATTTATGACAAGCGCAATATCCATGCGCCCGGCCCCCCTGTGGGAGCGAGCTTGCTCGCGATGGCGGCATTACCGCTGTCAGTGATTTGGCCGGTCCACCGCCATCGCTTGCTCAGGATTTCATGGGGATATTCAGTTACGCAGGTGAGTCAACGGCAACTCGGTGCTGTTGAGCACCTGGTTCAGTACGAAGCTCGAACGCACGCTGGTCACGCCGTCGATCCGGGTCAGGTGTCCCAGCAGCAGCTTTTGGTAATGGTCCATGTCCGGTACCACCACCTTGAGCTGGTAGTCCGCGTCCATGCCGGTCACCAGGCTGCATTCCAGGACCTGCGGCAGGTTGCGGATGGCCGCCTCGAAATTCTCGAAACGCTCGGGCGTGTGGCGATCCATGCCGATCAGCACATAGGCCGTCAGGCTCAGGCCGAGCATCTTGCGATCGAGCAGGGCGACCTGGCGTGAAATATAACCGTCGTCTTCCAGCTGCTTGACTCGTCGCGAGCAAGGGGAGGGCGACAGACCGATGCGCTCGGCCAGTTCCTGGTTGGAGATCCGCGCATCGCGCTGCAATTCCGCCAATATGCTCAGGTCGTAACGGTCGAGTTTGCTCATCGGTCGGGCCTTTATCTTGATAATTGCGGCAGATTATCTCTCTGGGGTTAAAAATTGCGCAAGTGATGTTTAAAGCAGCAATCTTCGCAATCATCTGTCGGCCCGTGAAGCCTATCCTTATCACCAAGATCACTGCTCGGACAAACAGTCCAGTGCAGCCCGCCGAATCAGGCCGGCTGCGGTCGCGGCACCCACCGGTGCCGGCAGGCCCCCGAGCTGCACACTGTCCAGAAGACGGCGTGAGGTGAGCCGACGTCAAAAGCGTCGAGCACGGACAAAATTCACAAGGGGAGGCCGACGGGCCTCCCTTTTTTATGCCTGCGAAATAAGCCCCGGGGCTGATAATCTGTGCAGAACCGGCCTGGGCTTTTCCAGTCTCATGTTCAGGCCCTGAACCCGTGTGAGGAATTTCATGAAGTCGCGCATCTGGCGTTTGGCAGGTGTTGGTCTGTTGTGGGCAAGTGTCAGTGCGCAGGGAATGGCCGACGATCAGCAGAATCGTGGCGGCCCGCAGGGTTACCCAGGCCAGCCCCGGCCCCAAGGCAACGAGATCATTCGTGGCGATAACAGTCGGCAGTTCGAGGTCCAGCCGCAGTACCCCAGTGGGCAGCAGGACGTTCGTCCACCTTACGATCCCAACGCCTACGGTCGCCCGCCGCAGCAGCAACCCGGCAACAACCTGCCGATCCAGGGCCGTCCCGACAGCGTGACCCAGACCCGGGAGCCGCAGCCGGGTTACTACCGCGATATTCCGCGCCGCAGCGAGGGTTACCCGGCCAATGGGTCGCGACCTGGCCATGACAGCCGTCCCGATCCGCACTGGGCCGGTAGACCGGACGGGCATGGCAACGGCTGGGGCCCAGGGCCGCAGTATCGTCCCGGGTATGTGATCGACCGTTTTCCGGACCGTCACTATCGCGTGCCCTATCGCGGCGAGGATTATTTCTATTCGGGTGGCTACTGGTATCGACCCCAGGGGCCGCGCTACGTCGTGGTGCAGCCGCCACGAGGCATTCGTACCCGTTATCTGCCCGATTACGCCCGGGAAGTGTGGATCGGCAGTTCGCTGTTTTTCCTCGCTGCCGGGGCCTATTACATCTATGAAGCCAACACCCGGGATTATGTGGTGGTCGACGCGCCGGTGGCCAACCCGCAGCCGCAGCCCCAAGGCAACGGTTTCGACGTGTTGGCTTATCCGGCCAACGGCCAGTCCCCCGAACAGGTCAACCAGGATGGCTACGAGTGCTATCGCTGGGCAGTGCAGCAGAGCGGCTTCGACCCGCGCAACTACACCTACCCGCCGGCACCGGAAGTGGTACAGACCTATCGCCAGGCCCAGGGTGGTTGCTTGAGCAGCCGTGGGTATCAGGTGACTTACTGATACCCACAACCGAATCAGCGTCGACACCTGCTTCTGTGTCCGGCATCAAGCGCTGGTGTGCTTCACCACTTCCGACGGATCGGCATGGACCAACACTTCTGCCTTCGGATAGGCCTGGTGGATGGCGTCGGCGGCCTGGTCGCTGAGGCCATGGGCCACGGACAGGGTCAGGTCCCCTGGTAACTCCAGGTGCAACTGCACGAACCAGTGGTTGCCGGAGATTCGCGTACGCAGGTCATGGGCACCGAGCACGCCCGGCACGGCGCAAGCCAGTTCCAGCATATGCTGGCTGACATCGGGCGGCAGTTCCTCGTCCATCAGCACCGCGAAGCTTTCCCGGGCGATCTGCACGGCGCTCCACAGAATGTACGCGGCGATGCCCAGGCCGAACCACGCATCGACCTGGAACCAGCCGAGCCCGGCCAGCACCAGTGCTACCAGGATGCTGCCATTGAGCAACAGGTCGGAGCGGTAATGCAGCGAGTCGGCACGCACCGCGTTGGAGCCAGTGGCACGGATGACTCGATGCTGCAACGCCAGCAGCGCCAGGGTCAGCACCAACGAAAACACGATCACACCGACACTCAGCCAGGGCGCATCCACCGGGACCGGCGCTTTCATGCGTTCGAACGCCTGCAGCGCGATGAGCACGGCACTGCCCCCGATGAACAGCGCCTGGGCCATGCCGGCCAGGGACTCGGCCTTGCCGTGCCCGTAGCGGTGGTCGTCGTCGGCGGGGCGCAGGGCGTAATGCACCGCCAACAGGTTGAGCAGTGAGGTGACACCGTCCAGCGCCGAGTCGGTCAGGCCGGCGAGCATGCTCACCGACCCGCTCAACCACCAGGCCAGGGCCTTGGCGACGATCAGGATCAACGCCACGGCCACCGAGGCGCGGGTGGCCAGGCGCAGCAAACGGGCATGCTCGGTGCTGGTAGTCATGACGCGCTCGTTCCTTCGGCGGCGCCCTTCATGCGGCAGGCTTGAGGCCGAAGGCAGCCAGTTGCTGGGCGCTGCCCTTGTGCTGGATCAGCCGTGGATCGTCCAGCGGGAAGCTGCGGCCCAGTTCGCTTTCCAGGATCGCTTGCAGCTTATGGTTGTCGACACTGCCGTCGGCGTTGATGGCCGGCTTGAGTTTCTCCGGGGCGATCTGGGCGCTCTTGCCCGGTTCGAAGTAGATGGCGCCGGTGGCAAAGTCCACGGCGAACGCGATCAGGCCGGGAATAATGTAGAACAGCAGGCCGACGGCATCGAGGGCGGCGATGGCCGGGTCGATCTTGCCATCGATCTGTCCACGGCGATCGGGATAGAAGATCGAGCCGCAGGCACTGAGCTGGGTCAGCAGGGTGGCGACCAGGACGCCGCCGATCACGCGAAATGGCATACGCATAACAATCTCCCGAGCAGGTAAAGGCGTTGCTGGTTGGAGTCCAGACCACGCGAAACAGTTCGCCGTTATACTCGGCCCTCCGTTCTGGAGCTAGTGGCCTGTGTGGCTAATTTGTGCACTCAACTTCGGCGCCAGAACTTGCCAGGCTGCGTTGCCAATCCTCGCCGTAGCGGGCTACGAGTCGTCATGCGCCTTGCCTGACAAGCCTTGGCACTCGAAGTTGAGCACTTGAATTAACCGTACAGGCCACCCGCATGATTTTTTTGCCGATTGATGAAGTTTTACCCGCCCTGCGCCAAGCCTTGGCATCGCGCCACGAAGCCGTGCTCGAAGCACCGCCCGGTGCCGGTAAAACCACCCGCGTTCCCCTGGCCTTGCTGAACGAGCCCTGGCTGGCCGGACAGACCATCCTGATGCTCGAACCCCGGCGCCTGGCGGCCCGGGCGGCGGCCGAGCGGCTGGCCAGCGAACTGGGGGAAAAGGTCGGTGAAACGGTGGGCTACCGGATTCGCCTGGACAGCAAGGTAGGCCCGAAAACCCGTATCGAAGTGGTCACCGAAGGCATCCTCACCCGCCGCCTGCAGGACGATCCGGCGCTGGAAGGCGTGGGCTTGCTGATTTTCGATGAGTTTCATGAACGCAGCCTCGATGCCGACCTGGCCCTGGCCTTGAGCCTCAACGGCCGGGAGCTGTTTCGCGAAGAGCAGCCGCTGAAGATCCTGCTGATGTCCGCCACCCTCGAAGGCGAGCGCCTGGCCGGGCTGCTGGATAGCGCGCCGATCCTGCGCAGCCAGGGGCGGATGTTTCCCGTGACGGTGCGTTGGGGCCGTCCGTTCCAGCCCGGCGAATTCATCGAGCCGCGGCTGGTGCAGACAGTGCTGCAAGCCCTGCACGATGAAACGGGCAGCGTGCTGGTGTTTTTGCCTGGGCAAGCGGAGATCCGCCGCGTCCATCAGCAATTGGCCGATGCCTTGGGCGAGAGCGGCGATGTGCTGCTGTGCCCGCTGCATGGCGAATTGGACCTGGCGGCCCAGCGCGCCGCCATCGACCCCGCGCCAGCGGGCCGACGCAAAGTGGTGCTGGCCACCAATATCGCGGAAACCAGCCTGACCATCGACGGCGTGCGGGTGGTGATCGATGCCGGACTGGCCCGAGTGCCACGTTTCGACCCGGGCAGCGGCATGACCCGCCTCGACACCCAGCGTATCTCCCGGGCCAGCGCCACCCAGCGGGCCGGTCGCGCCGGGCGGCTGGAGCCGGGGGTGTGCTACCGCTTGTGGTCCGAGGACCAGCACGAACAACTGGCGGCCTACGGCAGCGCCGAGATTCTTTCGGCGGATCTGGCCGGGCTGGCCTTGCAATTGGGACGCTGGGGCGTGGCGCCGCAACAGCTGGTCTGGCTCGACGTCCCGCCTGCCGCCGCATACGCCCAGGCCCAGGACCTGCTGCAACGCCTGGGCGCCCTGGAAGGCGAGCAACTGACGCGCCATGGCCAGGCCATGGCCGAGTTGCCGGCCCATCCACGCATTGCCCATCTGCTGCTGCGCGGCCAGGCCTTGGGGCTGGCGGAGATGGCGTGCAACGTCGCGGCGCTGTTGGGTGAGCGAGACATTCTCCGGGGCGCCGGCGCCGACCTGCACAGTCGCCTGGCCCTGTTGTCCGGCGAAGAGCGTGCGGCACGCGGCGCCCAGGGCGGGGTGCAACGGGCGCGGCAACTGGCCCGGCAATATCGCGGCTATCTGCGGGGCAAGGCCGAAGAGGCCGTAGCCGACCCCGATCATCCGCGCTGGCTCGGTGCGCTGCTGGCGTTGGCCTATCCGGATCGCGTCGCCCAGCAGCGGCGGCCCGGTGGTGCGGAATATCGCCTGGCCAACGGCCGTGCCGCGCTGTTTGCCGAGGCTGACAGCCTGATGAAGCAACCGTGGCTGGTGATCGCCGACCTCGGCAGCCGCCAGGGCCAGCGGGAGGAGCGCATCTATCTGGCGACGGATTTCGACCCGACGCTGTTCGATTCGGTGCTGGCCGAGCAGGTTCGCACGGTGGATCAACTGGACTGGGATGAACGCGAAGGCGTGTTGCGGGCCGAGCGCCAGCGCAAGGTCGGTGAGCTGGTCCTCAGCCGCGAACCGCTGACCGGCCTGGACGAATCGGCGCGCAGCCAGGCGCTGGTGAACCTGGTTCGGCGCAAGGGCCTGGAGCTGCTGCCCTGGACCCCGGAGCTGCGACAATGGCAGGCGCGGGTTGCGCTGCTGCGTCGGCTCGACCTGGACGCCAAGGGCGAAAGCGAATGGCCCGATGTCAGCGACCGGGCGTTGCTGGACAGCCTCGAACACTGGTTGATGCCCTATCTGGGGCGAGTCTCGCGCCTCAGTCATTTCGCCAACCTGGATTTGTCCAGCATCGTTCACAACCTGCTGCCCTGGCCATTGCCGCAGCGCCTGGACGAGCAGGCTCCCCATCACTTGAGCGTGCCCTCGGGCTCGTCGATTCGCCTGGACTACAGTGAGCATCCACCCATCCTGGCGGTGCGCTTGCAGGAGCTCTTCGGCCTGGCCGATACCCCGCGCATCGCCGGCGGACGCCAGGTGGTCAAGCTGCACCTGCTGTCGCCGGCACGGCGGCCGGTGCAGGTGACCCAGGACCTGGCCAACTTCTGGCGCAGCACCTATGTCGAAGTGAAGAAGGACTTGAAGGGGCGCTACCCCAAGCATTACTGGCCGGATGATCCGTTGGTGGCCGAAGCAACGGCACGGGTCAAGCCGCGCAAGTGAGCTGACCCCGGCGCAGGTCCAGTTGTGGCGGCGATGCGGCCTGGGTCAAGGCGATGCCGGCAGCAGGAACCGTGCAATCACCGGCAGATGGTCGGAAATGCGCAAGGTATCGTCCTGCCGCACCCTGGCTGCGACCCGCTTGATCTGCGGGCTGTAGAACAGGTAGTCGACGGTGCGGTCGGGGCCGTTGAGGCCGGGGTCGTTCGGATAGTGGGTCAGCCAGTGCTTGCGGTCGATGCCGCTGGCCTCGTTGTTGGTGGGAATCATCGGGTATTTGTCCCATAGCAGATGCAGCGAGCTGTCTGCGGAATAGGGCGTGCGTTGTTCGACCGGCAGGCGCAGGTACTGGCCCAGGGGCAGGAGGTTGAAGTCGCCGCCGATCATCCAGGGCGTGCCTGCCGATTCGAGCCTGTCCAGGGCCCTGGCCACGGCCGCGACCTGCTTGGGCAGGGTTTCATCCGACTCGTCAGCCCGTTCCAGATGGGTGTTGAGCACTGCCAACTGACCGCCACCGTTGAGTGGCAGGTAGCTCATGAGCAAGGCATTTTTGGGTTGGAACTGGCGGCTGACGACATTGGCGTTGGCAACGGGCAGTTGCACCCGTTCGGCGTGGTCGATGCGGTAGCGACTGAGCGTCGCCAGTTGCCGGCCGACGCTGCCGAAGATCCGCGGGTTGGGGATGAAGTCGGCTTTCCAGTCGAAGGCGCTGGTGCTGCATGGATAGAGATCGGCGAGCCGCTCTTGCAGCAACTTGAACTGGTTCTGGTAGTCGCTGGCCTTGGCGCCGTTGTCCAGCTCCTGGAGCAGGACAATGTCCGGCTGCTCGTCGCGGATGACACGTGCCACTTCATCGAGGCTGAAGGCCATGTCTTCCAGGGTCGGGCTTTCATCGTCGCCCCGGGCCAGGTCGTTCCAGAACACATAGCGTTTGCCCGCCAGGAACTGGACGTTCCAGGTCATCACCTTCAAGGCCTGGCCGGGCATCAGCGGCGCCGCATTGGCAGTGCAGCTGACCGGCAGGGTTTCCCGGTCCTGCGGACGCCAGGTCAGGCTGTAGATCGACAGGGCGGCCAGGCAGAGGATCGACAGCAGGCCCAGCAGGGTGTAGCGCAGTAAACGGGTCATGGCTCGGCTTTGGGCGGTACGCAAAAGTGATCCCGAGCATAACCGAGAGCGCTTCCCAGGCCCAACCCCGATACCTGCATGGCACCTGTCACGAGTTGTCGGTTTTTTCTTCGATCAGCATGAACATCCGGAACAGCACCACACTGGTGAACAGCTGCAGGAAGCTATGGACGCTGTCGATCAGCAAGGTGACCCAGGGGTTCTGCGGTGGCGGATACACCGAGACGCTGGCCCCCTTGAGCAGCCACAGCGGGCCCATCACGCCAAGAATGCACAACAGGATCCGCCAGAAGCGACCGCGGCTCATGCGCAGGCTTTGCTTCATCGCCGCCAGGGGCGCCAGGCCCCTGAGCACCAGCAGGTATTCGCTGAATGCCAGCGTCACCATCAGCCACAGGCCCGGCAGCAGGTACAGCGAGATACCCAGCAGGATCAGCAGCGTGTTGAGGGCTGTCAGCACGGCGAAGCGTGGCCACAGGGTGAGGGCGGCGGCCAGGAGGTCACGGGCGCGGGGCGATTCGCCGCGGCTGCGTGCATCGAGAAACAGGATCAGTGCAGCGGTGTACAGCGGATATACCAGCAGCCCGACGATCAGGCTGTAGCCAGGAAATCCGTCGGGACCGACGGCGCTGTCCACGCCTTGCTGCAGCACGGCTTCGAGTATCACCAGGGGCAGGCACAAGCCGGCAATCCGGCCCAGATGGCGCTTGAAGAAATACAGGGAGTCGCGCAGCACGTCTAACGGATTCATGGGTCGGTATCGCAGTTCAACAAAGCGGTCTGACACTTTAACCGATCAAGCCACCGCACAAGCAAACGTAAACATCTGGTAAAGAGCATTGAAACCTTCCCGGCGAGCCCCATTACTGGCTGGCAGCGGTCCTGCGGGACCGGCATGGTTTTTTACCCGGCAATCTGATGAGGTCGCCATGAACAGCGAAGAACAAACCCTGATCGATGGACTGTTTTCACGGCTGCAACAGGCCGAAAAGGACTCAGCCCCGCGCGATGCCCAGGCCGAGGCGCGGATCAAGGAGCATATGGTCAACCAGCCGGCGGCGGGCTATTTCATGGCCCAGGCGATCCTGGTGCAGGAGGCGGCGATCAAGCGCCTCGACGAACAGAATCGGCAGCTCGCCCAGCAGGTGGAACAATTGCAGGCCGACCTGCAAAATGCCCGCAACCAGGGCGCGGCGCCCAGCGGCGGTGGTGGCTTTCTCTCGAGCATTTTCGGCGGCAACCGCGATTCCCGGCCGGCTCCGGCTCCGGCTCCGGTCGCTCCGGCTTCCGGCGGCTGGCGCGAACCTGCGCGCCCGTCCTTCAATAGCGCCCCGGCCCAACAGGGCTTCGGCACGCCTGCGGCTGGCTACGGCGCGCCGCAGCAGCAGGCCCCGGCGACGAGCAGCTTCCTGGGCGGCGCCCTGAAAACCGCGGCGGGCGTGGCCGGTGGCGTGATGTTGGCACAGGGCATCAGCAGCCTTTTCCATAACAGCCAGCAGCCTCAGGAAATCGTCGAGATTCTCCAGCAAGAGCCGGCCCAGCCGGTCAATGACACCGGTGGCGGCGACAGCGGCTGGGGCGACGAGCAGCGCGTCGCCGACAACCAGAGCTGGGGCAGTGACCAGGACGGTTTCAGCGACGCGGACTACAGCGACGATTCGTCTTTCTTCGGCGACGACGATTCCTTCGTCTGAGCCCGCCATTCGTCCGGGGTGCCAGGCACCTCGGACCGATTATTCGCGGAACGATCCCCGGGGCTGGCATACTGGGCGCCTTTCGGGCCTGGTGGCCTGACCCAGAGCCTGCGCGCTTGTGCATTCAAGAGGATCCGCGGTGAAAAAAATCGCTGTGTTCGCCGATGTCCAGAACCTCTATTACACCGTCCGCCAGGCCTATGGCTGCCATTTCAACTATGCGGCCTTGTGGGCCGATGTCAGCAGGCAAGGTCAGATCGTCGAGGCCTATGCCTATGCCATCGACCGCGGTGACAGCAAGCAGCAGCAATTCCAGCAGATCCTGCGCAACCTGGGGTTCACCGTGAAACTCAAGCCCTACATCCAGCGCAGCGATGGTTCGGCCAAGGGCGACTGGGACGTGGGCATCACGCTCGACATCATGGACGCCGCCGACCACGTCGACGAAGTGGTGCTGGCTTCCGGTGACGGCGATTTCGACATGCTGCTCGAACGCATCATCCGCAAGCACGGCGTCCAGGCCGTGGCCTATGGCGTACCGGGGTTGACGGCCAACTCGTTGATCCGCGCCGCCAGTCGCTACGTGCCCATCGAAGGCGCGTTGCTGCTCAAGAATTGATCGTTACGGAGTTCACACGGGTTTGGAACGCATCGCAGTCATCGACTTTGAAACCACCGGTATCACCCCCAGCAGCAGTTGCCGGGCCACCGAGATCGCCGTGGTGATTCTCGAACAGGGCCGCATCGTCGACCGCTACCAGAGCCTGATGAATGCCGGTGTGCGGGTGCCCGCGTTCATCGAACAACTGACCGGCATCAGCAATGCCATGCTGCGCAGCGCGCCGCCGGCCGAGCGGGTGATGAACGAGGTCAACGAGTTCGTCGGCATCACGCCGCTGCTGGCCCATAACGCCGCGTTCGACCAGAAATTCTGGGATTTCGAATTGGGGCGGATCAAACGCACCCGCCTGCAGAACTTCGCCTGTTCGCTGTTGCTGGCCCGGCGCCTGATGCCGACGGCGCCGAACCACAAGCTGGGTACGCTCAACGCCTTCGCCGGCCTGCCCCATACCGGCCAGGCCCACCGGGCCATGGCCGACGCCGAAATGGCCGCCAACCTCACCGCGCACCTGGCCTCGGAGTTGCGGCAAAAGCATGGGTTGCGGGAGTTGTCCCATGATTTGCTGTGCAGCTTGCAGAAAGTGCCGGCGGCGAAGATCAACGATCATCTCAAGCGCCATCGCGGCTTTTAGGCACACCGCCGGACAACTGTGGGAGCGAGCTTGCTCGCGATAGCGTCGGATCAGTCAGCTTCTCTGTAACTGACACTCCGCCATCGCGAGCAAGCTCGCTCCACAGTTGATCAGTGTCATTTCCCATTGCCTTCCAGGTGCCCCAACGGCACGCGCTTTTCAATGGCACTGGACAGCACGATCGAAGTCTTGCTGAAGCCGAACTTGGCGATACGGTTGATCAGCTCTTCCAGTTCCGGCATGGAGCCGACCGCCGCTTGCATGATGACGCATGGATCGCCGGTCACCCGGTGGCATTCGGTCAGTTGTGGGATCTTGCACAGCTCGTCGTAGGTCGATTGCTTGCCGTGCTGGTTCATGCGCAGTTCGATGACGCATTGCACCGGCAGGCCGATCTTGGCCATGTCCACCTTGGCCTGGTAGCCGGTGATCACGCCGCTGGCCTCCAGTTTGCTGACCCGTTCGGCCACGGCCGGGGCTGACAGGTTCACTTTGCGGGCCAGTTCGGCGTAGGACGCACGACCGTTTTCCAACAAGGCGCCAAGGAGCATGCGGTCGTATTTATCCACGGTTCGGCTTCCAGTTCGGGTGGCTTTCGAAAGCCTGGTTTATAGCGCCGATCTCCTTGCTTTGAAAAGTGTATGGCCTGGATAAACAGGTTTTGTAGCTTATTTTCCGTCCATCGCCTTTTTAGAATAGCGGCTCTCATTGTCCTGACTTCGAGCTCTCCATGCCTGGCACACGCCGTTTTTCCCTGCCGTTGATCGCAGCCTTCTTCGCCTTGTACGTCATCTGGGGTTCTACCTACCTGGTGATTCGCATCGGCGTCGAGCACTGGCCGCCATTGCTGCTGGCCGGGATTCGCTTCGTGCTTGCCGGGTCAATGATGTACGGCTTCTTGCGTTGGCGCGGTGCGCCGGCGCCGACCTGGGCGCAATGGAAGGCGGGGGCCATCATCGGTGTGCTGTTGCTGAGCTTCGGCAACGGCGCGGTGAGCGTCGCGGAACATACCGGCGTGGCCTCTGGTGTAGCGGCGTTGGCCGTGGCGACGGTGCCGCTGTTTACCTTGCTCTGCGGCTATTTCTGGGGCGCTCGTAATACGCGTCTGGAGTGGGCGGGGATTGTGCTGGGGCTGATCGGCATCGCGATGCTCAACCTGGGGTCCAACCTGCAATCGAGTCCCCTGGGCGCGACGTTACTGGTATTCGCGGCAGCATCCTGGGCTTTCGGCTCGGTGCTGAGCAAGCACCTGCCACTGCCGGCAGGGGCAATGGCCAGTGCCGTGGAGATGCTGGTGGGCGGCGTGGTGCTGTTGATCGGCAGTGTCGCCAGTGGCGAACACCTGGACCGCATGCCTCCCCTGGAAGGCTGGTTCGCCCTGGCGTACCTGACCTGTTTCGGCTCGATCATCGCCTTCAATGCCTACATGTATCTGCTCAAGCACGTGCGTCCGGCGGCGGCCACCAGTTATGCCTACGTCAACCCGGCGGTGGCGGTGCTGCTGGGAATCGTGTTTGCCGGTGAAAGCATTGGCATCGAAGAGACCGTGGCGATGCTGGTGATCATCAGTGCCGTGGTGTTGATTGGGCTTCCCCAGTGGCGCAAGCCCAAGCCAGCAGCCTGATTTGAGGTAAACTGCCGCGCATTGCACACCTTGCGCTGATTTTTCCTACGGTACTTCCATGACTTTCGCCACCCTTGGCCTGATCGAACCCTTGCTGCGCGCCCTCGAGACGCTCGGTTACCAGACCCCGACCCCGGTGCAGGCCCAGGCCATGCCGGCCGTGCTGGCCGGACGCGACCTGATGGCCGCGGCCCAGACCGGCACCGGCAAGACTGCCGGGTTCGCAGTGCCCTTGTTGCAGTTGCTGACCACTGAGGGGCCGAAAGTCGCTTCCAATTCCGTGCGCGCACTGATCCTGGTGCCGACCCGTGAATTGGCCGAGCAGGTTCACGAAAGCGTTCGCCAGTACGCCCAGCACCTGCCGCTGAGCACCTACGCGGTGTACGGCGGCGTGAGCATCAACCCGCAGATGATGAAGCTGCGCCGGGGCGTCGACCTGCTGGTCGCCACGCCGGGTCGCCTGCTCGACCTGTTCCGGCAGAACGCGCTGAAGTTCAACCAGTTGCAGACCCTGGTGCTGGACGAGGCCGATCGCATGCTGGACCTGGGGTTTTCCGAGGAACTGGCAAATATCTACAAGGCATTGCCGAAAAAGCGCCAGACGCTGCTGTTCTCGGCCACGTTCTCCGATGCGATCCGCCTGCTGGCCGGGCAGATGCTCAACGATCCGCTGAGCATCGAAGTCAGTCCGCGCAACGTGGCCGCCAATACCGTCAAGCAATGGGTGGTGACGGTGGACAAGAAGCGCAAGCCGGAACTGTTCGTGCACCTGATGCGCAAGAACAAGTGGAAACAGGTGCTGGTGTTCGCCAAGACCCGCAACGGGGTCGATGCGTTGGTGGAGAAACTCCAGGGCCTGGGCGTCAACGCCGATGGCATCCACGGCGACAAGCCCCAGGCTACCCGGCAACGGGCGCTGGACCGTTTCAAGCTGGGCGAGATCCAGATCCTGGTGGCCACGGACGTGGCGGCCCGTGGACTGGATATCGAAGACCTGCCGCTGGTGGTGAACTTCGACCTGCCCATCGTTGCCGAGGACTACATCCACCGTATCGGCCGTACCGGCCGGGCGGGCTCCACCGGGGAAGCGATTTCCCTGGTGTGCGCCGATGAGGTGAATCTGTTGTCGGCCATCGAGATGCTGACACGCCAGGCCTTGTCGCGCCGGATGGAGCCGGATTTCGAGCCTGAGCACCGGGTGCCGGATACCGATGCCAGTGGCCAGGTCATCAAGAAGCCGAAAAAGCCGAAGAAACCGAAGGCCTCGGGCGGCGGTGGCAAGCGCAACCTGGGCAAGTGGGTCGACAGCGGCGACTCGGCGCCTGTGGAGCCGTCGATCAAGCCAGTGCGAAAAGTGCCGGTGTTCAATACCGGGCCGCGTAAGCGCAAGCCTTGATGTGCTTTGTCTGGTAGATCGCTATCGCGAGCAGGCTCGCTCCCACAGGGATCGCATACGCCGTCGAACTGTGGGAGCGAGCCTGTTCGCGATGGGCGCGTCGCGGTATCAATTCTTGCGCTGTAGCCACTCCAATATCCCCAACCCCGCTGCCCGGCCGCTGGCAAAACAGGCCGTCAGCAAGTAGCCGCCGGTCGGCGCTTCCCAGTCGAGCATTTCCCCGGCGCAGAACACACCGGGTATCCGCTTGAGCATCAGGCGTTCGTCCAGGGCTTCGAATGCCACGCCACCGGCACTGCTGATGGCCTCGTCCAGTGGACGGGGTTTTACCAGGGTGACGGGCAGAGCCTTGATGGCCTGGGCCAGGCGTGCCGGGTCAGCGAAGCATTCGGCGGGCGTAAGTTCGCGCAACAGCGCGGCCTTGAGCCCGTCGATCCCCAACTGACTGTGCAAGTGCTTGGCCATCGAGCGTGAACCGCGAGGTTTGCTCAGGGCCTGCTGGATCTTATCCACAGGTCGGCCCGGCAACAGGTCCAGATGAAGGGTCGCGCTGCCGTGTTGGTTGATCGCTTCGCGAATCGGTGCCGACAGGGCATAGATCAGGCTGCCTTCGATGCCGGTGGCGGTGATCACGCATTCGCCGAGGCGCGGTAGATCGTCGTTCAAACCGATGGCGATGTTTTTCAGCGGAGCGCCGGCGAATTTGCTGATCATCAGATCGCTCCAGGCCTGCACGTCGAATCCGCAATTGCTCGGTTGCAGTGGCGCAAGGGTGACACCGCGCTGTTCCAGGGGCAGCATCCAGGCGCCATCGGAGCCCAGGCGCGACCAACTGCCACCGCCCAACGCCAGCAGTGTCGCATCGGGCAAGAGGGTCTTTTCGCCGTCCGGGGCGGTTACGCGCAGGCTGCCGTCGGGGTTCCAGCCCAGCCAGCGATGGCGGGTATGAATCATCACCCCGGCATCGCGCAGGCGCTTGAGCCAGGCGCGCAACAGGGGGGCAGCCTTCATGTCGGTGGGAAACACACGGCCCGAGCTGCCGACGAAGGTGTCGATGCCCAGGCCGTGGATCCACCTGCACAGCTCATCGGCCCCGAAGGCCCGCAGCAAGGGGGCAAGGTTCGGCGCGCGTTCGGCGTAGCGGGACAGAAAGGCCGGGAAAGCTTCCGAGTGGGTGATGTTCATACCGCCGACACCGGCTAGCAGGAACTTCCTGCCCACCGAGGGCATGCCGTCGTACAGGTCGACCCGGACGCCGGCCTGGCTCAACACCTCGGCCGCCATCAGGCCGGCGGGGCCACCGCCGATGATGGCAATGTTGGGTGTGTCGGATTGGGGGGCTTGGGTCATGGCGATTGGTGAGGCTGGGGAATAAGCCGCGCATTCTATCAGCACAGACCCTTGTGGGAGCGGGCTTGTACTGGGTGTTCTCGGGAGGCGTGATCAAAAAGTAGCCAGGCGTGCGCAAGCTACAGGCGACATAGCCTGTAGATCATTTCACTCAGGTTATCCACAGGCCGCTCCACAGGCATTGTGGGTAACGCGCCCAGCATTCAATGACAGCCTGATGACACCCAGACCTTTTGTGCGCTGTGGTGCAGGATGCCATGGCGTCGGGCGAGGGCCTTGCGGTCCTTGCTGTAGCCGCCACCGATCACGCCGACCACCGGGATGTCGCGTCCCAGGCAGTGGCGCATCACGCTTTCGTCACGGGCGGCGAGGCCTTCGTCGGTCAGCTTCAGGTAGCCGAGGGCATCGTCCTTGTGCACATCGACGCCGGCGTCGTACAGCACCAGGTCCGGCTGGTAGAGCGGCAGCAGATAATTGAGGGCGTCGTCCACCACGCTCAGGTACGCGGCATCTCCCATTCCCATCGGCAGCGGGATGTCCCAGTCGCTGTGGGCCTTGCGGGCCGGAAAATTCTTTTCGCAGTGCAAGGAAACTGTTACCGCGTCCGGCGTGTCATGGAGTATTCGAGCCGTTCCGTCACCCTGGTGCACATCGCAGTCGAAGATCAGTACCCGCGAGACGCGACCGCTGGCCAGGAAATAACGACTGATGACCGCCAGGTCGTTGAAAATGCAGAAGCCGGCCGGGTGATCGTAATGGGCGTGGTGGGTGCCGCCGGCCAGATGACAGGCCAGTCCGTGTTCCAGAGCCTGTTCGGCCGCCAGCAGCGAACCGCCCACGGCGCGTACCGTGCGGCGGGCCAGGGCTTCGCTCCAGGGCAGGCCGAGCCGCCGTTGGTCTTCCCGAGACAACTCGCCCCCCATGTAGCGTTCGATATAGGCGCGGTCATGGGCCAGGGCCAGGATCTGCGGCGGACACAGGGACGGGCGCAACAGGTCCGCGTCGCGGGTCAGGCCGCTGTCCACCAGGTGATCGCGCAACAGGCGAAATTTGTCCATGGGAAAACGGTGTTCCGCCGGAAATTCGGGGCTGTAGTCTTCGTGATAGATCAGTGGCAGTGACATGGGTGTTTTCGGCGGCAATTGAGCAATGAATCCTACCAGCGATGTAGACTCTGAGCATGGAAAGGGAGTGAAGATGGAGCTGATACTGGAACTGGAAAGCCCGCGACTGTTGTTGCGGCAATGGCGCGACGAGGACCTGCCGGAATTCGCCGCCATGTCCGCCGACCCGCAAGTGATGCGCTATTTTCCGGCGCCCCTGAGTCGGCTGGAAAGCGCCGCGCTGATCGGCCGGGTGCGGGGCCATTTCGCCGAGCACGGCTTTGGCTTGTGGGCCCTGGAGCGCAAGGACACCGGCGCCTTCATCGGGTTTACCGGCCTGGGCGTGGTCGGGTTCGACGCCCATTTCACGCCCGCCATCGAGATCGGCTGGCGCCTGGCCCGGGAGCATTGGGGCCTGGGCTATGCCAGTGAGGCGGCCTGGACGGCGCTGCGATGTGGGTTCGACCAGTTACAGCTGGAGGAGGTGGTGGCATTCACCGCCGTGGATAACCTGCCGTCGCAGAAAGTCATGCAGGCCATCGGCATGCACCATGACCCGGCCGATGATTTCGAGCATCCAAAACTCGCGGTCGGTCATCCATTGCGTCACCATGTGCTTTATCGCATCAATCGCGAGCAGTGGCTGGAAACCCTGCACGGTTAGCCGACACGGACGTTTACAATGCCCGCCAGAGTGGCCCGGGCCAACAATCGATCCACCGCCGCAGCACAGACTGCGCGGTATGTGCTGTGTGAGGAAAGTCTGAATGAGCCACGTGTTGGAAGATCTGGTCGACCTGCTGACCCTGGAACCGATCGAAGAAAACCTGTTTCGCGGTCGTAGCCAGGACCTGGGGTTCCGTCAGTTGTTCGGCGGCCAGGTGCTGGGCCAGTCGCTTTCGGCCGCCAGCCAGACCGTGGAAGAAGCGCGCCATGTGCATTCGATGCATGGCTATTTCCTGCGCCCCGGCGACGCGGCGTTGCCTGTGGTCTACCAGGTGGACCGGGTGCGTGACGGCGGCAGTTTCAGTACCCGTCGGGTCACGGCGATCCAGAAGGGCAATCCCATATTCACCTGCAGCGCCTCGTTCCAGTACGACGAGCAGGGCTTCGAACACCAGAGCACCATGCCCCAGGTGGTGGGGCCGGAAAACCTGCCGTCCGAACTGGAACTGACCCAGCAGCGCGCGCACCTGCTGCCCGAGCACATGCGCGAAAAACTGCTGTGCCCCAAGCCGATCGAAGTGCGCCCGGTCACCGAGAAAGACCCCTACAACCCGCAACCGGCCGATCCGATCAAATACGTGTGGTTCCGGGCCGATGGCGCCCTGGCGGACTCGCCGGCCCTGCACAAGTACCTGCTGGCCTATGCCTCGGATTTCGGTTTGCTGACCACCTCGATGCTGCCCCATGGCCGGTCGGTGTGGCAGAAGGATATGCAGGTCGCCAGCCTCGATCACGCTCTCTGGTTCCATGCCGATCTGCGCGCCGACGACTGGCTGCTCTATGCCATGGATAGCCCCTGGGCCGGTAATTCCCGCGGGTTCTCCCGCGGCAGCGTGTTCAACCGCGCCGGGCAGCTGGTGGCCTCGGTGACCCAGGAAGGCCTGATCCGTCATCGCAAGGACTGGGCATGAGCCTGGCCGATGTGCGCCACTGGGTATTCGACATGGACGGCACGCTGACCGTCGCGGTGCATGATTTCGCGGCGATTCGCGTGGCCCTGGCGATTCCTCCCGAGGACGACATCCTGACGCACCTGGCGGCGTTGCCGGCGGACGAAGCCGCGGCCAAGCATGCCTGGCTGCTGGAGCACGAGCGAGACCTGGCGCTGGGCTCGCGGCCCGCCCCCGGCGCGGTCGAGCTGGTGCGCGAACTGGCCGGGCGTGGCTATCGCCTGGGAATCCTGACTCGCAATGCCCGGGAGTTGGCCCATGTGACCCTCGAAGCCATCGGCCTGGCCGACTGTTTCGCCGTGGAGGACGTGCTGGGGCGTGACGAGGCACCGCCCAAGCCGCATCCCGGTGGCCTGTTGAAGCTGGCCGAGGCCTGGCGCGTCGCGCCCGAGGCGATGGTGATGGTGGGCGATTACCGCTTCGACCTGGACTGCGGCCGCGCTGCGGGCGCACGGACGGTGCTGGTGAACCTGCCGGACAATCCTTGGCCGGAGTTGGCTGACTGGCATGCGCGCGATTGTTTCGAGTTGCAGCGCCTGCTTTTGGCTTGAGGAGGGCGGTCTCCTCGAGACTCACTGCCCGAACAACACCTTCAGTCCCTCAGGCGAGGTCAGCATCCCATCGCCGTCATGCCCCACCCCGGGTACTTCGATCAGCCGCTGGTTCAGGCCAACGGGATGACGTCGGGTCAGATAGTCGAAGAAGAAGTGCCCGCGCAGCAGGCGATACGGGCCCTGGGTCTGGGCCTCGCAGCCTTTGTCCAGCGCCGGATGCTCCGGGTCGGTGTCCTGCTGTCCCAACAGATAGACGATGTCGCGTTTGATGTAGTGCTCTTCCAGCTGGGCGGGCGTCTGCCCGGCGGCATAGGCGGGCAAGTTCTGCAGGCCATATTTCCACTGGTCGAAGCCGGGGCAGCTGGCGGGGGCGAAGGCCATGGGCCGTTGCGCATCGAAATAGGCATAGGAAGACGGGTTGGCGACGACGAAGCGCGGGGAAATCCGGAACGGCCCCCGGGCGAGCAGGGCGTAGCGCTGGACCACCTGGGCCCCGCCGGAATGACCTGCGATGACGATCTCCTTCACGTCGGGAAACTGCTGCCGGTCACTGACCCGGGCCACGATGTCGTCGAGCACCTGGAAGGAGCTCAGCGGATGCGGCCCCGTGGACAAGCCGCCGGCCATCCATTCATTGCCTTGCCAGCGCAGGAGTTCGGCGGGCAGTTGGTGGCGCAGCACATCCTGTTCGTTGAGAAACTGCGGGGCGATGATCAAGGTCGTGGCCAGTTGCCCGGCCTGCCCGGCGGCTTTTTCGGCGCTGTGCAGATAGGTCTCGGCATTGCGCAGCCGGCCGTGGACGATGATCAGCACCCGTTGGATGGAGGCCGGAGGCGGGCCCACGGCCACGACCATGGCGCCCCCCTTGAGTTGCAGTCGCCCTTGAGCGACTGCGTGCACGGCGTGTTCGTCTGCCTGGGCGAGGGTGCCGCTCAGCACCAGCGCGATCAATGCGATCCACTTCATCTACAGGTTTTTCGCCGCGAAGGTGTCGCACTGGCTGACCTGGCCCTGGGCGAACCCGGCCTTGAACCAGCGCACCCGTTGCGCCGATGTGCCGTGGGTGAAGGAATCCGGTACCACGCGGCCCTGGCCTTGCTGCTGCAATCGGTCATCGCCGATGGCATTGGCGGCGTTCAAGGCTTCCTCGACGTCTCCCGGCTCAAGCCAGTTCAGGCGCTTTTGCGCATGGTTGGCCCAGACGCCTGCCAGGCAATCGGCTTGCAATTCCTGACGCACCAGCAGACCGCCGTCCCCTTCCATCTGCCGACCTTGCTGGCGGGCTTCCTGGATTTTCGCCGACACCCCCAGCAGCGTCTGTACGTGGTGTCCGACTTCATGGGCGATGACATAGGCCTGGGCGAAGTCGCCGGCGGCCGCAAAGCGCTGGGACATTTCCTTGAAGAAACTCATGTCCAGGTAGACCTGCCGGTCCGCCGGGCAATAGAACGGGCCGGTGGCCGAGGACGCCAGGCCGCAGGCCGAATTGACCCGACCGCTGAATAGCACCAGCTTGGGTTGCTGGTATTGCCGCCCGGCCTGCTGGAACACCTGGCCCCAGGTGTCTTCGGTGTCGCCGAGGATCGAGCGTACGAACTCCGCTTCTTCATCGTTCGCCGGTGGCGCCTGGCGGGTCTGGGAGGAGGGTGGTGCCGTCTGGTCCATCTGTCCGGCCAGTTGTCCGAGGATCTGCATGGGGTCCTGGCCGGTGATCCAGCCGATGCCGACGATCAGCAGGACGGCCGTCAGGCTCAGTCCCTTGCCACCGCCGAAACGCATTCCGCCTGAGCTGCCCCCATCACCACGGGCGTCCACCACGTTGTCACTGCGGCGACCTTTTTTCCATAGCATGTGGGAATCCTCTGATTGACCGTGTGCAGAGTGTTGTCGCTGGGCAGGTTTACCGCCAGTGCTCTCTGAAGCTTTCAGGCAACCATTGCCGGTTTTGGTTCATCGACACGAACCTCTACCCGGTTCCAGAATTTGAATTAAACTCAGCATATTTTAGAATCGACCAATCTTTCATCTGGAACCCCCATGGCCGGAAGTCAAATCGAACGGGTCTTCAATGTGCTGGAAAGCCTGGCCAGTGAACCTAGAGGCTGGCCGCTCCAGGGCCTGGCCGAAGAACTGCAGATACCGAAAAGCGCCACCCACCGCCTGCTCGCCGAGCTGATGCGCCTGGGTTATGTGCGGCAGAATCCCGAGAACCTGCGTTATCACGTGTCGACCCGGCTGGTCGCCCTGGGGTTTCGCTACCTCTCCCGTAGCGGTGCCGACATCGTGCAGCCAGTGCTCGATCGTCTGGCCCGGGAAAGTGGCGAACTGGTGCGCCTGGGCGTGATCGAAGGGGATCGCCAGACCTGGATCGCCAAGTCCCAGGGCGCACGGTCCGGCTTGCGCTACGACCCGGACATGGGCCGTGAGGCTCCGCTGTCCTATACCGCGTCGGGACATGCCTGGCTGGCGAGCATGAGCGACGTCGAGGCCCTTGGGCTGGTGGAACGCCAGGCGGCGCCGGTACCGGCACAGGTGGGGCCGAACGCTCCGCGCAGCCCGGCTGAGCTGCTCGAATACCTGCGCAAGGCCCGAGAGCAGGGGTACGCCTGTGTCGAGGAAAGCTCGGCGGTCGGTACGTCGGCCATTGCCGCCGTGGTGCGACATCCGTTGGACGGTCGGGTCGTCGGCGTGCTCAGCGTTGCAGGGCCCAGCGCGAGGATGACGCGGGCGCGGCTGCATGAACTGGCCCCGACCTTGCTGGCATTTGCCGAAGAGTTGTCGCAAGCGAGCCAGGCATCGGAGTTGTTCAGCTGAGTGCGTACTCGCAGGCGGGGCTCCGCATCGGCGTACCGACACGCCGTGTTTTCCATTTCACGCAACGCAGGGTATCCACATGACCGTCAGCACCCCGCTTTCCGGCGTCAACCAGGCCTTCAAGGGCATCCTGCTGATTGTCTGTGCCACCTTTCTGTTTTCCAGCCACGACGCCTTGTCGAAATACCTCTCGGGCTTCTATCCGATCGTCATGGTGGTGTGGGCGCGCTACGTGGTGCATACCCTGCTGATGGCGGGAATCTTCCTGCCGCGTTCCGGGCTGCGTGTCCTGCGCACCAGGCGTCCGCTGTGGCAGTTGGCTCGGGCCCTGTGCCTGCTGGGGACCAGCCTGTTTTTCACCACGGGGCTGCAGTACATCCCGTTGGCCGAAGCGACCGCGGTCAACTTCCTGGCCCCGGTGCTGGTCACCGCATTGTCGGTGCCGTTACTGGGCGAGCGGGTGACGCGAGGCCAATGGATCGCGGTGATCTTCGGCTTCATCGGCGTGCTGATCATTGTCCATCCCGGCGGCGACCTGTTCACCCCTGCGGTACTGCTGCCGTTCTGCTCGGCGCTGTTTTTCTGCTTCTACCAGCTGCTCACTCGCAAGCTCAGTGAGATCGACAGTCCGACCACCAGCAATTTCTTCGCGGGGTTGTGCAATACCATCGTGATGAGTGCGCTGGTGCCGTTCTTCTGGCAAGTGCCGAGCCTGCTCCATGGCGCGATGATGCTGGCGCTGGGCGCCTGCGGGATGACGGCGCACCTGATGCTGACCCAGGCCTTCCGTTTTGCCGCCCCGGCACTGCTGGCGCCTTTCGGATACTGCCAGATCGTGTTCGCCGGTCTGCTGGGCTGGCTTTTGTTCAGCCATACGCCGACCCTGACCACCGTGGCGGGGATCGTGCTGATCTGCTTGAGTGGGTTGGCGGCGGCGTGGCAGCAGCGGAGCAAGTAGATGCACCTGCCCGGAACGGGGAACGATGGGCTCTGTGGTGACGGGATAAATCCCCTCGCCACAGAGTGGGGTTCCAGTCTCGATGGCTAATCAGTTTTCCAGGGTTGGCACCTTGCGCGGCGCCATGAAGTACATCCAGATCAGCGCAATGAAGTACATGGCGGGGATCAGGGTGAACAGCACGGTGTAGTTGTTATGGGTCACCGTAAGGATGTGACCCACCAGCTGGGTCATGAACATCCCGCCGATGGCGGCGCACATGCCGCCGAAGCCGAACACGGTACTCATCATGTGCTTGGGGGTGTAGTCCATCACCAGGCTCCAGATGTTGGCGGTCCAGGCCTGGTGGGCGCCAATGGCCAGGGAGATGGCGAACACCGCCATCCACAGGTTGCTCGCACCGGCGGCCATGATCACGCCGACGATGCAGCAGGCGAACAGCAGCATGGAAACCAGCCGCGCCTTGATCGGGTCGAGGCCGCGGCCGATCAGGAACGAGGAGAGGATGCCGCCGCCCACGCTGCCGAAGTCGGCGGTGAGGTAGATGATGATCAGCGGGATGCCCATCTGGGTCACGTTGATGCCCAGGTTGTATTGCTGGTTCAGGAACGGTGGCAGCCAGTAGAGGTAGAACCAGAACACCGGAGCCGTGATCGAGTAGGCCAGGGCGAAGGCCCAGGTGCCGCGCATGCGCAGGATCCGGGAAAACGGTACGCGGACCTGGGGCGGTTCGACTTCGCGCTGGATGTAATCCAGTTCCGACTGTCTGACCGTGGGGTGGTCTTCAGGATTGAAGTATTTCAGGCCCCAGAACAGCAGCCAGATGCCGCCCAGCGCGGCCATGCACAGGAATGCGGCCTGCCAGCCCCATACGTGCAGCACCAGCGGTAGCAACATCGGTGTGAACATGGCGCCGACGTTGGTACCGGCGTTGAAAATACCGGTGGCCACCGCCCGTTCGCCCGCCGGGAACCACAGCCGCGTGGTTTTTACACAGGCCGGGTAGTTGGCGGCCTCCGTAAGGCCCAGGATGAACCGGCAGATCATGAAGCCCATTGCCGAAGTGGCCAGGCCATGAGCGCCGGTGGCCAGGCTCCAGAGCAGCACGGCGCAGAAGAACACGCGCTTGACGCCGATCCGGTCGATCAACCGTCCCTGCAGCACGAACCCTACGGCATAGCCCACCTGGAACCAGAAGTTGATGTTGGCGTAGTCCATCGCCGTCCAGCTCATTTCCTTGGCGAGGATCGGCTGCATGACGCCCAGGGCGGCGCGGTCGATGTAGTTGAGGGTGGTGGCGAAAAATACCAGCGCGAGCATGCCCCAACGGGTCTTGCCCACGGCCATGGCGCCGCGGATCTTGGCGCCGATGCCGCTGGTCGTGTCCCTCAGGCCGGCAGTCAGGAGGGAGCTTTGGGAAGGATTCATAGCATGTACCCGTTTTTGAAATTCTTATGGGTGAACGTATTGACCGTTGATTCCGACGGTCTGGCCGGCATCGACGTGGGGCCGATGGTGCGCAGTGGACAAAAAATCGTCAATTCGGTGATCGGCATTTCGTTCGATAATCGCACATAAAACTAACTGAATGGTACGTATTGAATTGCCGAATGAAGGGGGGCGTCCAATAATCGGCACACTAAAAAGGCGCCACGAGCGCTGTTCCAAGCGGCGCATTCTGTCGCCCATGCCTGTCCGGGAGCCCAAGCCATGCAGCGTTCCATTGCCACCGTTTCCCTGAGCGGTACCCTGCCGGAAAAACTCGAGGCCATCGCCGCCGCCGGTTTCGACGGGGTGGAAATCTTCGAGAACGACCTTCTCTATTACGATGGCAGTCCTCGGGAAATCCGGCAGATGTGCGCCGACCTCGGCATCGCCATTACCTTGTTCCAGCCGTTCCGTGATTTCGAAGGCTGCCGTCGCGATCGCCTGGCGCGCAACCTGGAACGAGCCGAGCGCAAGTTCGACCTGATGCAGGAATTGGGCACCGATCTGGTGCTGGTGTGCAGCAACGCCTCGGCCGACAGTGTCGGCGATGAGCGGATTCTGATCGATGACCTGCGCTTGCTGGCCGAACGGGCCGGCGCACGGGGTTTGCGCATCGGCTACGAAGCGCTGGCCTGGGGCCGGCACGTGAATACTTATCAACAGGTCTGGAACATCGTGCGCCAGGCCGATCACCCCAGCCTTGGCGTGCTGCTGGACAGTTTCCACACGCTGTCTCTCAAGGGCGATCCGCGGGCGATCGCCGAGATTCCTGGCGACAGGATTTTCTTCGTACAGATGGCCGACGCGCCGATCCTGGCGATGGATGTCCTGGAATGGAGTCGGCATTTCCGCTGCTTCCCGGGGCAGGGCGAGTTCGACTTGCCGGGCTTCCTGGCGCCGATCATCAAGAGTGGCTACACCGGACCGCTGTCCCTGGAGATCTTCAACGACGGCTTTCGCGCCGCGCCGCCACGGGCCAATGCCGCCGATGGCTTGCGCTCATTGTTGTACCTGGAAGAGAAGACCCGCCAGCGCCTGGCTGAAGAAGCCGCGCCCGCGAGCAATACCGATATTCTCTTCGCCACGCCGCCGGCCAGTGACTACAACGGCATCGAATTCCTCGAGTTCGCCGTGGACGACGCCCTTGGGGCCAAGCTGGCTCACTGGTTGGAACGGCTGGGCTTCGTCAAGGCCGGCCAGCATCGCTCCAAGAACGTCAGCCTGTTGCGCCAGGGCGATATCAACCTGATCCTCAACTGCGAACCCTATTCCTTTGCCCACAGCTTTTTCGAAGCCCACGGCCCCTCGCTGTGCGCCACCGCCCTGCGGGTCGACAGCAGCGCCAGCGCCCTGGCCCGGGCGGTGGCCTACAAAGGCCAGCCCTATCGCGGGTTGGTGGGGCCCAACGAGCTGGAACTGGCGGCGGTGCGGGCGCCGGATGGCAGCCTGATCTACCTGGTGGATCGGGGAACGGATGTCTATGCCACCGATTTCAACCTGCAACCCGGCGCGGTCATCGGGGCCGGGCTCAAGCGTATCGACCACATGGCCATGGCGTTGCCGGCGGACAGCCTTGACAGTTGGGTGCTGTTCTACAAGAGCCTGCTGGATTTCGAGGCGGACGACGAAGTGGTGCTGCCTGACCCCTATGGCCTGGTGAAGAGCCGGGCCCTGCGCAGTCGCTGCAGTTCGATTCGCTTGCCGCTGAACATTTCCGAGAACCGCAACACGGCGATCTCACATGCGCTGTCGAGTTATCGCGGTTCCGGGGTGCATCACATCGCCTTCGACTGCGACGACATCTTTGCCCAGGTCAGTCGTGCCAAGGAAGCTGGCGTGCCGCTGCTGGATATTCCCCTCAACTATTACGACGACCTGGCGGCACGGTTCGATTTCGATGACGAGTTTCTCAGCGAGCTGGCGTATTTCAACGTGTTGTATGACCGTGATGCCCAGGGAGGCGAGTTGTTCCACGTCTACACCGAGCCGTTCGAGGGACGCTTCTTCTTTGAGATCATCCAGCGCAAGAACGGCTATACCGGCTACGGTGCGGCCAATGTCGCGGTGCGGCTGGCGGCCATGGCCAAGTCCCGCAGCGGCGGTTTGCGGCACGCCAAGTTGTAGGTAAATCGTAACCGCGACGGTAAACGGCGACCCCGTGGCTTCCTTCACTGCACGGAGCGGCCCATAATCGCCAGCCTGTGCAGTGATGGCCGTGAGCCCACAATGACTATGAATTCAGAACTTCCCGCTGGACTCGACGAGCCTGTCGTCGTGCCGCGCAAGAGTCGCAAGAACAACCCGGAGAAAACCCGGGAGAACATTCTCCAGGAAGCCATCGTCGAGTTCGTCCAGCAAGGCCTGGCTGGTGCCCGGGTCGACGCCATCGCCGAGCGCATCCACACTTCCAAGCGCATGATCTACTACTACTTCGGCAGCAAGGAGCAGTTGTATGTCGAGGTGCTGGAAAAACTCTACGGCGACATCCGTAATACCGAGAGCCGCCTGCACCTGGCGGAGCTGGCACCGGTCGACGCGATCCGGCGCCTGGTGGAGTTCACCTTCGACCACCATGATCGCAATGTGGATTTCGTGCGCATCGTCTGCATCGAGAACATCCATAACGCCGAATACGTGAAACAGTCAGGCGCGATCAAGGCGATGACCAGCACGATCCTCGATTCCCTGGGTGTGATCCTGCGCCGGGGCGCGGAAGAGGGTGTGTTCCGCGCCGGTCTCCAGCCGCTGGATGTGCACCTGCTGATCAGTTCGTTCTGCTTTTACCGGGTGTCCAACCGCCAGACCTTTGGCGAGATCTTCCAGATCGATCTGTCGGACGAGAAGATCAAGCAGCGGCATCGCGAGATGGTCTGCGAGTCGGTGTTGCGCTACCTGCAACCCTGACCTCTTCTGGAAGCGAGCTTGTGTGGGAGCGAGCTTGCTCGCGATAGCGGTCGATCTAGCCCCACTGATTGCGGCCAGCACACCCTCATCGCGAGCTCGCTTCCACAACTAATTTCCACAAGCAATTATCACCAGGCTTCAGTGATTCATGCTTTGGAAGTGCTCCAGCATCCGCTGCGCATCCGGGGCCACGCCACTGAACAGTTCGAATGCCTTGACCGCCTGGAATACCGCCATGTTGCCACCATCCAGGGTGCGGCAGCCCAGGGCGCGGGCGTTGCGCAGCAGTTCGGTTTCCAGCGGGAAGTAGACGATTTCCGCGACCCACAGATCGCCCCTCAGCAAACCGGCCGGCACCGGCGTGCCGGGCAGCTTCGCCATGCCCATGGGGGTGGTATTCACCAGGCCATCCGCCTCGGCCATGGCGCTGGCCAGATCGTGGCCGACCCGGGCTCGATCAGCGCCGAAGTGCTGGTTCAGGTTGTTCGCCAGGGCTTCGGCACGGCTGGCGTCCACATCGAAGAGGCTCAATGTCTGTACGCCTTCGGCCAACAACGCATGGGCGACAGCCGCACCGGCGCCACCGGCGCCCATCTGTACCACGCGTCGACGCGAAACATCGTTCAAGCCGCGGCGAAATCCTTCGGCGAACCCGAGGCAATCAGTGTTGTGCCCGATGCGCTTGCCATCCTTGAGCACCACCGTATTCACGGCGCCGATACCCCGGGCCTCGCAAGACAGCTCATCCAGCAGCGGGATAATGGCCTGTTTGCAGGGAAAGGTGATGTTCAAACCGGTAAAACTCATGCGTTCGGCCGCCGTCAGCAGGTCAGGCAGGGCGCCGCTGTCGAGTTTCAATGCATCGAGGTCGATCAGGCGATACAGGTAGCGCATGCCCTGGGCATCGCCTTCGCGCTCATGAAGGGTCGGCGTGCGGGAAGCCTGGATGCCCGCACCGATCAGGCCGGCCAGTACGGTGGTGTTCGACATGCTCATTGCCCCTTCAACCGCTGACTGAAATGTTCCAGGGCCATCCGATAGCCCTGGCTGCCGAAACCACACAGCACGCCGATGGCCACCGATGAGACGAAGGAGTGATGCCGGAAGGCCTCCCGGGCATGGACGTTGGACAGGTGCACTTCGATCACCGGGACTTCACTGGCGACCAAGGCGTCGCGGATGGCGACCGAGGTGTGGGTCCAGGCCGCCGGGTTGATGACGATACCGGCGCAGCGGCCGCGGGCGCCGTGGATCCAGTCCAGCAGTTCGCTCTCCTGGTTGGTCTGGCGAAACTCCACCGCCAGGCCGAGTTCGTCAGCGGTGCGCCCACACAACGCCGAGATATCCGCCAGGGTCTCGTGTCCGTAGGTAGCCGGCTCACGAGTGCCGAGCAGGTTCAGGTTCGGGCCGTTGAGCACCAGAACGATCGGAGGCATCGCAATTTCTCCACATTTTTATTGTTGGCGTCGGCCGGGTTTCAGCCGCTGGAGATAAATTGTACTAGATGGTTAATTTGGTCAAACAAAGCCGACGTCATCGGCCATTAAGTGTTCGATGATCGAACAAAGGCCATTACCGGTTTGGCGGGGGGCAAATTGTGGCGAGGGGATTTATCCCCGCTCGAGCGCGCAGCGCTCGCAAGCTTTTGCAGGACTCAAGAGCTTGGGGCTGCTTCGCAGCCCAGCGGGGATAATCCCTTCGCCACAGGGTGGTCCTTCACCACAAGAGGAAGGACTTACCGTCGGGTCAACAACACCCCGGATTCCATATGATGGGTCCAAGGAAATTGATCGAACAACGCACAACGCACGATGCGATGGGTGTCGTGCAGTTGCGCGATATTGGCGGCGAGGGTTACCGGATTGCAGGAGATGTACAGGATGTTCTCGAACCGCCGGGTCAGTTCGCAGGTGTCCGGGTCCATGCCGGCGCGGGGCGGGTCGACGAAGACGCTGCCGAATTCGTAGCTTTTCAGGTCGATGCCTTGCAAGCGGCGGAACGGGCGGACTTCGTTCAGGGCTTCGGTCAGTTCCTCGGCCGAGAGGCGCACCAGGGTGACGTTATCCACCGCGTTTTCGCTGAGGTTGCTCAATGCCGCGTTCACGGAAGTCTTGCTGATCTCGGTGGCCAGCACCTTGCGCACGCGGGTCGCCAGGGGCAGGGTGAAGTTGCCGTTGCCGCAGTACAACTCCAGCAGATCGTCGGTGCGATCTCCCAGTGCATCGTAAGCCCAGTTGAGCATTTTCTGGTTCACCGTGCCGTTGGGCTGGGTGAAGGCACCTTCTGGCTGGCGATAGCTGAACGTACGGCCGGCCACGTCGAGTTTTTCCACCACATAGTCATAGCCGATCACTTCCCGCTTGCCCTTGGACCGACCGATGATGCTCACGCTCAGGTCGCTGGCCAGTTTCGAGGCGGCTGCGTGCCAGTGTTCATCCAGGGGACGGTGATAGCACAGGGTGATCATCGCGTCGCCGGCCAGGGTCGTCAGGAACTCCACCTGGAACAGCTTATGGCTCAGCGGTGCGCTGGCTTGCCAGGCGGCCTTGAGTTGCGGCATCAACTGGTTGATGCGCAGGCTGGCGATGGGGAATTGCTCGATGAGGATCGGCGTGCGCTTGTCGTCCTGGGAGAACATCGCGTAATGCCGTTCGCCGGCTTCGCGCCACAGGCGGAACTCGGCCCGCAGGCGGAAATGCTGCAAGGGGGAGTCGAACACCTCGGGCTGCGGTGCATCGAACGGAGCCAGCAGGTCGCGCAAGCGAGCGACCTTGTCCTGGAGCTGGCCGGCGTAGGCCTGGGAATCGAAAGTCATGCGTTGAACCAACCCAACTTGATCACGAACAGAATCGACAGGATGACCAGCGCCGGGTTCAACTCACGGCCACGACCGGACACCAGCTTGATGGCGGTCCAGGCGATGAAACCGAAGGCGATGCCATTGGCGATGGAATAGGTGAACGGCATCGCCAGTGCGGTGATCACCACCGGTGCGGCAACGGTGATGTCGTCCCAGTCGATTTCCGCCAGGCCGGAGGTCATCAGCACGGCCACGAACAGCAGGGCCGGCGCGGTGGCGAAGGCCGGGACGCTGGCGGCCAGCGGCGAGAAGAACAGTGCCAGCAGGAACAGGACCGCCACGACGATGGCGGTCAGGCCGGTGCGGCCGCCGGCGCTGACGCCTGCCGCCGATTCGATGTAGCTGGTGGTGGTGGAGGTGCCCAGCAGCGAACCGGCCATGGCGGCGGTGCTGTCGGCGATCAGCGCACGGCCCATCTTCGGCATGTGCCCGTCCTTGCCCATCAGCCCGGCGCGCTTGGCGACGCCGATCAGGGTACCGGAGTTGTCGAACAGGTCGACGAAGAGGAAGGCGAAGATCACGCTGACCAGGCCGATGTCCAGGGCGCCCTTGATGTCCAGTTGCAGGAAGGTCGGGGCCAGGGACGGCGGAGCGGAAACGATGCCGCCGAACGGGGTGAAACCCATCAGGATCGAGACGATGGTCACTGCCAGGATGCCGATCAGCACCGCGCCGCGCACTTTCAGTGCCTCAAGGCCCACGATCAGGATGAAACCGAGGGTGGCAAGGATCGGCGCGGGCTGTTTCAAGTCGCCGAGGCCGACCATGGTTGCCGGGTTCTTGACCACGATGCCGGCGTTGTTCAGGGCGATCAGCGCCAGGAACAGGCCGATACCAGCGGCGATGGCCGAGCGCAGCGGCAGCGGGATGCTGTTGATGATCCATTCGCGGATGCGAAAGATCGACAGCAGGAAGAACAGCACGGCGGAAACGAAGACCGCGCCCAGCGCCACCTGCCAGGTATGGCCCATGTGCAGGACCACTGTATAGGTGAAAAAGGCGTTCAACCCCATGCCCGGCGCCAGGGCGATCGGGTAGTTGGCGATCAGGCCCATGACCGTCGAGCCGATGGCCGCCGCCAGGCAGGTGGCGACGAACACCGCGCCCTTGTCCATGCCGGTCTCGCCGAGGATGCTCGGGTTGACGAACAAGATGTAGGCCATGGCCAGGAAGGTCGTGACGCCCGCCAGGATCTCGGTCCGCACGTTGGTGTTGTGTGCCTTGAGTTGAAACAGCCTTTCCAGCATGTCTGCTCCCCGTGGCGCGCCGGGCGCCGTGAATGTATCGACCCCAACAGCAAAGCACAGGTCGCCGATGGCGCCCGTGAATTTGCTGCGGGTCGGAAAAAGCCGCGCATCATACCAGCAGGATGGCGTTATGGCTGCGATCGTCGCCGATGTTTTGCCAAGGCAATAAGTGGGCCATACTGCCCGCGGTTCCGGGAGATCTCTATGCATCGCATGAAAACAAACCTGGCGATTGCCATGGCTTGCACACTGGGCCTGTGGTGGCCCGCACAGGCGGCCAATGCCGCGTCGGCCGCGCCCTTGAGCGAGGTCAAGGTGCTCAAGGTCGAATCGCCGGCCTGTGGCTTCGAGGATATTTCGCAAGGACAGGCCCAGACCCGTTGCGACCATCGCGCGCCGAACATCAAGGTCTACGTGCTGGAGGTCGGCTATGGCCATCAGCCCCATGTCACGCTGGACGGCTTCGAGGTCGACGGCACTCGCTCGCCGGTATGCGCGTACAGCAACGGCAATCTCAACGATTGCACCGCCAGCACCAAGGTGGTCGGCTATCTGTACGTCTTCGACCTCAAGGACAAGCAGGAGGGCACCTTCAGTTTCAGCAACACCTCGATCAACGCACCGGGCAACCGCCTGTCGACCCAGTTGTACATCAAGTAATCTCGCCTGGCCGCGCAGGGCTGCCGAGGCTGCGATTTCCTTGCAAGGGCCCTGGGCCCGATCAAAAGATCGCCACCTTTGGCAGTGCCTACTAGGCTTTCAAGAGTCACCCAGCGGAGAGTCACCATGATGCCTGGAACCAGGATTCCCAGAGCCTTGATTGCCGTCGCCGAAGGCGTCGACGACCTGCAGGCGGTCACCCTGATCGATGTGTTGCGTCGGGCCCAGGTCGAAGTGGTCGTGGCGAGTATCGAAGGGCGGCGAATGCTCACCTGCGCCCGCGGTACCCGACTGACTGCCGATGGCATGCTGGTGGATATGCTGGTGCAGGATTTCTACCTGATCGTGCTGCCTGGCGGCATCATCGGCGCCCAGCACCTGGCGGCTCACCAGCCTTTGCAGCAGTTGGTCAAGGACCAGGCCGCCGCCGGGCGTTTCTTCGCCGCCGTCGCCGAAGCCCCGGCGCTGGCGCTGCAAGCGTTCGGTGTGCTGCGCCAGCGCCGCATGACCTGTCTGCCCGCCGTGAGTCAGCAATTGTCCGGATGCACCTTTGTCGACCAACCAGTGGTGGTGGACGGCAACTGCATCACCGCCCAGGGCTCGGCGGCCACCCTGGCGTTTGCCCTGACGCTGGTGGAACAGCTTTGCGGCAAGGGTGTACGGGCAGTAGTGGCGGCGGAGTTGCTGGCCTGAAGAATTTTCCTGGCGAGGGGTTTTATCCGCTGGGCTGCGAAGCGGTCCCGGGGTCGCTGGCAACAACATCGGCGAGCGCTGCGCACTCGATCGGGGCGCGATGTTTCGCTCAATCCCCTCGCCGCAAAAACCATGGACAGCGACGTTCACTCTGACTGGCCGGCATCGGGCAAGTCCTGCAGGTCTTCGCAATCGCCTTGAACGCTCTGCCTCTCGCTGAAGTCGTACCCCTTATGACGGCGGTTTCCCAAAACGCCGCGTGTACGACCAACCGTGAGGTGTCCCATGAGCGCGACCCTGTCCGAAGCGACGCAGGCGTCCTTCGTCCATCATCCGATTCGCCTGGTACTCAACGGCCAGGCGCGTGAACTGCAAGTCTTGCCCTGGACCACGCTGCTGGACCTGCTGCGCGAGCAGCTGGACCTGGTAGGCAGCAAGAAAGGCTGCGACCACGGCCAGTGTGGAGCCTGCACCGTGCTGCGCGACGGTAAGCGGATCAACGCCTGCCTGACCCTGGCGGTGATGTGCGATGGCGCCGAGCTGACCACCATCGAAGGCTTGGCCGGCAATGGCCTGCTGCACCCCATGCAGCAGGCGTTTATCGAACATGACGCCTTTCAGTGCGGCTATTGCACCCCGGGGCAGATCTGTTCGGCGGTGGGACTGGCCAACGAAGGCCGGGCGCGCAATCGTGGGCAGATCAGCGAACTGATGAGCGGCAACCTTTGCCGCTGCGGCGCCTACAACAACATCCGCGACGCCATCGAAGAAGCCTTGCCGCTCTGTCCCCGCCCGGAAAACCAGAGGGACGATCAATGAATCCTTTCCAGTACAGCAAGCCCGACACCGTGCAGGCGGCCATCGACCTGGCGAGCCCGACCTCACGCTTCATCGCCGGCGGCACCAACCTGCTGGACCTGATGAAGGAAAACCTCACCCGCCCCGCACACCTGATCGACATCACTGGCCTGCCACTGGCAGACCTCAGCGAAACCGCTTCCGGCGGGGTGATGATCGGTGCCTTGGTCAGCAATGCCGACCTGGCCTGGCACCCTTGGATCGAGCGCCGTTATCCACTGCTCTCCCAGGCGATTCTGGCAGGCGCATCGCCCCAGTTGCGTAATATGGCGAGCACCGGCGGCAACCTGTTGCAACGCACCCGTTGCTACTACTTCTATGACGCCGGCGCACCCTGCAACAAGCGCCAGCCCGGCAGCGGCTGTCCGGCCCGGAACGGCTTGAACCGGATCCACGCGATTTTCGGCGCCAGTGACCAATGTGTCGCGACGCATCCCTCCGACATGTGTGTCGCCCTTGCCGCGCTGGAAGCGGTGGTGCATGTCCTGGGCCGGGGCGGGGCGCGGACCATCGAGTTCGCCGATTTCCATCGCCTGCCCGGCGAGGCACCGGAGCGGGATAACCAGTTGGCCGACGATGAGCTGATCACCGGGATCGAATTGCCCGCCGCCGGTTTCGCCGGGCATAGCCATTATCTGAAGATCCGGGACCGTGCTTCCTACGCCTTCGCCCTGGTCTCGGTAGCGGTGGCGCTGGAGTTGGACGGGCCGATGATCCGCGAGGCGCGCCTGGTGCTGGGAGGCGTGGCCCACAAGCCCTGGCGCGACCGTGCCGTGGAGAATTGGCTGCGGGGCCAGGCCGTGAGTCGCGAGACCTTCACGGCCGCCGCCGATGCGCTGCTGCAAAACGCCGAGCCGCTGGAACATAACGGCTTCAAGGTCAGACTGGCGCGTCGGGCGGTTGTCCGGGCCCTGAGCGACGCCGCATTGGGAGGGCAAAGCCGATGAACACTTCGAGCAGATCCATGGGGCAACCGCTGGACCGGGTCGACGGCTTGCTCAAGGTCACGGGGCAGGCCCGCTATGCTGGCGAATACCCCGAGGACGGCCTGCTGCATGGCAGCGTCGTCTCTGGTACGATCGCCCGCGGCCGGGTGGTGCGCATCGATGCGTCCCGGGCCTTGGCGCTGCCCGGCGTGGTGGCGGTGATCGACCATACCAACCGCCCGAAGATCGCCAGCTACGACGAGCCCTACCAGGACGCCGATGCGGCGGACGGTTCGCCGTTCCGGCCCCTGTTCAACGATCAGGTCCTGTACAGCGGGCAACCCTTGGCCCTGGTGGTCGCGCAAAACCTGGAACTGGCCCGCTACGCCGGTTCGCTCGTTGAAATCGAATACGAGGCCCAGGAGCATCAGACCGACCTGGCCATCCTGCAAAACGAAGCCCATCCGGCGCCAGCCGAACTGCCCAAGCCCCGTGGGAATTTTCAGGGCGAATATGCGAGTGCAGCCATCAGTGTGGATGTCTCCTACAGCACCCCGGTGGAGCATCACAATCCGATGGAGCCCCATGCTTCCACGGTGCTGTATCAGCCTGACGGCAGCCTGCATATCCACGACAAGACCCAGGGCACGCAGAACTGCCAGGCTTATGTGCAGAAAGTCTTCGGCCTGGAGAAAGAACAGGTGCGGGTGTTCGCCGCCTTTGTCGGTGGCGCTTTCGGCTCCGGATTGCGACCCCAGTATCAATTGCCCCTGGCGGTGATGGCCGCGCTGGCGCTCAAGCGATCGGTGCGGGTCAGCCTGACGCGCCAGCAGATGTTCACCTTTGGCTACCGGCCACGGACCTTCCAGCGCCTGCAGTTGGGCGCAGCGGCCAACGGGCGTTTGCTGGCAGTGGCCCACACCGCCATCGGCCAGACGTCGCGTTTCGAAGACTTCACCGAACACGTGGTGGAATGGAGCGGCATGCTCTACCACTGCGACAACGTGCAGTTGACCTACAAGCTGGCGCCACTGGATGTCTACACGCCACTGGACATGCGCGCTCCCGGTGCGGCCCTGGGTTTGATCGGCCTGGAGTGCGCCATGGATGAACTGGCTTGCGCACTGGCGATCGATCCGGTCCAGTTGCGCTTGATCAATTATGCCGAGCGTAACGAGAACGAAGGCAAGCCGTATTCCAGCAAGCAATTGCGTGAGTGCTACGCCGAAGGCGCTCGCCGGTTCGGCTGGGGCCAACGCAATCCGGAGCCGCGCAGCATGCGCGAAGGCCGGCAACTGGTGGGCTGGGGCATGGCCAGTGGTGTCTGGGAAGCGATGCAACAGAAAGCCAGTGCCCGTGCATCCCTGGACGCCGAGGGCAAATTGACGGTCAGCAGCGCCACCACGGATATCGGTACGGGCACCTATACGGTCATGACCCAGATTGCCGCAGAGACGTCAGGCGTTTCCCTTGAAGATGTCACCTTTGTCCTCGGTGACTCCTCACTGCCGACCGCGCCGTTGCAGGGTGGCTCGTTCACCGTTTCGTCGGTGGGCACCGCGGTGCAACAGGCGTGCGCAGCCTTGAAGGAAAAGCTGCTGGCGGTGGCCCGACAAACCTGTCCGGACTTCAGCGGCGCGACAATCGAGCAAGTGACGTTCGCCGACGGCCAGCTTCGCCTGGGCGAAGCCAGCGTGTCCTTGGCGCAGTTGGCGCGCGACAGTGGCGAGACGCCGCTGCAGGCACAGGTCACCGCCGAGCCGGATGAAAAACGCCAGGCTTATGCCACCGCGACGCATTCGGCGGTGTTCGTCGAGGTGCTGGTGGATGAAGACCTGGGCACGGTCAAGGTCAACCGGGTGGTGAGTGCCATCGCCGCCGGGCGGGTGATCAACCCGAAGACCGCCCGCAGCCAGATCCTGGGTGGCGTGGTGTGGGGCGTCGGCATGGCCCTGCATGAAGAAACCCTGACCGATCATGCCCTGGGCCGGCCCATGAACCACAACCTGGCCGAGTACCACGTGCCGGTCAATGCCGACATCGGCGACATCGACGTGGTGTTCGTCGATGAGCACGACGAAATCGTCAACGCACTGGGTTCCAAGGGCGTTGGCGAAATCGGCATCGTCGGTGTGGCGGCGGCCGTGGCGAATGCGATCTATCACGCCACCGGCAAGCGGGTGAGGGATTTTCCCATCACGCTGGACAAACTGCTCTAGGCTCAGTAAGCAAAAGGCCTGCGCGACGATCATGCAGCGTTTAAAACCGGCTCGCCTGATCGCCGCCCGGCGACTTTTCGCAGGGCCTAGTCCTTCGGCTCGTGCATCCGGTCGCGGTTGGCCAGGGTCGGGAACAGCTTGATCCACACGCCAGTCACCAGCAGCGTGCCGACCCCGCCCATGACCACTGCCGGCACGGTGCCGAACCAGTGGGCGGTGAGACCGGACTCGAATTCGCCCAACTGGTTCGAGGCGCCGATGAACAGGCCATTCACCGCACTGACCCGGCCGCGCATTTCATCCGGGGTTTCCAGTTGTACGAAGGAGGCGCGGATCACCATGCTGATCATGTCCGCCGCGCCCAGGACCACCAGCACCGCCAGGGAAAACCAGAAGGACGTGGAGAGGCCGAATGCGATGGTGGCCACGCCGAACACGCCTACGGCGGTGAACATCACACGGCCGACCTTGCGTTCCACGGCGAACCGCGCCAGCCACAGCGACATCAGCAAGGCGCCCACCGCCGGCGCCGAGCGCAGCAGGCCCAGGCCCCAGGGGCCGGTCAGCAGAATGTCCTTGGCAAACACCGGCAACAAGGCCGTCGCGCCTCCCAGCAGCACCGCGAACAGGTCCAGGGAGATGGCCCCGAGGATGTCCGGGCGGCTGCGAATGAAGCGAATCCCGGCCAACAATGAATCCAGGGTGGCCTTGCCTTTGTTCAATGGCGTCTGGCGGGCGGGCAGGTTGAGCATCAGGCAGCAGGCGATCAGGTAAAGCACCACGGTCGGCCCATAGACCCAGACACTGCCAAAGGCGTAGAGCAAGCCTCCCAGCGCCGGAGCGACGATGGTGGCCGATTGCTGGGCCGATTGTGCGGCGGCCACGGCACGGGGGAACAGCTCGGCAGGCACGATGCTGGGCAGCAACGCCTGGGTGGTCGGCATTTCGAAAGAGCGGGCGGCCCCCAGCAGGAACGCGAGGATGAAGATCATTTCCCGGGTGACCTGGTCGGTGGCGCTGCCGATGACCAGTGCCAGGGCGATCATCGCCTGCACTGTCTGACAGATCGCCGCGACCTTGCGTCGGTCATAACGGTCGGCCACATGACCGGTGTGAAGCATGAACAGCACCCGTGGCGCGAATTCCACCAAGCCCACGAGCCCAAGGTCCAGGACATTGCCGGTCAGTTGGTAAAGGTTCCAGCCTATGGCGACGGTGAGCATCTGGAAGCCGCTGGCAGTGAAGATCCGGGCCAGCCAGAAGGCGATGAAGGGGCGATGGTGACGGAGCAGCAAGGGCGCTTGGCTGGGCATCTATGACGGGTCCGGTGATGAGGGCATCGAGATTATCACCAAGCTGTAACCGGAAGTTGCGGTTGCCGGAAAAAATAGTTAGCCAAGCATCAATCTTCCACACGCCACCGCTTTCTGTGGGCGAGGGGATTTATCGTGGCGAGGGGATTTATCCCCGTTCGAGTGCTTAGCACTCGCCAACTGGCTGAAATGGATGGGGGCTTTCTCGCAACCCCGCGGGGATAAATCCTCTCGCCACAAGGGACTTCACCATGCCCACAGCTCTGATCGGGCACTGAGACAACCTGTCACGCGACAAAAGACCACGCCGTTCATCGGCAATAATGCGACTACTCTTTGAGCATTGCTTGATCCAGATCAACACCGCTCCGAGGCGTTGGCCTGGAGGCCATCTGGCCAGATACCTGCGTCGTGACGGTTTTAAAAAGAACGATTTGAAAGGCATCGCACTCCATATCCGAGGGGCCGTGATGCAGGCCCCACCCGCAGCCGGTTTTACCTGACAGAGGAAGACTTATGTTCGGTTTGGAGGCGCTCGATCTCGCCCGGATCCAGTTTGCATTCACGATCTCGTTCCACATCCTGTTCCCGGCCATCACGATCGGCCTGGCGAGTTACCTGGCGGTGCTCGAAGGGCTGTGGCTCAAGACCCGCGACGACACCTATCGTGACTTGTACCACTTCTGGTCGAAGATCTTCGCCGTCAACTTCGGCATGGGCGTGGTGTCCGGATTGGTCATGGCGTATCAGTTCGGGACCAACTGGAGCCGGTTCTCGGACTTCGCCGGTGCGGTCACCGGGCCGCTGCTGACCTACGAGGTGCTCACGGCATTCTTCCTCGAAGCGGGCTTCCTCGGCGTGATGCTGTTCGGCTGGAATCGCGTCGGCCGTGGCCTGCATTTCTTTTCCACGGTGATGGTGGCGATCGGCACGCTGATCTCCACCTTCTGGATCCTGTCCTCCAACAGTTGGATGCAGACGCCGCAGGGGTACGAAATCGTCGATGGCCGGGTGATTCCGGTGGACTGGCTGGCGGTGGTGTTCAACCCGTCATTCCCTTACCGCTTGCTGCACATGTCTACGGCGGCGTTTGTCGCCACGGCATTCTTCGTCGGCTCCTCGGCTGCCTGGCACCTGCTGCGCGGTCGCGACAACCCGGCCATCCGCCGCATGCTGTCGATGGCGATGTGGATGGCGTTGCTGGTGGCGCCAATCCAGGCGGTCATCGGTGACTTCCACGGGCTCAACACCCTCAAGCATCAACCGGCGAAGATCGCGGCCATCGAAGGCCACTGGGAGAACGTCGGCAATGAGCCAACCCCGCTGATCCTGTTCGGCTGGCCGGACATGAAGGAAGAACGGACCAGGTTCGCGGTAGAGATTCCCTACCTGGGCAGCTTGATCCTGACCCACAGCCTGGACAAGCAGGTGCCGGCCCTCAAGGAATTCCCGCCCGAGGATCGCCCGAATTCGACCATTGTGTTCTGGTCGTTCCGGATCATGGTGGGCCTGGGGCTGCTGATGATCTTCACCGGTCTGTGCAGCCTCTGGCTGCGTCGTGGCGGCCGGCTCTATCAGTCGCGACCGTTCCTGCACATGGTGCTGTGGATGGGCCCGTCCGGGTTGATCGCGATCCTGGCGGGCTGGTTCACCACCGAAATCGGTCGCCAGCCCTGGGTGGTCTACGGCCTGATGCGCACGGCCGATGCTTCGTCCGGTCACAGCTTCGCCCAGATGAGCATCACCCTGGTGCTGTTCGTGGTGGTGTACTTCGCGCTGTTCGGTGCCGGCCTGAGCTACATGATGCGTCTGGTACGCAAGGGCCCGGTGGCCCACGAAGCCGAGCCGACCGATGGCGGCCCGGGCCAGAAACGCACCCCGGCCCGGCCACTGTCAGCCGCCAACGAAGGTGGCGACGATGTGGACCACAACGACCGCTCGAACAAGGGGAATTGAGTCATGGGTATTGATCTTCCGCTGATCTGGGCCGTGGTCATCATCTTCGGCATCATGATGTACGTGATCATGGACGGCTTCGACTTGGGGATCGGTATTCTCTTCCCCTTCATCAAGGGCGAGCGCGACCGCGATGTGATGATGAACACCGTGGCGCCGGTCTGGGACGGTAACGAAACCTGGCTGGTGCTGGGCGGCGCCGGTCTGTTCGGGGCGTTCCCGCTGGCTTATTCGGTGGTGCTCTCGGCGTTGTACCTGCCGTTGATCCTGATGCTCATCGGCCTGATCTTCCGGGGCGTTGCCTTCGAATTCCGCTTCAAGGCCAAGGCCGACAAGCGCCACCTCTGGGACAAGGCCTTCATCGGCGGCTCGCTGGCGGCCACTTTCTTCCAGGGGGTAGCGCTGGGCGCGTTCATCGACGGCTTCGAGGTGGTCAATCGTCAGTATGCCGGGGGCTCCCTGGACTGGTTCACGCCGTTCACCGTGTTCTGCGGCCTGGCACTGATCGCTGCCTATGCCTTGCTCGGTTGCACCTGGCTGATCATGAAGACCGAAGGCAAGCTGCAGGAACAGATGCACGACCTGGCCCGGCCGCTGGCGTTCGTGGTGCTGGCGGTGATCGGTATCGTCAGCATCTGGACACCGTTGGCCCACGCCGATATCGCGGCCCGCTGGTTCACCCTGCCGAATCTGTTCTGGTTCCTGCCGGTGCCGATCCTGGTGCTGGTAACCATGTACGGGCTATTCCGGGCGGTGGCCCGCAACGCCAACTACACACCGTTCATCCTGACCCTCGTGCTGATCTTCCTTGGCTACAGCGGCCTGGGGATCAGCCTGTGGCCGAACATCGTGCCGCCTTCCATTTCGATCTGGGATGCGTCTTCACCACCCCAGAGCCAGGGGTTCATGCTGGTCGGGACGCTGTTCATCATTCCGTTGATCCTGGTGTACACCTTCTGGAGCTACTACGTGTTCCGGGGCAAGGTGACCCATGATGACGGTTACCATTGATTGACCTGCGAGGTGTTGCGGATGGCCAAGCCAGAGCTCAAAGACATCGAAGCCGCTGAAAAGAAGCCGCTCTGGCAGCGGCTTGGCTGGCTGGTGGGGATCTGGGCGGGCAGTGTGCTGGCGTTGTTCATCGTCGCCAGCCTGATGCGCATGTTCATGAACGCCGCCGGCCTGACCACCCATTGATCGCCGATGGGAGCGAGTCGGGCTCGCATCCCGCGGTCGCTACTTGCGGGCTTTGAGAATGACGAATTTCGGCGTCGCGGCCACTTGCTCGACGCCCCGGAACAGCCGCGCCAGTTTGCTGTGATAACCCAGGTGCCGGTTGCCGACGATGTACAGCGCGCCGCCGACCACCAACGCCTCGCGAGCCTGCTGGAACATCCGCCAGGCCAGGAAGTCGCCCACCACCTGTTGTTGATGGAAGGGTGGATTGCACAGCACCACGTCCAATGACTGCGCAGCTTGCCCGGCCAGGCCGTCACCGGCCCGCACGGCCATCTCGCGCTCGCCCAGGGCCGCTCGCCAGTTCTCGGCGGCCGACTGCACGGCCATGTAGGATTCATCCACCAGGGTGTAGTGGGCCTGTGGGTTCTGCAGGGCGCTGGCAATGGCCAGCACGCCGTTGCCGCATCCCAGGTCCGCGACTTGGGCGGCCCCCAGGTTCTTCGGCAGATGCGGCAGGAACGCCCGGGTGCCGATGTCCAATCCTTCCCGGCAGAACACGTTGGCGTGATTGAGCAGTTCGATCTTCGGTTCTTCCAGCAGGTAGCGGGTAGGGTAGGGCGATACCGCTGGCGCTCTGTCGGCTGGTGTGGCGATCAGCAAGCGGGCTTTCTTCACCGCCAGCGAGGCCTGCACCGGGCCGATGTAGCGCTCCAGCAGATCACCCGCGGCCCGGGGCAGGTGCTTGACCATGGCTGCGGCGATCACCTGGGCGCCGGGCGCCAACTGACCTTGCAGGCGGATCAGTTGTTCTTCCAGCAGGGCCAGGGTCTTCGGCACTTTGATCAGGACACGGTCGAAGGGCCCGACCAACGGTTCGCTGGCCGGCAATGTAGGCACCGCATCGAAAGCGCGTCCATTGCGCACCAGGTTCTTTTCCAGTGCCTGCAAGGCCAGGAACGAGTCGCTGCTGCTGATCACATCGACCTTGCCGGCCAGGCTGGCGGCCAGGGCACCGAAACCGTCATTGAGCACCAGGACCCGGGTACTCGTGGCCGGTTGCTGCTCGGCCAGATGAGCGAGCAGATATTCATCGGCCGCATCGAAGGCCTGCAGCGGTTCGTTCTGCTGTTCGGGCTGGCGGATCAGGTCGAGCTGGGCGAAGGGGCTGTCAAGCAGGGGCATGGCTGGGGACTCTGGCAATCGACGGATGTCCCGCTGCCCTGGGGCAGGTGTTCGCAGCGGGACCGCCTGAATGAACTGCGTCGCGTGCTAGGCGCGTCATCATTCAAGTGGAGCCGTGAATGGTACGTTTTTTTGCTGTGCAATACTCGTGGGTTTTCAGGCTGACGGTGTGGGTTCGCTCTCAAATCACATGAATGTGGGCCGCCTTGGCGACGGCTGAAATCTTGTTGCTGACGTTCAGTTTGCGCATGCAACTGCACACATGAAAGTTAACGGTGCGTTCGGAAAGGCACAGGATTCTGCCCACTTCCGACGCGGTCTTCCCTTCGGCGGACCACCTGAGCACTTCGATCTCCCTGGGCGATAAATGGCATTTATGCGTGGTTTCGGCGACATCCGACATTTTTTTACTGGCCAGTGCATGCAACCGCTGACTGGCGAAAATGGCGTAGCCGAGATTCCCGTAATGCTCCTCTATATCGATCGGACAATGAGTCCGGGCAAGACTGAACAGGCTGCAATAAACACCGTGATCGTCATGGACGGACTGAGTCCAGCCGTACCTGAGGCCTTGTCGGTTAAGTTCGTGCCATAACTTGGGCGCTTGGGCGAAGAGGTTTTCATCCCAGAGGATTGGAAGGGGTGATTGATTGCAGTGTGCTACTATCGGATCGTTCGAAGCATACCCGTTCTGTTCATATAATCGGTCCCATCCATAGGGATAGTTATTCAGGTTTACCTTGGTGGTATGGTTGCTGGGGCTGCCGAGATAGGCCGCAAATGCGCAAAACTCAAATCCTTGATTGTTAAAGAAATTCAAGACCAGGCGATAGGCGGCCTGGAGGTCTTTTTCGCAAGATAACTTCCTCAACTGTAAGTCCTTCCACTTGTCCATCACACTCTCCTGGGTTGACGTTCAGCTGCGTGGATCCAATCTTGGGGGTGCGAAAGAACAGTGTAGGACTTTTCCTAACTTGTAGTTAGATTTTTTAATGTTGCTTACACGAAGCTACGTTGGATTAAACACTTTGAATAATTGTTACCGTTACAGGTCTCGTATATTTGTATAACTTCTGTATACGAGCTGAAGAGCTGGCAATGAGTTTATGACTAAATGCCACTACTCTCTGTCGGTGGTTACGGCGCTCACTTTGCGGGACACTGTGGCCTTTCGTTCCTTTGGAGTGGCTCATGACCGACAGCGCAGAGAAGTTCACCCGCCAGACCTTGCTGGAGGTGCGACCATTGACGCCTCATCTGTTTACCCTGCGGACGTCCCGGGATCGTGGCTTCCGTTTCACGGCAGGTCAATTCGCCCGGCTGGGGGTCGTCAAGGCGGATGGCAGCACCGTCTGGCGCGCCTATTCCATGGTCTCTTCGCCGTTCGACGAGTTTCTCGAATTTTTTTCCATTGTCGTTCCCGGCGGTGAATTCACCAGCGAACTCAGCCGCCTGGAACCGGGTGACAGCCTGCTGGTGGAGCGCCAGGCCTTTGGCTACCTGACATTGGACCGCTTTGTGGACGGCAGGGACTTGTGGCTGTTGTCCACCGGAACAGGGGTCGCGCCGTTTCTTTCGATTCTCCAGGATTTCGAGGTCTGGGAAAGATTCGAGCGGATCGTCCTGGTGTACAGCGTCCGCGAAGCGCGGGAGCTGGCGTATCAGGAGCTGATCGACGGGCTGGCTCGGCGCGATTACCTGGCCGAGCACGCGCACAAGTTTCGTTTCATCGCGACGGTCACCCGCGAGCAGCATCCGGGCACGCTCAATGGGCGTATTACCACGCTGATCGAAAACGGTGAGCTGGAGCGGGCCGCCGGTGTCGCGCTGACCCCGGAGCATTCGCGGGTCATGCTGTGCGGCAACCCGCAAATGATCGACGACACGCGCAAGCTGCTCAAGGCCAGGGGGCTGCAACTGAGCCTTACCCGCCGGCCGGGCCAGGTGGCAGTGGAGAATTACTGGTAGGAACAAGGCGTCGCCAGGACGCCTCGTTCAATGCAGATCGATCAGGGCCGTTCGTTCTGGGCCTTGAGCAGGTCGCGGATTTCGCTCAGCAATTGTTCTTCCTTGGTGGGTACCGGCGGCGCGCTGGGTGCCACGGCCTCTTCGCGCTTGAGACGGTTGATCGCCTTGACGCCCAGGAAGATGGCGAAGGCGACTATGATGAAGTCCACGGTGGTCTGGAGGAACTTTCCGTAGGCCAGCACCACGGCCGGGGCGTCGCCCTGTGCGGCCTTGAGGGTGATGGCCAGGTTGCTGAAATCCACGCCGCCGATCAGCAGGCCGATGGGAGGCATGATCACGTCGCCAACAAATGAAGAAACAATCTTGCCGAACGCAGCCCCGATGATGATCCCGACGGCCATGTCGACGACATTGCCTTTGACCGCGAAGGCCTTGAACTCGCTTAGCACGCCCATGAGTGATTCCTTGTGACTGATGAGGTTGGGTGGCAGTGTAATTCAGCCGGATGCGTCTCGCTCGAAACGCCTGCTTACAAAACACTTCGTTATCGACCCGGTTCCGGCCTGAAAGTTTACAAAGTGCCATCAATCGCGCGTGATACGCGCTTTCCCGTCGGTTCCCCATAACGTTTTTTCTATCGGAGCGGTATGGCATTTCTATTTAGGTTTTGCTTTTTCGGGCACTAGCCTCTGACAAGCGCACATGGATGCGCTCTATAACATCAGAGGAAATTCCTATGAATACTTCCCTTGGCGGCGGGGCTCTTTCCCACCGTCGCGCCCTTTTTGCACTGACCGCCGGCCTGCTGTCCCTTTCCGTCAATGCGGCCACCCTGACCCGGGATAACGGGGCGGCAGTTGGCGACAACCAGAACTCGCAGACGGCGGGTCCCAACGGCCCAACCCTGTTGCAAGACGTGCAACTGATCCAGAAACTCCAGCGCTTCGATCGGGAACGCATTCCAGAGCGCGTGGTCCACGCCCGTGGCACGGGTGCCCATGGCACCTTCACAGTGTCCAACGACCTCAGTGACCTGACCAAGGCGAAGGTCTTCGCGGCAGGCCAGACCACGCCGGTATTCGTGCGTTTTTCGGCCGTGGTGCATGGCAACCATTCGCCGGAAACCCTGCGCGACCCCCGTGGCTTCGCCACCAAGTTCTATACGGCCGACGGTAACTGGGACCTGGTGGGGAACAACTTCCCGACCTTTTTCATCCGCGACGCCATCAAGTTTCCCGATATGGTCCATGCGTTCAAACCCGACCCAAGAACCAATCTGGATGACGATTCACGTCGTTTCGACTTCTTCTCCCATGTTCCCGAGGCGACGCGTACCCTGACCGAGCTGTATTCCAACTCCGGCACGCCGGCCAGTTACCGTGAAATGGACGGTAATGGTGTTCATGCTTACAAACTGGTGAATGCCAAGGGTGAAGTTCATTACGTCAAGTTTCATTGGAAAAGTTTGCAAGGTCTGAAAAACCTCGACCCGAAAGAAGTTGTGAAAGTTCAGGGGCAGGATTACAGCCACATGACCAATGACTTGGTCACGCATATTAACAAGGGCGACTTCCCCAAGTGGGACCTGTATGTCCAGGTGCTCAAGCCGCAAGAGTTGTCCAAGTTCGATTTCGATCCGCTGGACGCCACCAAGATCTGGCCGGGAGTGCCGGAGCGTAAAGTCGGGCAGATGGTTTTGAACCGTAACCCGGCGAATGTCTTTCAGGAAACCGAACAGGTGGCCATGGCGCCTGCCAACCTGGTGCCTGGTATCGAACCTTCCGAGGACCGTCTGTTGCAGGGTCGGGTGTTCTCTTATGCCGATACCCAAATGTACCGGGTAGGCGCCAACGCATTGCAGTTGCCCATCAACGCACCCAAGGTTGCAGTGAACAACGGTAACCAGGACGGCGCGATGAACCTTGGCAGCACCAGTACCGGCGTCAACTATCAACCGAGCCGCCTGATGCCTCGCGACGAGCAGCCTTCGGCACGCTACAGCCAGACCGCGCTTGGCGGCAGCACCCAGCAGGCGAAGATCCAGCGTGAGCAGAACTTCAAGCAGGCCGGTGACCTGTACCGCTCGTTCAACCAGAAGGAGCGCAACGACCTGATCGAAAGCTTCGGTGGGTCGCTGGCGACCACCGATGACGAGAGCAAGCACATCATCCTGTCCTTCCTCTACAAGGCTGACCCTGAATATGGCACCGGCGTGGCCCGGGTTGCCAAGGGCGATCTGGCCCGGGTCAAGGCACTGGCGGAAAAACTGACCGACTGATCCACCTGCGCAAAACCTGTGGGAGCGCGTTCGCTCCCACAGTCACAGGCCCAAGGAGTCGCGCCGATGCGTCTGTTTCTCTTATCGCTGCTCGCCGCCTGGTCATTGAACGGGTGGGCCGACCAACCCGTGCCTACCGACCCGGTGGCGGTGCAGGAACAATTGCAGGCTTATTATTTCGACGCCGCCCGGCGGGGTGACGTGCCGATGCTCGAGACCTTCATCGAAGCCGGTTATTCGCTCGATACCCAGGATGAAAAAGGTTACACCGCCCTGATCCTGGCGGCTTATCACGGCCATGGCCCGGCGGTGGAACGGTTGCTGGCCGCTGGCGCCGATGCCTGCGCCCAGGACAAGCGGGGAAATACCGCACTGATGGGCGCCATCTTCAAAGGCGAGGTGCAGATTGCGCGTCGTTTGCTGTCTACCGATTGCAGTCCGGACCAGCGCAACGGCGCGGGGCAGACCGCGGCGATGTACGCCGGCCTGTTCAAGCGCGCTGAATTGCTCGAGGCCTTGAAGGCCAAGGGGGCAGACCTCGAGGCCCGGGACCCTTTGGGCAATACGGCGGCGGATCTGGCCAAGGGTGAAATCAGAATGCCGGCCCCACGTTGACGAACTGGCCGTTCGGGTCGTCGTCTGGGCTATCATCACGGTTTTTACCCGGAGTTCAGATGGCCAAGGCAAAGCGCATGTATGGCTGCACCGAGTGCGGCGCGACCTTTCCCAAATGGGCCGGCCAATGCAGTGAATGCGGTGCCTGGAATACCCTGACCGAAACCATGGTGGAAAGCGGCGGTGCCGCGGCGCCCACAGGGCGTACGGGCTGGGCTGGCCAGCAGGCGCAGATCAAGACCCTGGCCGAAGTCAGTGTCGAGGAAATCCCGCGCTTTTCCACGGCGTCCGGTGAGCTGGACCGCGTATTGGGAGGCGGACTGGTGGACGGTTCCGTGGTGTTGATCGGCGGGGACCCCGGCATCGGTAAATCCACGATCCTGCTGCAAACCCTGTGCAACCTCGCCACCCGCATGCCTGCGTTGTATGTCACCGGCGAGGAATCCCAGCAACAGGTCGCCATGCGGGCCCGACGCCTGGGCCTGCCTCAGGATCAATTGCGGGTCATGACCGAGACCTGCATCGAAACCATCATCGCCACGGCTCGCCTGGAAAAGCCCAAGGTGATGGTGATCGACTCGATCCAGACGATCTTCACCGAACAATTGCAATCGGCACCGGGGGGCGTGTCCCAGGTGCGGGAAAGCGCGGCGCTGCTGGTGCGTTACGCCAAGCAGAGCGGTACGGCGATTTTCCTCGTGGGCCATGTCACCAAGGAGGGCGCGCTGGCGGGGCCGCGCGTGCTGGAGCATATGGTGGATACGGTGTTGTACTTCGAGGGTGAGTCCGATGGGCGGCTGCGTTTGTTGCGGGCGGTGAAGAACCGCTTCGGCGCCGTCAACGAGCTGGGTGTGTTCGGCATGACCGACAGGGGGCTGAAAGAAGTCTCCAACCCTTCGGCGATCTTTCTGACGCGCGCCCAAGAGGAAGTGCCGGGCAGCGTGGTCATGGCGACCTGGGAAGGCACCCGCCCGATGCTGGTGGAAGTGCAGGCGTTGGTGGATGACAGCCATCTGGCGAACCCACGCCGGGTCACCCTGGGCCTGGATCAGAACCGGCTTGCCATGTTGCTGGCTGTCCTGCATCGCCACGGAGGTATTCCTACCCATGACCAGGATGTTTTCCTCAACGTGGTGGGCGGCGTCAAAGTGCTGGAAACCGCTTCCGACCTGGCCTTGATGGCGGCGGTGATGTCCAGCCTGCGCAATCGACCGCTGCCCCACGACCTGCTGGTGTTCGGTGAAGTGGGGCTGTCAGGTGAGGTTCGGCCGGTGCCCAGTGGGCAGGAGCGGCTCAAGGAAGCGGCCAAGCACGGTTTCAAGCGCGCCATCGTGCCCAAGGGCAATGCGCCCAAGGAAGCACCAGCGGGGTTGCAGATCATCGCGGTGACACGCCTGGAACAGGCGCTGGATGCGTTGTTCGAGTAACCCGGGAGGCTTTGCAAGGCCCTTTGTGAAGAGTGGGCTTGTCTGTGCTGAGGGGACTGTGTGTGGTAAGGGGAGTTATCTGTGGCGAGGGGATTTATCCCCGCTGGGCTGCGAAGCAGCTCCCGAATAAGCGACGCCAATCGACCTGAAACACCGGGTTGTCAGGTTTTAGGGCCGCTGCGCAGCCCAACGGGGATAAATCCCCTCGCCACAAGGGATCGGCGCTGATTCAGATATGGATCAGCGCCCCCAGTTCCCGCTCCAGCTCATCATTATCGGCCAGGTTCAGTTCCACCAGCCGGCGCAGATGGGCGATGGAGTCCAGGTCGATATGCTCGCAGACGAAGCCCAGGTGGCCGTGGTCGTCATGCATCAACCGGACTTCCATCTTCACCTTCACCTCGTTGCTCAGGTGAATGTCGGCGGTAAAGGTATGCTCGGGATCTCCCAGCCAGGGTTCGGGCTTTTCGATCAGCAGGCCCTTGAGGGACAGGTCCAGCAGTTCCACCGGCCATTTGTTGGACCCCTGGATCAGTTCGGTCCGGGCATGGAATTCAATTCGTACGAAGCGGCGGCGATCGCTCATTACGCTTTCCCTCTCGAAGATTCATTGACTATAGACGCCAACGGGCGGGGCATTGCCACCGTTCGCCCGCCGGCAGACGAATGTCGGGTATGGCCTTTGTCCGGGTTAGCGCTAAACTCCTGTGGCTGTCTTTCTTGTCCACCCTGGCTGGAATATAAAAATGAAAAACAATAATAGCCCGCTGCGCCATCTGCCCTGGCTACTGCTGGCCGTCGTGGGAGCGTGCGCCCTGGGCGTCGTGGCCTTGCGTCGAGGCGAGGCGATCAACGCCCTCTGGATCGTCGTCGCAGCCGTGGCCATCTACCTGGTCGCCTACCGCTACTACAGCCTTTTCATCGCCAACAACGTGATGCAACTCGACGCGCGCCGGGCCACTCCCGCCGTGCTCAACAACGATGGCCTGGACTATGTCCCGACCAACAAGCACATCCTCTTCGGCCACCACTTCGCGGCGATTGCCGGCGCGGGGCCGCTGGTCGGGCCGGTGCTGGCGGCGCAGATGGGCTACCTGCCCGGCACGCTCTGGCTGATCGCCGGCGTGGTGCTGGCCGGTGCGGTGCAGGACTTCATGGTCCTGTTCCTGTCCACCCGCCGCAACGGTCGCTCCCTGGGCGACATGGTGCGCGAGGAAATGGGCCGTATCCCCGGCACCATCGCGCTGTTCGGCTGCTTTTTGATCATGATCATCATCCTCGCGGTGCTGGCGCTGATCGTCGTCAAGGCCCTGGCCGAGAGCCCGTGGGGGATCTTCACGGTGATGGCGACCATCCCGATCGCGATGTTCATGGGCATCTACATGCGCTACATCCGCCCGGGCCGCATCGGTGAGATCTCCCTCATCGGCGTGCTGTTGCTGCTGGGTTCGATCTGGCTGGGCGGGCAGGTGGCCGCCGATCCGGTCTGGGCCAAGGCCTTCACCTTTACCGGCGTGCAGATCACCTGGATGCTGATCGGCTACGGCTTTGTCGCGGCGGTGCTGCCGGTGTGGCTGATCCTGGCGCCGCGGGACTACCTGTCCACGTTCCTCAAGATCGGTACCATCGTCGCCCTGGCGATCGGCATCCTGATCACCATGCCCGAGCTGAAGATGCCGGCGCTGACCCAGTTCACCGACGGCACCGGCCCGGTGTGGAAGGGCGGGCTGTTCCCGTTCCTGTTCATCACCATCGCCTGTGGCGCGGTGTCGGGCTTCCATGCGCTGATTTCATCGGGCACCACGCCCAAGCTGCTGGATAACGAAGTCAATGCCCGTTACATCGGCTACGGCGGCATGCTCATGGAGTCCTTCGTGGCGATCATGGCCATGGTCGCCGCTTCGGTGATCGAGCCGGGCGTGTACTTTGCCATGAACAGCCCGGCGGCCATCGTCGGCACCGACGTGGTGGCCGTGGCGCAGACCGTCAGCAACTGGGGCTTTGCCATCACGCCGGACGCGTTGCAGGCGGTGGCCAAGGACATCGGCGAAACCACCATCCTGGCCCGCGCCGGCGGTGCGCCGACCCTGGCGGTGGGTATCGCGCAGATCCTGCACTCGGTGCTGCCGGGTGAGAACACCATGGCGTTCTGGTACCACTTCGCGATCCTGTTCGAAGCGCTGTTCATCCTCACCGCGGTGGACGCCGGCACCCGTGCCGGGCGGTTCATGCTGCAGGACCTGCTGGGCTCGTTCGTGCCGGCCCTCAAGCGCACCGAATCCTGGCCCGCCAACCTGATCGCCACCGCCGGTTGCGTGGCACTGTGGGGCTACCTGCTGTACCAGGGCGTGATCGACCCGCTGGGTGGCATCAACACCCTGTGGCCGCTGTTCGGCATCTCCAACCAGATGCTGGCGGGGATCGCCCTGATGCTCGGTACCGTGGTGCTGATCAAGATGAAGCGCCAGCGCTACGTCTGGGTCACGCTGCTGCCGGCGACGTGGCTGCTGATCTGCACCACCACCGCGGGCCTGATCAAGCTGTTCGACGCCAACCCGGCGATCGGCTTCCTGGCCCTGGCGCGCAAGTACAACGATGCCCTGGCCGCCGGCCAGGTCCTGGCCCCGGCCAAGAGCGTGGAGCAGATGCAGCACGTGGTGTTCAACGCCTACACCAACGCCACGCTGACGGTGCTGTTCCTGTTCGTGGTCTTCAGCATCCTGTTCTACGCGCTCAAGGTCGGCATCGCCGCCTGGGGCACGAAAGAGCGCACGGACAAAGAAGCGCCATTCCAGGCCCTGCCGGACGCGTAACCAGAGGATTGCAACGATGTTCAATGACTTGAGTCGCCTCGGTAAATACCTCGGTCAGGCCGCCCGCCTGATGGTCGGCATGCCCGACTACGACAACTACGTCGAGCACATGCAAACCAAGCACCCGGACAAGCCGCTGATGGACTACGAGGCGTTCTTCCGCGAACGCCAGGAAGCCCGCTACGGCGGCAAGGCCGGGCCCAAGTGCTGTTGAACCGCTGATTGCCGGCGGATGATGCAACCCTTGTGGGAGCGAGCTTGCTCGCTCCCACAGTTGTTTCTGGGGGGCTCAAGAGGTGCATACACCACAGACCTCTTTGTGAGGTGACCTCAGGATTTGCTTACGCCACGGATCCCTTGTGGGAGCGAGCTTGCTCGCGATGGCGGAGTGTCAGTTAATGATAATGTCCACTGACCCGATGCCTTCGCGAGCAGGCTCATCCCCAAAAATTGCTTTCCTTTCAGCTATCAAGGAGATTCAGTTTGTCCTCTCCCATCCCGGTCACCATCCTCAGTGGCTTTCTCGGCGCCGGCAAGACCACGCTGTTGCGTCATCTGCTCAAGGCCGAGCACGGCCTGAAAATCGCTGTGATCGAGAACGAATTCAGTGATGCCGGCATTGATACCCAATTGCTGGGCGATGAGCCGGTGCAGGTCATGACCCTGGCCAACGGTTGCGTGTGCTGCACCATCCACACCGACCTGACCAAGGCCCTGTACCTGTTGCTCGAACGGCTGGACAGCGGCGAGATCGCGTTTGACCGGTTGGTGATCGAGTGCACCGGCCTGGCCGATCCGGCGCCGGTGGCCCAGACGTTTTTCATCGATGAGGAACTGCGTGAGCGCTACATTCTCGACGGCATCCTGACCCTGGTGGACGCGGCCCATGCCGACCTGCACCTGGCCCAGGCCATCGCCCAGGCCCAGGTCGGGTTCGCTGACCGTCTGCTGCTCAGCAAGACCGATCTGGTGGACGCTGCGCAAGTGCAAGCGCTTGGTGAACGCCTGACCCGTATCAACCGGCGGGCGCCCATCCGGGTCGTGGAGCACGGCAGGATCGATCTGGCCGAGCTGCTCGATATCCGCGGCTTCAATCTCAATGCCGACCTGGGCGCGGGATTCAGCCTGCGACCGGTCCTCAAGCCGGCCACGGCAGATCGCATCAGCAGCCTGGTATTGCGCACTGACAAACCACTGGACATCGACAGGCTCAGCACCTTCATGAACCAGTTGCTGGAAGACCATGGCAAGCAATTGCTGCGTTACAAGGGTGTGCTGAACATTGCCGGAGAATCCCGGCGCCTGGTGTTCCAGGGCGTGCTCAAGTTATACGGTTTCGATTGGGACACCGAATGGGCACCGGACGAGGCCAGGGAAAGCGTGATCGTTTTCATTGCCGATGAGCTGCCGGAGGAAAAAATCCGCGCAGGTTTCGAAGCCGTCCTGCTTTGATGTTCCCCAGACTGCGGGCGTTGTCCATTCAGGTTTGCTCCGTGCAACGTCCGGCCCGCCTTGCCCGGCCAAGGGGCAAACCCCATGGCGAGGAGACGAATCCCTCGCCATCAGGATCCGCCAGCGTTGACCGTTCGTCATTCTCGTTGCGGGCTCAGGAGCGTTTTTTATCGACGACGCTCAGGATGAAGGTTATCCGGGATTTCTCTTCCGTTTCAGCGAGGTATATATAAGGCGAACCGCGTACTTTCATGCCGCCTATATACTTCTTATTGGCTGTCATCAGTGAAACAGGCAAATGACGCGCGTTGATATCGGCCCGCGTGATGACTGTGTCCTGATGGTCGATCAGCGTGAATGCCGTGGGCGTGTCAATGTTCGGGTCATTTACCCCCAGTACTTCGAGCCAACGGATGCCAATCAACTTATTGTAATGCTCGCCTCGGTTTCTGATGTGCAGCCTGTAGCCATCTGCCGTTGCGCTGAAATGCAGTCTCAGCGGTCGTGGTGCCGCGCCTCCTGCATTGGCTCGCAAGCCCAGCAAGCTCGAGTGGTCCAGGGTCTGTGGCCTGCCGGTGAAGAACCCGCCGCTGAAGGAACTGACGGAGGCCAGCGCAGGCTTGCCGTGGAGTACTTCCAGCAGGTTTACGTGGTTATCGGGCAGGCGGAGGGTTGCATCAAAAGAAAGATTACGGTCCATGTAATATTCGAATCCTTTGTGAAGTTCACGAGTTGTAGCGTTGTTCGGGGTCGATATTAATGGAATTTCCCAAGGCTATTGCCGGTCGGTGTATTGCAAGGCGTAAAGTGTTAAAAAGTGGAAGTTTCTGAATGGCTTGGAGTTATTACCCACTCCAGGGCGGCATTGAATGAAAAAGGCCCGCATCTTTCGATGCGGGCCTTTTTAATGACGGTTGAACGGGCTGATCAGGCGCCGTATACCGGCAGTTTCTTGCAGATGGCCTTGACCTTCTCACGTACGGCGTCGATGACCGCTTCGTTGTTCAGGTCGGCCAGGATGTCGCAGATCCAGCCAGCCAGTTCCTTGCACTCGGCTTCCTTGAAGCCACGAGTGGTCACGGCCGGAGTACCGAAGCGCAGGCCGGAAGTGACGAACGGGGAGCGTGGGTCGTTTGGCACCGAGTTCTTGTTCACGGTGATGAACGCCTTGCCCAGCGCGGCGTCGGCGTCTTTGCCGGAGATGTCCTGCTTGATCAGGGACAACAGGAACAGGTGGTTCTCGGTCCCGCCGGACACCACGTCGAAGCCGCGCTCGATGAACACGCCGGCCATGGCCTTGGCATTCTTCACCACCTGCTGCTGGTAGGCCTTGAACTCAGGCTGCAGCGCTTCCTTGAAGCAGATCGCCTTGGCAGCGATGACGTGTTCCAGGGGGCCGCCCTGGGCGCCCGGGAATACGGCGGAGTTCAGCTTCTTCTCGATGTCGGCGTTGGCGCGCGCCAGGATCAGGCCACCACGTGGACCGCGCAGGGTCTTGTGGGTAGTGGTGGTGACCACGTCGGCGAAAGGCACCGGGTTGGGGTAGACACCAGCGGCGACCAGGCCGGCCACGTGGGCCATGTCCACGAACAGGTAGGCACCGACCTTGTCGGCGATTTCGCGGAAACGGGCGAAATCCAGAACCTGCGAATAGGCGGAGAAGCCGGCCACGATCATTTTCGGCTTGTGTTCGAGGGCCAGACGCTCGACTTCGTCGTAGTCGATCAGGCCGTTGCCGTCGATGCCGTACTGGATGGCGTTGTACAGCTTGCCGGAGGACGAAACGCTGGCGCCGTGGGTCAGGTGACCGCCGTGGGCGAGGCTCATGCCCAGGATGGTGTCACCGGCCGACAGCAGGGCCAGGTAGACGGCTGCGTTGGCCTGGGAGCCGGCGTGGGGCTGGACGTTGGCATAGTCGGCGCCGAACAGTTGCTTGGCGCGGTCGATGGCCAGTTGCTCAACTACGTCTACGTACTCGCAACCACCGTAGTAGCGCTTGCCCGGGTAGCCCTCGGCGTACTTGTTGGTCAGAACCGAGCCTTGAGCTTCCATCACCGCGGGGCTGGTGTAGTTTTCCGAAGCGATCAGCTCAATGTGCTCTTCCTGGCGCTGAGCTTCTTGCTCCATGGCGGCAAAGAGATCGGCGTCGTACTTGGCAATAGTCAAATCACGGCTGAACATGGCGGTCCTCAAGGATCGGGGGCAGAAAAGGGGGGCATTCTAACCCAACCGGTTTTGGAAGGCATATGAAAGGACGTCATGTCGCGGACGAATGGGATTCAAGCGCCATGCTGCGTGGCCTTGGCGGGCCCTATCGCGAACAAGCTCGCTCCCACAGGGTGATAGGCACGCAGGTCAACATGTGGGAGCGAGCTTGCTCGCGATGAGGCCACCACAGGCACCGAAGAACCTCAGTCGAGCATGAACAACGCATCATTGCTGAACTGTGCTTCGAACCGATTGGCCGGCATCGGGCGGCCGAACAGGTAACCCTGGACCTCATCACAGCCATGTTCGCGCAGGAAATCGAGTTGTTCGTGGGTCTCGACCCCTTCGGCGATCACCGCCAGGTTGAGGCTGTGGGCCATGGCGATGATCGCCCGGGCGATCTGGGCGTCCTGTTCGCCGGAGGGCAGGCCATCGACGAAGGTCCGGTCGATCTTCAGCACGTCGATGGGGAATTGCTTGAGGTAGTTGAGCGACGAATAGCCGGTGCCGAAGTCATCCACGGCGATGCTCAGGCCGAGGTTCTTCAATCCGGCCAGGATCTGCATGGCCTCGCTGACCTCACGCATCAGGATACTTTCCGTCAGTTCCAGCTCCAGGCAGGCCGGCGGCAGGCCGGTGCTGCGCAGGATGTTGGCGATGCGCGTGCCGAGCTGGCCGTCGGAGAACTGCCGGGCCGAGATGTTGACCGAGACCTTCGGCACCCGGACCTTGGCCTGGTGCCAGGTCTTGAGCTGCCGGCAGGCCTCGCTGATGACCCAGTCGCCGACATCCACCACCAACCCGAGCTCCTCCAGCACCGGGATGAAGTCCCCTGGCGGCACCAGCCCGCGGCGCGGATGACGCCAGCGCAGCAGGGCCTCGGCGCCGGTCAGGCGTTTGCCGTCGCCGCTGAACTGCGGTTGGTAATACAGCACGAATTCGTTCTGTTCCAGGGCGTGGCGCAAGTCGCTTTCCAGTTCCAGGCGCTCCAGGGCGCTGGCGTTCATATCGGCCTGGTAGAACTGGAAGTTGTTCTTGCCGCGTTCCTTGGCGTGGTACATGGCCGTGTCGGCGTTTTTCATCAATTGGCTCAGTTCGTTGCCGTCCTGTGGGCTCAGGGCGATACCGATACTGGCGGTGACGAAGAATTCCCGGCCTTCGAGGACAAATGGCCGGACCAGGCTGGCAAGGATCTGTTCGGCGACGTTGATCGCCCGGTTCAGCGCCATTTCCCGGCTGGCCCGTGGTTGCAGCAGCAGGGTGAACTCGTCGCCGCCCATGCGGGCCACGGTGTCGTCGTCGGCGACGCAGCCCAGCAGCCGGGTTGCCATCTCCTTGAGCATCCGGTCGCCAGCGGCATGGCCCAGGGAGTCGTTGATCGGCTTGAAACGGTCCAGGTCGAGGAACATCAGCACCACCCAGGTCTTCTGCCGTTCGGCCGATTGCAGCGCGGTATGCAGGCGGTCCTGGAACAGCGTGCGGTTGGGCAGGTGGGTGAGGGCGTCGTAATAGGCCAGGCGATGAATGCGCTGCTCGCTGGCCTTGCGCTCGCTGATGTCGCTGAAGAAACACACGTAGCTGGCCAGGTCGCCTTCGTCGTCCAGCACCGCCGTGATGCCGACCCAGGCCGGATAATGCTCGCCGTTGCGGCGCTTTAGCCAGACTTCGCCTTCCCAAGTGCTGTGCTGTTGCAACTGTTTGAGTACGTAGCGCAGGTGGGCTTCCTGCTGGTCGTCCACGGTCAGCATGTTGGGCAACTGGTCGAGCACCTGCGACACCGCGTAGCCGCTGACACGGCTGAAGGCTTCGTTGGCCTGGACGATATAGCCGGCCGGGTCGGTGATCAGGATCGCCGACGTGGAGTGCTCGAACACCGTGGCGGCCATGCGCAGGTCCTTCTCGGCGCGCCGTTGCTGGCTGATATCGCGGCCGACGCCGAGTACGCCTTCGAATGCGCCCAGATCGTCCCACACCAGCACCAGTCGCAACTCGATAGGGATTTTGCGGCCGTCGGCCCGCAGACAGTCGAACAGGAACAACTGGGTCTGCATCTGGTTGCGCAGCTCGGCCAGTTGCTCGGGCTTGTCGAGGGCCTTGCTCAGGCGGTCCATCAGGGTGTAGATGCCGGTCAGCTGTTGCGGATTGGCGATGGTCGATTGCCAGCCGTTCTGGAAGATCCAGTCGGCGTTATAGCCCAGCACGGCTTGCACTGACGGGCTGACGTAGTTGAGCGAAAGCTTGTTGTCGGTGGAGAAAATCACGTCGCTGATGCTTTCGGCGAGCATCCGGTAGCGCTGCTCGCTGTCGCGCAGCGACTCACTGGCTTCGATCTGTTCGGTGATGTCCTTGGCCACGCCGATGATCCGCGTCACCTGGTCGTGGCGGTCCCGGGCCAGGGCCTGTTCGCGGATCTCGAAACGGCGCCACTTGCCATTGCGATGGCGAAAGCGCAACTGGCACTGGAGCAATTGGCTGTAGCCGCCTCGTCGTTGGTCCTGGCGCAGGTCCTGATAATGGTCGGCGTCGTCGCTGTGCAGCAGGATTTCCCAGAAGTACTCGCCCATCTGGTGCAGTTCGGTACGGTCGTACCCCAGGGTCTGGCCCAGGTGGTGGTTGCTGAAGATCATCCGCTGGCTGATGACGTCCTGCACATAGAGGTGGTCCGGCACGGTGCGCACCACGTCGGACCAGAAGCCTTCGCGTTCGAGCAGGGAGAGTTCGATCAGCTTGCGGCTGGTGATGTCGTTGATGCTCAGGATGACGGCGTTGTAGTCCTCCTGTTTTTCCGGCAGGCGCAAAACCAGCCACAGGTGTTGATCGCGCCCATGGGCGTCCTGGAGCTTGATTTCCAATTCCAGTTGCTTGTGGGGATCGAGCAGGGCTTCCAGGAGTTTCGAACCGACGGGGCTGCTGTCCTGGGGACCGTTGCCCACCAGCAGTTGCCAGGCCTGCCCGCAGGAATCGACATTGAGCAACCGCAACGCCATCTGATTGACTTCGGTGATGCGCACTTCCTGCTGCAACTGCTCGAGTTGGTGCGGGACTTTCATCCAGGTGCGCAGTTGATCGCCGTTATGCAGGCCGGCCTTGGCGAAGAATGACTTGAGCCCCGACAGATCGAGTACGCACAAGGCCACGCCGGTGCCTTCGAAGATGTCTTGATAGCGCCGGCGACCTTCGTGCAACTGCCGTTGACGGCGGCGCATGTTGAGCAGCGCGATCACCGGCAGCATCGAGAAAGCCAGCCCCAGCAGGCACTTGCCGATGAAGGCCGGCAACAGTTGCTCGAGCACCTGCCGGCGGTCGAATAGCCCGCGCAATTGCCAGTCGCTGCTGCTCAGGGGCACGGTCAATACGGTATTGTCCAGATCCTCGGGCGACAGGTGTACCGGGGTGACCGAAGGGTGGCTCTCGTCGCGGCTGATGATCTGCCGGTTGAGGCGGTTTTCCACCAGCCACAGTGGACGCAGGCCTGTATCGGCCTGCTTGGTCAACGTGGCGAAGAAGCTTGGGGTCAGGCGCAGGGCCCAGTAGCCGCGAGTACTGCCGGAAGCCTGGTGCAACAACAGGTGCACCACGGAGCCGTCGTCGGCATTGCTGAAATAGTGCGCCTGGGCGTGGCTGCGGCGCACCAGTTCGGTCAGGTAGCTGGCGTCGTGGCTGTCGGCGTCGCTGTCGCTGAGCACCCGGCCGGAGGGGCTGAGCAACGCCAGGCTGCGCAGTTCAGGCAGCGATTGCTGGAGTTTGCGCAACAGGGCCTGCTGTTCGTCGGCCGTTTGCGGTTGTTCGACGATCGGTAGCAGGTTGAGGGCGATCTGCGCATTCAGGGCCATGTTCAGGCTGACTTGCGCGGCCAGGTCGGCGGTGTAGTCAATGGTGTACTGGCGTTGTTGCTGCTGGGTAACACGCAATTGGTCGAGCAACTGCCAGAAGAGCAATCCGAGCAGCAGCAATACCAGCGTGGCCAGGGCGCCCTTCAATGTCCCGCGCAGGGGCGAGCCAGGCACAGCATCCGGTGCACGTGGGGACAGAGTCGGTGTGACGTTGGACAAGCTGTAATCCTGCAGTTTGCTGGACTGGCGCGACGTGCACTATAAGCTGGACGCCCGAAGGGCGGCTAGCATGCCTTGAGTTGTGGCAAAGTGCCAGTCCCTGGCGGCTGGACCTTGACGGACGGTTGAGGTAGCTTTGCCGGTCAAACCAGGCTTTGTAAGAAAGTTCGCCGAACGGCGGTCAGGCAAGCCGCAGGCACCTTTCCTACAAACCCAGGAGCGCACGCTCAGATTCCCAGGCTTTATCTGCCCGCAGGCATTGATGACCGTCAACTGCCGGCGCCGCGCATGGCCCGGCTCGTTCTTTTCACCTGTCACAGACGCTAGGTTCACCATGGCTCAATACGTCTTCACCATGCATCGGCTGAGCAAAGTTGTTCCGCCGAAGCGGGAAATCCTGAAAAACATTTCATTGTCATTTTTCCCCGGCGCCAAGATCGGCGTGCTGGGCCTCAACGGTTCGGGTAAATCCACGCTGCTGAAAATCATGGCCGGCGTCGATAAGGAATTCGATGGCGAAGCCCGCCCGATGCCGGACCTGAACATTGGTTACCTGCCTCAGGAACCGCAACTGGATCCGACCAAGACCGTTCGTGAAGTGGTCGAGGAGGCCGTCAGCGCGATCAAGGACGCCCAGGCACGCCTGGATGAGGTCTATGCCGCCTACGCCGACCCGGACGCCGATTTCGACAAGCTGGCCGCCGAACAGGCCAAGCTGGAGGCGATCCTGCAGGCCAGCGACGGCCACAACCTGGAGCGCCAGCTGGAAGTCGCCGCCGATGCGCTGCGCCTGCCGGCCTGGGACGCGAAGGTCGAACACCTGTCCGGCGGTGAAAAGCGCCGTGTGGCCCTGTGCCGCCTGCTGCTGTCCGCTCCGGACATGCTGCTGCTCGACGAACCGACCAACCACCTGGACGCCGATTCCGTCGCCTGGCTCGAACATTTCCTGCACGACTTCCCGGGCACCGTGGTGGCGATCACCCACGACCGTTACTTCCTGGACAACGTCGCCGGCTGGATCCTGGAACTCGACCGCGGCGCGGGCATTCCTTACGAGGGCAACTATTCGGGCTGGCTGGAAGCCAAGTCCGAGCGTCTGGCCCAGGAATCCAAGCAGCAGTCGGCCCATGAAAAAGCCATGAAGGAAGAGCTGGAGTGGGTGCGCAAAGGCGCCAAGGCCCGCCAGTCCAAATCCAAGGCTCGTCTGCAACGCTTCGAGGAAATGCAGTCCCAGGAATTCCAGAAGCGCAGCGAAACCAACGAGATCTACATCCCGGCCGGTCCGCGCCTGGGTGACAAGGTCATCGAATTCAAGAACGTCACCAAGGGCTACGGCGATCGCGTGCTGATCGACAATCTGTCGTTCTCCATGCCCAAGGGCGCCATTGTCGGCGTGATCGGTGGTAACGGTGCGGGTAAGTCCACGCTGTTCCGCATGCTGATGGGCAAGGAGACGCCGGATTCGGGCACCATCGAAATCGGTGAAACCGTACAACTGGCCTGCGTCGACCAGAGCCGCGAAGACCTGGATGGCAGCAAGACTGTGTTCCAGCAGATCTCCGACGGTTCCGACCAGATCCGCATCGGCAGCTATGAAATCCCGTCGCGCACCTATGTGGGGCGCTTCAACTTCAAGGGTGGCGACCAGCAGAAGTTCGTCAAGGACCTGTCCGGCGGTGAGCGTGGGCGTCTGCACCTGGCGCTGACCCTGAAGGAGGGTGGCAACGTCCTGCTGCTCGACGAACCGTCCAACGACCTCGACGTCGAAACACTGCGTTCCCTGGAGGAAGCCCTGCTGGACTTCCCGGGCGCCGCCATTGTGATCTCCCACGACCGATGGTTCCTTGACCGCGTGGCGACTCACATCCTGGCGTACGAAGATGACTCCCAGGCGGTGTTCTTCGAGGGCAACTACACCGAGTACGAAGCCGATCGCAAGAAACGCCTCGGCGAAGCCGCTGCCCAGCCGCATCGTGTACGGCACAAGAAACTGGCCTGATCAGCCTGTGGAATTGTTGTAGGCGTGGCTTGCCTGTGCAGGCGTCGGTTCATTCAACATCCGTGTTGCCTGTTCCGCCGCCTTCGCGGGCAAGCCCGCCACGATGCTTGCGCTAGCTCATAATGCCGTGTTCGAAAGGGCCTGGCGGAGGCCATGAGGGTTACCCCGGCTCTATTGCCAGCACTTCGATCGCCAGATCCCCCACCGGTCGTTTCCAGACCACTTCTTCTCCGACCCTGGCTCCCAGCAATGCCCGTCCCAGGGGCGAGCCCCAATTGATCAGCCCACTGGCCGCATCGGCCTGGTCTTCGCCCACCAATTGCACCCGCTGCTCGTGATCATGCTCGTCGACAAAGGTCACCCAATGTCCGATCCGCACCTGGTCCGATGACGTTGGCGTCACCACCTGTGCACTTTTCAAGCGCTGGTTGAAATAGCGCAGATCCCGTTCGATATCCGCGATGCGCTGCTTGTCCGCCTGCTCCTGCCTGGCCGTCTGTTGGCTGTGCAGAGCCTGCAACTGGGCGACCCGGGCCTGCAGTTGGGCAAGCCCGGCGGGGGTGACGTAGTTGATCTGCGCGCTGACCTGGCGTTCGACCGGCTGATCGGCCTGGGCCGCGGCGTTGTCTTCGTTGACGAAGGCACGACTCATGGTTTTTCTCCTTTCCTGGAGTTTGGGCCATGCTGGCAGGCTTTTGGTTTCCCCGAATGCCTGTATGCGACTCACTGCGAGCGATAAGCCCGGGCGGCGTCCCGATCCTTTTCCTGCTGCCAGGCCCGCTCGCGCTCGTCCCAGTGCCGTTCGCGGTAGGCATCGCGCTCTTCGCTTTCGCGCATGGCCAGGCATTGGCGCAAGCCATCCTGCCAGCCTTCGGCGTAATGGGCGTCCTTGAGGTAGCGTGGAACGTCCTTCCTGAACTGGCCGGTGATCACGCCGGCTGCCTGACGGCCACTGCTGCAACCATCATCGAAGCCGTCGGCGAACGCTGGAGGAAAGCCCCGTGCGATCAGGTCCTGGTGGGTGGTTTCACAGCCACCGAGCAGCATCAGCACAGCCATTACCGTCACTACGCGCCTCATCGATCGCCCTGCCTTGCCCATTCATGGAGAAAGTCTAGAAGTCGATTTGTCGGGCCGACGTGAAAGCGTTGTGATGAATCCGTTCACCGAGCGAGCGGTCGTGGGCCGATCAATAGTGGTACCACTTGACCTCCAGCATCACCTCGTTCTCCGGCGAGGCCAGGTGGCTGAACTCGCGCTGTGCACTCAGACGCAGACCAAGGTTGCGGGACAGTTCCCATTGTTGATTCAGGCTCACGCTGCGGCGTACCTCTCCATTGGTGAAGTAGTCGCCCTTGGCCTCCAGGCTCAGGTTGCCCAATGGGTTTTTCCACAGCACGCCGCTGTTGAAGCCGGCGGCCGGGGCGATGAACTGAGCGAAGTCGTTGTTGTGTTCCACCCGCACCGTGCCCAGGGCAAACCCGAGCACGTCTTCGCCCAGCGCCCAGGTGCCCCCGGCACCGCCATTGACGTGGCTGACCAGGGTTTCATCGTCATGCTTGCCCGGCACTCGCTCCAGGCCTCCCGTGACCTGCCAGGACCACGGCTGTAGCAGCTCGTTGCGCGGGGTCAGGGAGCGAATGGTCGCCAGGTCCAGTTGCTGGACCTGCCAATCGTTGCCTTCGTACTGGCGCAGTTTCAATTGCAGGATCTCGATCTGCGCCCCCAGCGGGAAACTCTCGGCATTGTCATTGAGGTCGTGGTAGGCCATGCGCAAGCCATATTCACCGAACGCCCGATCGCCCCGGGTACCAAGGCCGGCTTGCCATGTGCGCGATTGATGACCGTCCTCGGGCAGACCCGGCTGCGGGATATCGAGCTCCGGGGCAGGATTGCGGTTGATGGCCCTCAACAGCTCGAAGCTGCGCTGGGCCCGCTGTGGGTCGCGCTCCTGACCATTGGCTCGGTACCGTTCCAGACGATAGGCCGCGTCGACCACCAGGGCCTGGCGCTCGCGAGGCAGTGCCCTGAACCCGGGCGTTTGCAGGTTCTGCTGGTCGGCGCTGACCTTCAGGACCCATTGCTGTTCGTCGTCATCGAGCGGCTCGGCACGACTGAGCAGTTCCCGCTCGCGGGACGGCCGATACTGGATGCTCTCCACCAGGCCAGCGTCCTTCACGGCCTTGACGGTGTCGGTGGGAATCGCGGTCAGCGGGAACTGTTCGGTCAGGCGCAGGCCGGGGCGAGCCACTTGCAGCAGTTCCAGCAGGCGATAGGAGCAATTTTCGTCGAAGAAAAAGTAGTCGAACCGGATCTGCTTGAGCTCCCAGACATGCTCGACCATCCGCTCGGTTTCCGCCTGGCTCAGGTTGAGGCGGTATTCCCACAGGTCGCGGTTCTCCAGGCTGCGGTATTCAGAGAGCTTTTCCTGGTAGGGCACCAGGGCGAACAGGCCGGGATAGCCTCCCATCAGGCCTTTCCAGGCGTAGAGCAGGCTGTTGTCGGAGCCCTCGATGTAGGCACCGAAGTTGATCGCGTAGCTGAGCAGGGCGGTCTTGTCGCTCTGCACGTCGGCCTGGTCGATACGCAACAGGGTGTGGCCGAACATCGACGAGGGGCTGTTCAGGTACGCCGCGGGAAAGATCATCACTGCGCTATGAGGAGAGACGTCCTTGAACCATTGGGTGAAATCGCTGCAGTTGACCACCGGCAGGTCCGTCAGGTTGAGCTGCGCCTTGAGCCATCGCGTGCGTGCCGGGTACACGCATTGGGCGTGCTGCTGGCCGGCGTCGGCCGGGCCGTACAGGGCTTGCAGCGTGGCGCTCAACTCGTGGTCGGGGTGTTCGTTGCCGTCAGGGGCGAGGAAGAATTTCTCGTCGTTGATATAGCTGCGCCAGCCGCCCAGCTTGGCGGTTTCGTAGTGGCCCAGGGAAATCCAGAAGGGGTCATTGGCCAGTTGCTGCAAACGTTGGGTGTCGACATGAGGCGCGGCGGACAAAGGGGCGCACACACAGAGCGCCAGCCAGGCAAGGCGTTTGAGCATAGTCGGCTACTTGGAAAGTCAAAAAATAAAAAGACCGGAAGGGGGGCCTCGAAAAGAAAACCCGCTCCCCGAAAGGAGCGAGTGGGGTCGAGCTTAAGCTTGAGTAGCGTACTTGGCCAGGCGAGGATCGTTTTTCAGCACGGCCAGGGTGTTGGTATGCACATCTTCTGCGGTCACGTCAGCCTTGCTGAAGATCTGCTGGAAGTGCTCGTGGGTAACGGCGGAGAAGTGGGCACGGTCTTCCGGTGCCACACCCAGTACCACGGCATAGGTGGTCAGCGCTTCGCCCTGCCCCTTGGCCATGTCTTCGGACAGCTCGTTCATCATGCCATTCATGGCCAGCCAGGACTTGCCACCGTAGGTCAGTGCTGCGTTGGTGGAGCAACCATTGGTGCCGGAGGTCATGCCGAAGGTGGCGTTGCCGGAAGTGCCGTTGGTGGTGGATGCCAGGAAGTGAGCCGGGGTGCCACGCTGACCTTCGAACAGCATGTTGCCCCAACCGCAATCCGGACCGCCTGGCGCCTGAGCCATGGCGTTGAGGGATACAGCGGTGAAGAGAGTACCGAGAAGAATCCGTTTCATAGCTATGTTCTCTTTTATGTGCATACCAATCGGACAGGGTCTGGCCCGAAGGGCCAGGCGCCAGTGGGCCGGTTATTCATCCAGCCGCGCAAGTTGGAGTTTAGGCACGATCCGAGGGTTCCGTGACATTTTGCAAAAAACTATCCATAAACCCATGTATTTTCTGGCCCGCGCCCCGGGTGAACGTCTTGACTATGCTTTGGCCTGAGGCGCTCCTTGCCAGTGCGGTGCGGGGGGCGCCAGAATGCCGCTATCTGCCCCGCCTGATGTAAGGAAGCCCGATGCCTGATCCTGTTGCTGCCAGCCTGCGTCTAGCGCCCGAAGCGCTGACTCGTCCGTTTTCCGCTGAACAGTTCAGCTTCTCTACCACCAATGATCTGGAGCCCTTCCGCGGTGTGCTTGGCCAGGAACGTGCGGTCGAAGCCTTGCAGTTCGGCGTGGCCATGCCGCGCCCCGGTTACAACGTCTTTGTCATGGGCGAACCCGGTACCGGCCGGTTTTCTTTCGTCAAGCGCTACCTCAAGGCCGAAGGCAAGCGCATGCAGACCCCGGCCGACTGGGTCTACGTCAACAACTTCGACGAGCCTCGTGAACCCCGGGCCCTGGAGCTGCCTTCGGGAACCGCTGGCGCTTTCATCGCCGATATCAACGGCCTGATCGACAACCTGCTGGCGACTTTTCCTGCGGTCTTCGAGCACCCGTCCTACCAGCAGAAAAAAAGTGCCATCGACCGCGCGTTCAACCAGCGCTACGACCGTGCCCTCGATGTGATCGAACGCCTGGCGCTGGAGAAGGATGTCGCGCTGTACCGCGACAGCAGCAACATCGCCTTCACCCCGATGAGCGAAGGCAAGGCCCTGGACGAAGCGGAATTCGCCCAGTTGCCGGAGGCCGAGCGCGAGCGTTTCCATGAAGACATTTCCAGCCTGGAAGAGCGCCTGAACGAGGAACTTGCCAGCCTGCCGCAATGGAAGCGCGAGTCCAACAACCAGTTGCGCCAGCTCAACGAAGAGACCATCACCCTGGCCCTGCAACCCCTGCTGGCGCCGCTTTCGGAGAAATATGCCGAGAACGCGGCCGTCTGCGGTTACCTGCAGGCGATGCAGGTCAACCTGCTCAGGACCGTGGTCGAGCAACTGGTGGACGACAGCAAGACCGACGCCATCGCCCGCAAGTTGCTGGAGGAGCAATACGCCCCGAGCCTGGTCGTAGGGCATCCGGCGAGCGGTGGCGCACCCGTGGTGTTCGAGCCGCACCCGACGTACGACAACCTGTTCGGACGCATCGAGTACAGCACGGACCAGGGCGCGCTCTACACCACCTACCGGCAGTTGCGTCCCGGCGCCTTGCACCGGGCCAATGGCGGCTTCCTGATCCTCGAAGCGGAAAAAATGCTTGGCGAGCCATTCGTGTGGGACGCCCTCAAGCGCGCCCTGCAATCGCGCAAGCTGAAGATGGAATCACCGTTGGGTGAGCTGGGCCGGGTGGCCACGGTGAGCCTGACGCCGCAACACATTCCGTTGCAGGTCAAGGTCGTGATCATCGGCGCTCGTCAGCTGTACTACGCCTTGCAGGACCTGGATTCGGATTTCCAGGAAATGTTTCGCGTGCTGGTGGACTTCGACGAAGACATCCCCATGGGCGACGAGAGCCTGGAGCAGTTCGCCCAGTTGCTCAAGACCCGCACCTCGGAAGAGGGCATGGCGCCGCTGACCGCCGATGCGGTGGCGCGCCTGGCCACCTACAGTGCGCGCCTGGCCGAACACCAGGGGCGCCTGTCGGCGCGCATCGGCGATCTGTTCCAGTTGGTCAGCGAGGCGGACTTCATCCGTCAGTTGGCCGGGGACGAAATGACCGATGCGGGCCACATCGAGCGTGCGCTCAAGGCCAAGGCCACCCGGACCGGGCGCGTTTCGGCGCGGATCCTCGACGATATGCTGGCGGGAATCATCCTGATCGACACCGACGGTGCCGCCGTGGGCAAGTGCAACGGCTTGACGGTACTGGAGGTAGGCGATTCGGCATTCGGCGTACCGGCGCGGATTTCCGCCACGGTGTACCCGGGCGGCAGCGGCATCGTCGACATCGAGCGGGAGGTCAACCTGGGCCAGCCGATCCACTCCAAGGGTGTGATGATCCTCACCGGTTACCTGGGCAGTCGCTACGCCCAGGAATTTCCCCTGGCGATTTCCGCCAGTATCGCCCTGGAGCAATCCTACGGTTACGTCGACGGCGACAGCGCTTCCCTGGGGGAGGCCTGCACGCTGATCTCGGCCTTGTCGAAGACGCCGCTGAAGCAGTGTTTCGCCATCACCGGGTCGATCAACCAGTTCGGCGAAGTACAAGCGGTGGGCGGGGTCAACGAGAAGATCGAAGGTTTCTTCCGTCTCTGTGAAGCTCGCGGGCTGACCGGCGAGCAGGGGGCGATCATTCCCCAGGCCAACGTCGCCACCCTGATGCTCGATGAAAAAGTGCTGGCGGCCGTGCGGGCAGGGCAGTTCCACGTCTATGCGGTGCGCCAGGCCGACGAAGCGCTGAGCCTGTTGGTCGGCGAACCTGCCGGTGAGCCGGATGAAAACGGCGAGTTTCCCGAGGGCAGCGTCAACGCCCGGGTGGTGGAGCGACTGCGGGTGATTGCGGAAATGGTCAGTGAGGAGGACATCAAGGAGGCGGAGAAAGAGCAGGCGCAACAAGCGCTGGCAGAGACCAAGCCGGCCTGATACGACTGCCGTTCACCTGGTGCTGATCGGGAATGGGCTGGCTGGCCAAGGTGGTTGTTCGGTGAACATGCCGTTGACTGAAACACCGCCATTGCGAGCCAGCCCGCTCCCGCAATGATTGGGTCAACTCAAGAAAAGCCATCGCTTTGGCGTCAATATTCACACTATGACCATTCGGCGCATTCTGGTCTTGGTGGGCTTGCTGGCGGAACTTTTCTTCTATCCTCAGTTCAAGGATAGCGAGAGATCATCATCGGATCGAAACAGCCTCTCGGGGCTGAACACCGTATCACTGAGGGGCGCCGCCATGTCGCGCAACCTTTGCCTTACCCGTCAATGCCTGGGCCTGGTCACCCGGATCGAATGCGCCATCCGTCCGCTGGCGGGCGACAACGGCATGTGGACCTTGCTCTTTGCCGCCGGAATGGCCGGCGAACAACCTTCCGCTCTCAAGGCCCAAGGGCCTTTCCCAGGCCCGAATGCGGCCGAGTCCATCCTCGATACCATCGTCCAGAGCCTGACATTGCATGGCTACGAACTGGCCGACGACCCTCAGATCTGGTGCCTGCACATGCAAGCCCAGCTGCGTGAAATCAATGGCGGGCGCAGTCGCAACGGCGGCTTCGAGTTCCGTCCACCCCGTTGAGCGCCGGTGCCGGACCGTTTCATTAAGTAAGAATTTGATACAAGGGCAGGGCCCAGGGACGGGCCCGGCGTTTGTGGGGCAGATGGTGGCTGGTATACTCGCCGCCATTTTCAGCCCTGGTGTGAGAATCAATGGAACGCTTTATCGAAAACGCAATGTACGCCTCCCGCTGGCTGCTGGCGCCGATCTACTTCGGGCTGTCCCTGGGTTTGCTGGCGTTGGCGCTGAAATTTTTCCAGGAAGTCTTTCACGTCATCCCCAATGTGTTCTCCATGGCCGAGTCCGACCTGATCCTGGTGCTGCTGTCGCTGATCGACATGGCGCTGGTGGGTGGCCTGCTGGTGATGGTGATGATTTCCGGCTACGAGAACTTCGTCTCGCAACTGGACATCGATTCCGACAAGGAAAAGCTCAACTGGCTCGGCACCATGGACTCCTCTTCGCTGAAGATGAAGGTCGCGGCCTCCATCGTGGCGATCTCGTCCATCCACCTGCTGCGCATCTTCATGGACGCCAAGAACGTCGATCCCGAGCACCTGATGTGGTACGTGATCATTCACATGACCTTCGTGGTGTCGGCCTTTGCCATGGGGTATCTGGACAAGCTGACCAAGCACTGAGGCCAGCCCATCGTCCTGGCGCAGCGCCCGTCTGTCTAAAAACAGGCGGGCGTTGTCGTTTCTGGCGGGGTATCTTTGATGCAAGGGCACGTCACCCGCCGCGGCATCTGTGCTAGTCTGCTCGCCCTTTTGGTTCCGGGCGCTTCGGGAGGCGCTGTGTCACGCACGGCGATTTCCCGAGCCGTCCGCATAGCGGAGCAGCACCATGTCCGAAGTTAACCTGTCCACCGACGAAACCCGCGTCAGCTACGGTATCGGCCGTCAGCTGGGTGACCAGCTGCGCGACAACCCACCGCCGGGCGTCAGCCTGGATGCGATCCTGGCTGGCCTGACCGACGCTTTCGCCGGCAAGCCGAGCCGTGTGGGCCAGGAAGAAATGTCTGCCAGCTTCAAGGTCATCCGCGAAATCATGCAAGCCGAAGCCGCCGCCAAGGCTGAAGCCGCTGCTGGTGCAGGTCGCGCTTTCCTGGCTGAAAACGCCAAGCGCGATGGCGTCACCACCCTGGCGTCGGGGCTGCAATTCGAAGTGCTGACCCAGGGCGAAGGCGCCAAGCCGACCCGTGAAGACCAGGTGCGTACCCACTATCACGGCACCCTGATCGACGGCACTGTGTTCGACAGCTCCTACGATCGTGGCCAGCCTGCCGAATTCCCGGTGGGTGGTGTGATTCCGGGCTGGACCGAAGCGTTGCAACTGATGAACGCTGGCAGCAAATGGCGCCTGTACGTGCCGAGCGAACTGGCTTACGGCGCTCAAGGCGTTGGCAGCATCCCGCCGCACAGCGTATTGGTGTTCGACGTCGAGCTGCTGGACGTCCTGTAAGACCCTGCCCGGTCTTGCACTGGGCAAATGCATGTGGGAGCCGGCTTGCTCCGGGCCGCGGTCCGATGAAGATGGACTGCCAGGCGACGTTGTCGTTAACGGCCACACGGCCTTAGCGAGCAAACCCGCTCCCCCCATGAGCTGCGCATTCATCCGTGCAGCCTGCCATTGAAATCGCCAGTGGGGCGCAACGCCCGGGCGTAGCAGAACAGGAACAGATTGCGCACCAGCTCCTTGAGCACCAGCGGCTCGCTGGAGTTCAGGCTGTTGAGGTCCAGGTCACCCTGGTCCTGCAGTTCGCTCAGGGCCTCTTCCTCAAGTACCGCACAGACTTCCCCGGTTTCCCGATGCAGGATCCTGAGGTAGGGGTGTGGGCGGTCCAGCCAGGCATCGATCAAATAAGTCATGGTTCTCATCTCCTTGATGGGTCTGATGAGAATAATTCCTATTCGCTAAATAGCAAGCGTCTATTTGTGTTCCGATTTTTTTTCGGACGATGGGTTGTGATGGTTCGGATGGCTGGCGTTTGGCCAAGGTGCTAGTCACGGGGCTAAAGCGGGGAGGGGGTAGGCACCATCCCACGCAGGGCGCGGGATGGAATACAGAAGGCTCAGACTTTTCTGACGAACTCGGATTTGAGCTTCATCGGGCCGATGCCGTCGATCTTGCAGTCGATGTCGTGGTCGCCGTCGCACAGGCGGATGTTCTTCACCTTGGTGCCTACCTTGACCACCAGGGAAGTGCCCTTGACCTTGAGGTCCTTGATCACGGTGATGGTGTCGCCGTCCTGCAGGACGTTGCCGACCGAATCTTTTTTCACGGTGTCGTCGGCTGCCGCTTCAGCTTCGCCGCTGGCGGACCATTCGTGGGCACACTCCGGGCAGACCAGTTGGGTACCGTCTTCGTAAGTGTATTCGGAATTGCATTTCGGGCAGGGTGGCAACGTGCTCACTAAGGTTCCTTGGGTATCAGGAGGGCAAAAGGGCGCACATTATATAGGGTTTTGTTGTGGGAGGGTGACGTCGCTGCGTTTGGAGGCCTTTGGCAAGGGGATTTGTCCTCGCTGGGCTGCGTAGCAGCCCCAAGAGCGGTGCTCAACTCCATCTGCCTGGGACACGGGGAATGACCTTTAGGGCTGCTTCGCAGCCCGGCGGGGATAAATCCCACGCCAGAAAAATCCCAGGGATGTCAGTGGGTGCGGGCGACCGCGAACTCGCTCAGTTCCACCAGTGCGTCGCGATATTCGCTGGCCGGCAGGGCATCGAGGCATTTGATGGCGCGGGCGACATAGTCACGGGCCAGTTGCGCGGTGTAATCCAGCGAGCCGGATGCCTCGACGGCCTCGCGGATGCTTTCCAGATCCTCGATGCCACCTTTCTGGATCGCCTGGCGTACCAGCGCTGCCTGCTCGGGGGTGCCTTCGCGCATGGTATAGATCAGCGGCAGGGTCGGCTTGCCTTCGGCCAGGTCGTCGCCGACGTTCTTGCCCAGGGTCTCGGCGTCGCCCTTGTAGTCCAGCAGGTCGTCCACCAGTTGGAAGGCTACGCCCAAATGGTCGCCGAAGGTGCGCAGGGCTTCGCTCTGTTCGGCGTTGGCGCCGGCCAGGGCGGCGGCGCTGTGGGTCGAGGCTTCGAAAAGCATGGCGGTCTTGCCGCGGATGACTTCCATGTAGGTTTCTTCCGTGGTGCTGGCGTCGCGTACCTTGGACAGCTGCAGCACTTCGCCTTCGGCGATGATGCGAGTGGCCTGGGACAGGATCTTCATGACCGGCATCGAGCCCAGCTCGACCATCATTTCGAACGAGCGCGAGTACAGGAAGTCGCCCACCAGCACGCTTGGGGCATTGCCCCACATGGCATTGGCGGTGGAGCGGCCGCGGCGCATGCCGGACATGTCCACCACGTCGTCATGCAGCAGGGTAGCGGTGTGCAGGAACTCGATGGTGGCGGCCAGCAGGCGCAGGTCGTCGCCCTCCCGGCCCAGGGCCTTGCCGCACAGGAGCACCAATAAAGGACGCAGGCGCTTGCCTCCGGCCGAGGTGATGTAGTCGCCGATTTTCGATACCAGCGGCACTCGGGAAGTCAGCTGCTTCTTGATGATGCCGTCGACGGCACTAAAATCGTCCGCCACTGCGCGGTAGAAAGCTTGGGGTTGCATCAGCGAGAGGCGCTCCAGAAGGGTTGCGCGGCATGCTAGGACCCACACCCAGGCCTGTCAAGGCGTGAAGCTTTGGCGGGATTGGCGGCCACTTGCAAGGCTTCGTCGGCTTGCGTACAATCGCGCACCCTGAACTTCCTGGGCAGCACCTGCCTTACGCAATTGCATCCCGGGCCTTCCAGCCCATGCAGCCATGCCAGCCAATACCTTTTCCTATAAAGCGCTGGGTGAGCAGGATTATCGGAGAAATACCATGTCGTATGCAGTAATCGTTACTGGTGGCAAGCAATACAAGGTCGCCCCAGGTGAATACCTGAAGATCGAAAAACTGGAAGTCGCCACTGGCGAATCCGTGACTTTTGATCGCGTTCTGTTGGTCGCCAATGGCGACGACGTGAATATCGGCGCTCCAGTCGTTGCTGGCGCTACCGTTGTGGCTGAAGTGATCTCCCAAGGTCGTCACGATAAAGTCCGCATCATCAAGTTCCGTCGTCGTAAGCACCACATGAAGCGTATGGGCCACCGCCAGTGGTACACCGAGATCAAAATCACCGGTATTCAGGCTTAATTTCAGCCTAATTCCTCACTAGGAGAATTGAACTCATGGCACACAAAAAAGCTGGTGGTAGTACCCGTAACGGTCGCGACTCAGAAGCCAAACGCCTTGGCGTGAAGATGTATGGCGGCCAGGCTATCAAGGCAGGCAACATCATCGTGCGTCAGCGCGGCACCCAATTCCACGCTGGCTACGGCGTAGGCATGGGCAAGGATCACACTCTCTTCGCTAAAATCGAAGGCGTGATCAAGTTCGAAGTAAAGGGCGCCTTCGGTCGTCGTTACGTAAGCGTTATCGCAGCTTAATAGCGAGATCGCTGGAAAAGCCCTGTCTTGCGACGGGGCTTTTTCGTTTGTGGGGTGAGTCTCTTGCAAAGCTGTTTGTATGGGCTGTCGGCGCTGCAGTTGGGCGTGAATCAGGCCGCTGCGCTCATTTTTGCAAGAGTCTTATGTCTTGTTTTTTTCGGCTCGTCCATATGACGAGAGGCGTGTGTCATGAAGTTTGTTGATGAAGTATCGATTCGAGTGAAGGCTGGTGACGGCGGCAATGGTTGCATGAGTTTCCGTCGGGAAAAGTTCATTGAAAACGGCGGTCCGAACGGCGGTGATGGCGGTGATGGCGGCTCGATCTTCATGGTCGCCGACGAAAACCTCAACACCCTGGTGGATTATCGCTACACCCGGCATTTCGATGCCGAGCGCGGCTCCAACGGCGGCAGCACCGACTGCACTGGCAAGAAAGGCGAGGATCTGGTCCTGCGCGTGCCGGTTGGTACCACGGTGATCGACTCCGCCACTCAGGAAGTGATTGGCGACCTGACCAAGCCGGGCCAGCGCCTGCTGGTGGCTCATGGTGGCTGGCATGGGTTGGGAAACACTCGTTTCAAGTCCAGTACCAACCGTGCGCCGCGCCAGACCACGCCAGGCAAGCCCGGCGAGCAGCGTGACCTGAAGCTGGAAATGAAAGTGCTGGCTGACGTGGGGCTGCTGGGTCTGCCGAACGCGGGCAAGAGTACCTTCATTCGTTCGGTCTCGGCCGCCAAGCCAAAGGTCGCCGATTATCCGTTCACCACCCTGGTGCCTAACCTCGGGGTGGTCAGCGTCGATCGTTGGAAGAGCTTCGTGATTGCGGATATCCCGGGTCTGATCGAAGGTGCTTCCGAAGGTGCCGGCCTGGGGATTCGTTTCCTCAAGCACTTGTCTCGTACCCGTCTGTTGCTGCACCTCGTCGATATGGCGCCGCTGGACGAAAGCTCCCCCGCCGATGCCGCCGAAGTCATCGTCAACGAGCTGGCCAAGTTCAGTCCGGCCCTGGTCGAGCGCGATCGTTGGCTGGTATTGAACAAGTGCGACCAGATCCTTGAGGAAGAGCATGAGGAGCGGGTCAAGGAAATCGTCGATCGCCTGGAGTGGGAAGGTCCGGTCTATGTGATCTCGGCCATTGCCAAAGAGGGCACCGAGCGCTTGTGTCACGACATCATGCGTTACCTGGAAGATCGCGCCGATCGCCTGGCCAATGACCCGGCCTACAAGGAAGAGCTGGCCGAGCTTGATCAGCGTATCGAAGACGAGGCGCGTGCGCAGTTGCAGGCACTGGATGACCAGCGTGCCTTGCGTCGCAGTGGCGTGAAGTCGGTCCATGACATCGGTGACGACGATTGGGACGAAGAAGATGTGGATGATGAAGATGGTCCGGAAATCATCTACGTGCGCGATTGATCTTCTTCCGGTGTCGGTCGTTTGAGGCGGCACTGATGAAATGGCTGACACGCAGGCGGGTTTAACTGCTTCGGCCGGTGGTATCATCGCTGTCAGCCGGTTTCCAGGGCGCCGCTCATTCGAGCGGCGTTTTGGTATCTGTAGAACGCAAATACGAATAATCCCATGGGTGGCGCTGGGTCGCGTCGTCCGCTGGCAAAGGTTGAAGATGATGCGGAGCAAGGTGACGGGTGCGCAGCGTTGGGTCGTGAAGATCGGCAGCGCACTGCTGACGGCGGATGGCAAGGGCCTGGATCGCAAGGCGATGGCGGTGTGGGTCGAGCAGATGGTGGCCTTGCATGAGGCTGGCGTCGAGCTGGTATTGGTCTCCTCGGGGGCTGTGGCGGCTGGCATGAGTCGTCTGGGCTGGACATCGCGACCCAGCGCGATGCACGAATTGCAGGCCGCCGCCGCTATCGGCCAGATGGGGCTGGTGCAGGCCTGGGAGTCCAGTTTTGCCGAGCATGACCGCCATACGGCGCAGATCCTGCTCACTCACGACGACCTGTCCGACCGCAAGCGCTACCTCAATGCGCGCAGTACCCTGCGGGCGCTGGTGGAGCTGAAGGTGATTCCGGTGATCAACGAAAACGACACGGTGGTCACCGACGAGATCCGCTTTGGCGATAACGATACCCTGGCGGCCTTGGTGGCGAACCTGGTCGAGGCTGATCTGCTGGTGATCCTCACGGACCGCGACGGCATGTTCGATGCGGATCCGCGCAACAATCCCGATGCCAGATTGATCTACGAGGCTCGTGCCGACGATCCTGCACTGGATGCGGTTGCCGGTGGTACCGGTGGTGCATTGGGGCGCGGTGGTATGCAGACCAAGCTGCGCGCCGCACGCCTTGCGGCGCGTTCCGGAGCGCACACCATCATTGTCGGTGGGCGCCTGGAGCGGGTGCTGGATCGTCTGAAGGCGGGAGAACGCATCGGCACCCTGCTTTCGCCTGAGCGCGGCATGCTGGCCGCTCGCAAGCAGTGGCTGGCGGGCCATCTGCAGACCCGTGGCACGCTGGTGTTGGATGCGGGGGCCGTGGCGGCGCTGTCCCAGGGTAATAAAAGTCTGTTGCCGGTGGGCGTAAAGCTGGTCCAGGGCAGTTTCCGTCGTGGCGAAATGGTTGTGTGCGTGGCGCCGGACGGTCGTGAGATCGCCCGCGGCCTGGCCAATTACAGTGCGCTGGAAGCCCAGAAAATCATCGGCCAATCGTCTGATGCGATTGTTGGCCTGCTGGGTTACATGGCTGAGCCCGAGCTGGTTCATCGTGACAACCTGATTCTCGTCTAAGGAAAAATCATGGGTTTGGCTAAAGGATTGATCGGCTTGCTGTTGGCATTGCCGCTGCTGGCTTCGGCCGAGGAAATCGGTCAGGTCTCGACGGTGTTCAAGTTCGTCGGGCCGAACGACCGGATCGTGGTCGAGGCGTTCGATGATCCCAAGGTGGATGGGGTGACCTGCTACCTGTCTCGGGCCAAGACTGGGGGCGTCAAGGGTGGCCTGGGCTTGGCCGAGGACCGTGCCGAGGCGTCCATCGCCTGCCGTCAGGTCGGGCCGATCAGCTTCAAGGGCGAGCTCAAGGATGGGGAAGAGGTGTTCAGGGAGCGCACTTCGCTGGTCTTCAAGACCATGCAGGTGGTGCGATTCCTCGACAAGAAACGCAATACGCTGGTGTATCTGGTCTACAGTGATCGGATCATCGAGGGTAGTCCCCAGAACGCGGTGACGGCAATTCCGATCTTGCCGTGGGCTCACGCTCAATAACCCTGCCCGTCGATCGCTCGTGCGGGAGCAGGCCTGCTCCCGCATTTTTGATGTGCCTGTCCAATTGCAGGCAATAAAAAACCGACCCTGGGGTCGGTTTTTTAACGAGCGCGTCGCTTAGGCAGCAGCGGCAACGTTCAAGGCCTTTACGTGGCCATTCAGGCGGCTCTTATGGCGAGCAGCCTTGTTCTTGTGGATGATGCCTTTATCGGCCATACGGTCGATAACAGGCACAGCCAGAACGTAAGCAGCTTGGGCTTTTTCAGCGTCTTTTGCGTCGATGGCCTTAACTACGTTTTTGATGTAGGTACGAACCATGGAACGCAGGCTGGCGTTGTGGCTGCGACGCTTCTCAGCCTGTTTTGCACGTTTTTTGGCGGAAGGTGAGTTGGCCACCGTCGAGCTCCTCGAAAGACTTTTTGGGAAATAGCAAACAAAATAGGCCGCGAATCATGCCGATGAGTTGGGGTCTTGTCAAGGGCGGGTGACGCGTTCCGCTGAATGGCAGGTACATCGCACCGGATGATTTCTTTCCGGCGTGCGACCTGTAAACTCGCGGGCTTTGGCGCAGTGCTGTTGGCGGCGCGGAGTATCGCACAAGTGGGCGCGTTGTTCGCCTGCTGTTTATCGACAGGCAAAAACTCTTTTCATGAATCTGCTCAAATCGTTGGCTGCCGTCAGCTCTATCACGATGCTTTCCCGGGTCCTGGGGTTCGTTCGCGATACGCTGATCGCACGGATATTCGGCGCCGGTATGGCCACCGACGCCTTCTTCATCGCCTTCAAGTTGCCCAACCTGCTGAGGCGGATTTTCGCCGAAGGTGCGTTTTCCCAGGCGTTCGTGCCCATCCTGGCGGAATACAAGAACCAGAAGGGCGATGAAGCGACCCGTACGTTCATTGCCTATGTCAGCGGTTTGCTGACCCTGGTGCTGGCCCTGGTGACTGCGGCCGGCATGCTGGCCGCGCCCTGGATCATCTGGGCCACGGCGCCGGGCTTTACCGATACCCCGGAGAAGTTCCAGCTCACCACCGACCTGCTGCGGGTGACCTTTCCTTATATATTGCTGATTTCCCTGTCATCCCTGGCCGGGGCCATTCTCAATACGTGGAACCGTTTCTCGGTGCCGGCCTTCGTGCCGACCCTGCTCAACGTCAGCATGATCATATTTGCGGTCTTCCTGACGCCGTATTTCGATCCGCCGGTGATGGCGCTCGGCTGGGCGGTGCTGGTGGGAGGGCTGGCGCAGCTGCTGTATCAACTGCCTTACCTCAAGAAGATCGGCATGCTGGTACTGCCTCGCCTGAACCTGCGCGACAGCGGCGTCTGGCGGGTGCTCAAGCAGATGCTGCCGGCGATCCTGGGGGTTTCGGTGAGCCAGATTTCCCTGATCATCAACACCATCTTCGCCTCGTTCCTGGTGGCCGGTTCGGTGTCCTGGATGTATTACGCCGACCGACTGATGGAGTTACCGTCCGGTGTACTGGGCGTGGCCCTGGGCACGATCCTGTTGCCAACCCTGGCCAAGACCTACGCCAGCCAGGATCGCCAGGAGTACTCGCGGATTCTCGACTGGGGCCTGCGCCTGTGTTTCGTGCTGGTGCTGCCCTGCGCTCTGGCATTGGGGATCCTGGCCGAGCCACTGACTGTTTCGCTGTTCCAGTATGGCCAGTTCAAGGCGTTCGATGCCGCCATGACCCAGCGCGCCCTGGTCGCCTATTCGGTCGGGCTGCTTGGCATCATCCTGATCAAGGTCCTGGCGCCAGGTTTCTATGCTCAGCAGAACATCCGCACGCCGGTGAAGATTGCCATCTTCACCCTGGTGATGACCCAATTGTTCAACCTTCTGCTGATCGGCCCCCTGGCCCATGCCGGCCTGGCCCTGGCGATCAGCATCGGCGCCTGCCTCAACGCCGGGCTGCTGTTCTATCAGCTACGCAAGCAGAAAATGTATCAGCCGCAGCCGGGCTGGGGAAAATTCGGCCTCAAGCTGCTGATCGCCGTGGCGGTGATGTCGGCGGTCCTGCTGGGGGGGATGCATTTCATGCCGGCCTGGGGCGAAGGGCAGATGCCCGAGCGTTTCCTGCGCCTGGGTGTGCTGGTTGTCGCCGGCGTGGTGGCGTATTTCGGCATGTTGCTGCTGCTGGGCTTCCGTCTGCGGGACTTCAATCGCAAGGCCTTGAGCTGAGGCTTGGGCAGCGGTTTTGTCGGTTCGATCACTTTGGGTTACGGTGCTGCCTGTCGTTGACCGCCGGGTGTGGTTATAATCGGCCACTTTATGAGCAAGAAGCGCGTTATGCAGCTGGTTCGAGGCCTTCACAACCTGCGTCCCCGGCATCGGGGCTGTGTCGCCACCATTGGCAACTTCGACGGTGTTCACCGTGGCCACCAGGCTATCCTGGCGCGGCTGCGCGAGCGTGCGCTGGAGCTGGGCGTGCCCAGTTGCGTGGTGATCTTCGAGCCTCAGCCCCGGGAGTTTTTCGCCCCGGACACCGCCCCGGCCCGCCTGGCCAGGCTGCGAGACAAACTGCAGCTGCTGGCGGCCGAAGGCGTCGACCGGGTCCTTTGCCTGGCGTTCAACCAACGCTTGAGCCAGCTCAGCGCAGCCGAGTTCGTCGAGACCATCCTGGTGGATGGCCTGGATGTGAAGCATCTGGAAGTGGGCGACGATTTCCGTTTCGGTTGTGACCGGGCAGGGGATTTCGATTACCTGCAGCGGGCTGGCGCCGTCCATGGTTTTACTGTCGAAGCAGCGCAGACCGTCGAGATGGATGGCCTGCGTGTCAGCAGTACTCAGGTCCGCAATGCCCTGGCGGCCGCCGACTTCGAACTGGCCGAGCGCCTGCTCGGCCGGCCATACCGGATTGCCGGGCGGATCCTGCATGGGCAGAAGCTGGCGCGCCAGTTGGGCACGCCAACGGCCAACGTGCAGCTCAAGCGTCGTCGCGTACCGCTGACCGGGGTGTTCCTGGTGAGTATCGAGATCGACGGCAAGGCCTGGCCCGGCGTCGCCAACATTGGCGTACGACCCACGGTCCAGGGAGATGGCAAGGCCCATCTCGAAGTACATGTTCTGGATTTTGCCGGCGATCTGTATGACCGGCGTTTGACGGTGGTTTTCCACCATAAGCTGCGTGAAGAGCAGCGTTTTGCCTCTCTGGAGGCGCTCAAGGCGGCGATCCATGCCGATATCGCCGCCGCCCGTGCCCTTGTCGCAACCAGCGCCAATCGCTAATGAAGAGCCTTAAATGACCGACTATAAAGCCACGCTAAACCTTCCGGACACCGCCTTCCCTATGAAGGCCGGCCTGCCTCAGCGCGAACCACAGATTCTGCAGCGTTGGGACAGCATTGGCCTGTACGGAAAGTTGCGCGAGATTGGCAAGGACCGCCCGAAGTTCGTCCTGCACGACGGTCCTCCGTACGCCAACGGCACCATTCATATCGGTCACGCGCTGAACAAGATCCTCAAGGACATGATCGTCCGTTCCAAGACCCTGTCGGGTTTTGACGCACCTTATGTCCCGGGCTGGGATTGCCACGGCCTGCCGATCGAGCACAAGGTGGAAGTGACCCACGGCAAGAACCTGGGCGCGGACAAGACCCGCGAACTGTGCCGTGCCTACGCCACCGAGCAGATCGAGGGGCAGAAGTCCGAATTCATCCGCCTCGGCGTGCTGGGCGACTTCGCCAATCCGTACAAGACCATGGACTTCAAGAACGAAGCCGGTGAAATCCGTGCCCTGGCGAAAATCGTCGAGGGTGGTTTCGTGTTCAAGGGCCTCAAGCCCGTGAACTGGTGCTTCGATTGCGGTTCGGCCCTGGCCGAGGCGGAAGTCGAGTACGAAAACAAGAAATCGTCGACCATCGACGTAGCCTTCCCGATCGCCGATGAAGACAAGCTCGCCGCCGCATTCGGCCTGGGCAAGCTGGCCAAGCCGGCCGCCATCGTGATCTGGACCACCACCCCGTGGACCATCCCGGCCAACCAGGCGCTGAACGTCCATCCGGAATTCAACTATGCCTTGGTGGACGTCGGCGACCGGCTGCTGGTTCTGGCCGAAGAGCTGGTCGAGTCCTGCCTGGCCCGCTACAGCCTCGAAGGCTCGGTGATCGCCACCGCGCCAGGCTCGTCACTGGAACTGATCAACTTCCGCCATCCGTTCTATGACCGCCTGTCGCCGGTATACCTGGCCGACTACGTGGAACTGGGCGCTGGCACCGGCGTCGTTCACTCCGCGCCAGCCTATGGCGTCGACGACTTCGTGACCTGCAAGAAATACGGCATGGTCAACGACGACATCCTCAACCCGGTGCAGAGCAACGGTGTCTATGTGCCGTCCCTGGAGTTCTTTGGCGGCCAGTTCATCTTCAAGGCCAACCCGGCCATCATCGACAAGTTGACCGAAGTCGGCTCTCTGCTGCACACCACCGTCATCGAACACAGCTACATGCACTGCTGGCGGCACAAGACACCGTTGATCTACCGTGCCACCGCGCAGTGGTTCATCGGCATGGACAAGCAGCCCGTCAGTGGCGATACCCTGCGCCAGCGTTCGCTCAAGGCCATCGAAGAGACCAAGTTCGTACCGGCCTGGGGCCAGGCGCGCCTGCACTCGATGATCGCCAACCGGCCGGACTGGTGCATCTCCCGCCAGCGCAACTGGGGCGTGCCGATCCCGTTTTTCCTGAACAAGGAAAGCGGTGAGCTGCACCCGCGCACCGTCGAGCTGATGGAAGAGGTTGCCAAGCGCGTCGAAGTCGAAGGCATCGAAGCCTGGTTCAAGCTGGACGCCGCCGAACTGCTGGGCGACGAGGCGCCGCTGTACGACAAGATCAGCGATACCCTGGACGTGTGGTTCGACTCCGGCACCACTCATTGGCACGTGCTGCGCGGTTCGCACCCGGTGGGCCATGAAAACGGCCCGCGTGCCGACCTGTACCTGGAAGGTTCCGACCAGCATCGCGGCTGGTTCCACTCCTCGCTGCTGACCGGCTGCGCCATCGATAACCACGCACCGTACCGCGAGCTGCTGACCCATGGTTTCACCGTGGACGAGGCCGGGCGCAAGATGTCCAAGTCCCTGGGCAACGTGATCGCGCCGCAGAAGGTCAACGATACCCTGGGCGCCGACATCATGCGCCTGTGGGTGGCCTCCACCGATTATTCCGGCGAGATGGCCGTTTCCGAGCAGATTCTGCAGCGCAGCGCGGACGCCTACCGGCGCATCCGTAACACCGCGCGCTTCCTGCTGTCGAACCTGACCGGTTTCAACCCGGCCACCGACCTGTTGCCGGCCGAGGACATGCTTGCCCTGGACCGTTGGGCCGTGGACCGTACCCTGTTGCTGCAACGCGAGCTGCAGGAGCATTACGGCGAATACCGTTTCTGGAACGTCTACTCCAAGATCCACAACTTCTGCGTGCAGGAGCTGGGCGGTTTCTATCTCGACATCATCAAGGATCGCCAGTACACCACCGGCGCCAACAGCAAGGCACGTCGTTCGTGCCAGACCGCGCTTTTCCACATCAGCGAGGCGCTGGTGCGCTGGATCGCGCCGATCCTGGCATTCACCGCCGACGAGCTGTGGCAGTACCTGCCGGGCGAGCGCAACGAATCGGTGATGCTCAATACCTGGTACGAGGGCCTGACCGAGCTGCCGCAAGGCTTCGAGCTGGACCGTGCCTACTGGGACCGCGTCATGGCGGTCAAGGCGGCGGTGAACAAGGAAATGGAGATCCAGCGTGCGGCCAAGGCCGTCGGTGGCAACCTGCAGGCCGAAGTCACCCTCTACGCCGAGCAAGCCCTGGGCGCCGACCTGGCGAAGCTGGGCAACGAGCTGCGCTTCGTGCTGATCACCTCCACCGCCAGTGTCGCTCCATTGGTGCAGGCGCCGGCCGATGCGGTGGTCACTGAAGTGGCTGGCCTGAAGCTCAAGGTGGTCAAGTCGAGCTTCGTCAAGTGCGCCCGTTGCTGGCACTGCCGCGAAGACGTTGGCGTGAACCCGGAGCATCCGGAGATCTGCGGGCGTTGTGTCGACAACATCAGCGGCACCGGCGAGGTTCGCCACTATGCCTGATGTGGCGCCTAACGCAGCGGGTCGTTTCGGACGGCTGGGCTGGCTCTGGTTGAGCGTGCTGGTACTGGTCATCGACCAGGTCAGCAAGTTCCACTTCGAAAGCTCGTTGACCATGTACCAGCAGATCGTGGTCATCCCCGACTACTTCAGCTGGACCCTGGCCTATAACACCGGCGCGGCGTTCAGCTTCCTGGCCGACAGCTCGGGCTGGCAGCGCTGGCTCTTCGCGCTGATCGCCATCGTGGTCAGCGGCGTGCTGGTGGTCTGGCTCAAGCGCCTGGGCCGCGACGAAACCTGGCTGGCCGTGGCGCTGGCGCTGGTGCTCGGTGGCGCGCTGGGCAATCTGTATGACCGCATTGCCTTGGGCCATGTGATCGATTTCATCCTGGTGCACTGGCAGAACCGTTGGTACTTCCCGGCGTTCAATTTTGCCGACAGCGCCATTACCGTGGGCGCGGTGATGCTCGCCCTGGACATGTTCAAGAGCAAGAAAACCGGAGAAGCCGTCCATGACTGAGCAGCGTATCGCTCAAAATACAGAAGTGAAGCTTCACTTCGCCCTGCATCTGGAAAACGGCGACACCGTTGACAGCACCTTCGACAAGGCCCCTGCCGTGTTCAAGGTCGGCGACGGCAACCTGCTGCCAGGCTTCGAAGCTGCGATCTTCGGTTTCAAGGCCGGCGACAAGCGCACGGTGGTGGTGACGCCAGAGAATGCCTTTGGTCAGCCCAACCCGCAAAACGTGCAGACCATGCCACGCTCCCAGTTCCAGGACATGGAACTGTCGGAGGGGTTGCTGGTGATCTTCAACGACGCGGCCAATACTGAACTGCCGGGCGTGGTGAAGGCCTTCGACGACACCCAGGTGACGGTTGATTTCAATCACCCGCTGGCGGGCAAGACCTTGAATTTCGAAGTGGAAATCATCGACGTCAAGGCGGTTTAGGATTTAACAGGCAGTTCCTGCTGCCACTGATTCTCTGTGGGAGCGAGCTTGCTCGCTCCCACATGGGGTCTCCTTGTTTTCGGGCCTTTCGCTCGATTAACAGGCAAGCATTCAATTCCTTGCGCGCAAGACACGAGGCACAGCATGCAAATCAAACTCGCCAATCCCCGTGGCTTCTGCGCCGGCGTGGACCGGGCGATCGAAATCGTCAACCGCGCCCTGGAGGTCTTCGGGCCGCCGATCTATGTGCGCCATGAAGTGGTCCACAACAAATTCGTCGTCGAGGACCTGCGCAGCCGCGGTGCCATTTTCGTCGAAGAGCTGGACCAGGTGCCGGACGACGTCATCGTGATTTTCAGCGCCCATGGGGTTTCCCAGGCGGTGCGTACTGAAGCCGCCGGTCGCGGCCTGAAAGTATTCGATGCCACCTGTCCCCTGGTGACCAAGGTGCACATCGAAGTGGCGCGCTACAGCCGCGACGGTCGTGAATGCATCCTGATCGGCCATGAAGGACATCCGGAAGTCGAAGGCACCATGGGACAATACGATGCCAGCAATGGTGGCGCGATCTACCTGGTGGAGGATGAGGACGACGTGGCGGCCTTGCAGGTGCGCAACCCGGAAAAGCTCGCCTTTGTCACCCAGACCACCCTGTCCATGGACGATACCAGTCGTGTGATCGACGCCCTGCGCTCCCGCTTCCCGGCCATCGGTGGGCCACGCAAGGACGACATCTGCTACGCCACCCAGAACCGTCAGGACGCGGTCAAGCAACTGGCCGACGAATGCGATGTGGTGCTGGTGGTTGGCAGCCCGAACAGTTCCAACTCCAACCGCTTGCGTGAGCTGGCCGAACGCATGGGAACGCCGGCCTATCTGATCGACGGTGCCGAGGACATGCAACACAGCTGGTTCGATGGCATCGAGCGCATTGGCATCACCGCCGGCGCTTCGGCTCCCGAAGTCCTGGTGCGTGGCGTGATCCAGCAATTGCAGGCCTGGGGCGCCACCGGTGCCGATGAGCTGGCCGGTCGTGAAGAGAACATTACTTTCTCGATGCCCAAGGAACTACGCGTTCGCTCCCTGCTTTGAGTCTTTTTCGCACAATGCCTGTTCAGTTTTCTCGCTGCGCAGGCTGATGCGTCCGGTGCGCGCCAGCACCACCTGATGGTGGCTGATCGGCTCGCGTTTGCCGCAGACATGCAATGTACCGGCTTGGAAGGCGTCGCTGGGCAGTAACGCTTGCCCTTGGCTGCCAAACCTCACCGAACGCTTCACCGGCCAGTTGCCGACCACTCGCGCGCGGCCGCTGCGCTCCATCACCAATGTCTTCGCCTTGTCGTCCAGCGTGATCCGCCAGCCTCGGCCCCAATCGTCGTCTATTCCTCTGATCACGACGGTCCGGCTGCGCGTGATGGCTTCGCTGCGGGCGTTACGCAAACCGCTGGCCAGCAGTTGCGCGGCGTCCTTGCGTTCGGTGGCTTCGACCAGGGCTGTGTAGCTGGCGCTGGCCCACGGTAGAACAATTGCCGCAATCGCCAGTCCCATGAGCAGTTCAATGAGGCTGAAGCCCTGTTGGTGCATGACATCTCCTCCCTGGAGAATGGAAGCGGATTCAAGATCAATGGCCCATTGTGGCGAGGGGATAAAACCCCTCGCCACAGGTCGGTATTGGGCACAGGCGGTGGTTTGTTCTAGCGTGTACAAGCAGGTATAGCCGACGGCAACGGAGGGCATCGATGGATCTTCGTACAAAAGGTTTCACGCTGGTGGAGGTGCTGGTGGCCCTCGGTGTGCTGCTGATCCTGATCACCCTGGCGGTGCCTGCCTTCACTGGCTCGATGCAGGGCACCAAGGCCGATACCGAGATCGGCGATCTGCGTCGGGCGCTGAACTTTGCCCGCATGACCGCGATCGACCGTGGCACCACGATACGTATCCGCCCCACGGTGCAGGGCAGCGTCTGGAGCGGCGAGCTGGCGGTGTATGACAGTACTGGCACGCCGGCCAATGTATTGCGGGTTGTTCCAGCGATGAGCAGCGGCGCGACTCTGACGCTAACCTCAGAAGTGACCGGCATCGATTTCAACAACCTGGGCGGCTTGGCGGCACCGACCACGCCGGTGAGTTTCAATTACGTACGAGGGGCGCAGAGCAGGACGCTGAGTGTTTGCCTCAATGGACGAATCGTATTGGGTGGAAGTTGCGGATGAAGGGTTGCAGTAAAAGGACACAGGAGGGCATGACGCTGATCGAGGTGTTGGTGGCGATGCTGATCCTCGGCATAGGCTTGCTGGGCGCGGCGATGATCCAGCTCAACGCACTCAAATACACCGACAGCTCGCGCATGACCAGCCAGGCCAGTTTCATCGCCTACGACATGCTGGATCGTATCCGCGCCAACGCCGGCGCCGACTACACCGTCACCCCACCCACTTCGCCCAATCTCAACGTCGCCCGGGACCAGGATCTCTACGACTTCAAGACCAATATCACCAGTTTCGGCGGCGCCACGGCCACCGGCACCATCGCCCTGAACCAGCGGGTCTACACCATCACCATTTCCTGGGACGATGCCCGGGCCGCCAACACCAGCAACGCTGCCGAGGCACGGCGCAGCTTCGTGCTGACCAGCCGCGTCGCCGTCGACCCGGTGGCGACGCCATGAACAACCGTTGCCGGGGCTTCGGCCTGATCGAACTGATGATCGCGCTGGTGCTCAGCCTGATCATCGTGCTGGGTGTGGTGCAGATTTTCATTGCCGCGAAAAACACCTATGTCAGCCAGAACGCAGCAGCAGTCATGCAGGAAGATGCACGGTTCGCCCTGAGCAAGATGCTCCAGGAGCTGCGCATGGTCGGCATGTTCGGCTGCCTGGGAAGCATTACCGACGCCTCGTCCGCGGGGGATTTCAACGCCAGCCAGGTCACGCCGATCCGTTGGGACAACGCCAATCTCAGGATGACCCTGGTCACGGCGGATGTGGGCAGCAACGCAGGGGTGCCGACCTGGACGGTCGTTTCCGATTGCCGCACCAGCGCGACCGCCTACACCGGAGCCCGGGCGCCTGCGGCCGGGCAACTGGCCTTTCCCATACGCCGGCTGGTCTACAGCTTCAGCAATAACCAGTTGTTGATGGGCACGGGCGCCGGCAACCCGACCCTGGCGGTGCTGGTGGACAACGTGCGGGCGTTCAACGTGACCTTCGGCGTCGCGGGCAGTTCGACCGACATCGCGGCATCGAGCTACACCGGCAACCCGGCGGATCCGGCCCTGATCCGCAGCGTGCGCCTGACCCTGACGCTGTACGACCCGAAGAACAACGTGCGCGACCAGACCTTCAACGTGGTTGCCGCTTTGCGCAATCGGCTTTTGTGAGGGCGGCGAGAATGAATCCGAGATCCAATGGGCACCGTCAGCGTGGCATGGCCCTGCTGGTCAGCCTGGTTTTCCTGCTGCTGCTCACGCTGATCGGCTTGTCGTCGATGCAGAGCGCCACGCTTCAGGAAAAAATGACCAACAGCGTCATGCTGCGCAATCAGTCATTCCAGACGGCCGAGGCGGCGTTGAGGATGGGGGAGAGCGCGGTACAGGCCGAGACGTATTCGCTTGCGGTCTGTACCACTGCCACCCAATGCGCGCCTCCGGCCGAGTCGGCGACGCTCACGGCAGCCGGGCGCAACTCCTCGTCGGGAGTGACCTGGGTCGCCGCCGCTGGTGGGTTCTACGGTGTACAGAACATCGGCACCACCCTCACGGCGGTCAACGTACCGAGCAACACGTCGGCGACGCTGTACCGGATCACGGCGGTGGCCGTGGCGGGAAATAACCAGCGCAGCGTGGTGGAGAGCATCTATGCGAAATATTGAGGCGCTCCGGGGCTGGATGCAGTTGATAGGGGGGGCGCTGCTCAGCCTTTACCTGGCGGCGCCGGCCTATGCGTTCACGCCCTCGGAGTCGCCGCTGTTGAGTGCGGCTGCGGTTACGCCGAACGTGATGCTGCTGATCGACGATTCGGGAAGTATGAACAACATCATCTGGGCGTCGGGGTTCGATCCAACGGCGGCGCAACCGCGCACGTTTGCATGCAACTCCAGCAGCAGTTGCAATGACAGGTACGAGCTGGACCTGGACGATTCGAACATCCTGCTAGTGAGCCTGTTGCGCGGTGGCTGCTCCTCCGGTTGGTACGGCTTCTATCGTTCCACCATCGGCCGGGTCTGTCTCCGGCTCCCGGATCCGGTAGGCGGTGGCAATACCCGCTATACCGCCAGATACCTGGCCTATCTCGTGACCCTGGCCAACGGTTCGAGCCGGGACTTCACCACAGGCTCGATTCCCACCGACTATCGGATAAACGTGGCGCGCGACGTTTCCAATGATCTGGTCGCCGGCAACCGGGCCTTGCGCATCGGCCTTGCCACGTTCAATCCTCCCAACAGCGGCAACTCAGGTCCGGGCGGTTACATCGCCCGGGCCATCAGCGACCTGTCACCCGTCAGTGGCAGCGTCACCCAGACCCAGGCCAATGCCAACTACAGTGCCCTGGTCACCGCCATCAATGCCCTGGGAGCCGTCGCGAATACGCCGTTGGCCGAGAGTTATTACGAGGTCACCCGTTACTTCAGGGGCATGGCGCCGTATTACAACGGCACGCCCAGTACCTATACCAGCCCGATCCAGTACCGCTGCCAGAAAAACTTCGGTGTGGTGATCACCGACGGCTTGCCCACCTATGACCGGACGTTTCCCACCAACGATCCCCTAGGCGGCTCACGCTTGCCGAACTGGGATGGCATCGGCACCAACGATGGCGACAATCCCAGTGGCGACGCCGAGGGCGACACGCTCTACCTGGACGACATCGCCAAGTTCGCCTTCGATATCGACATGCGTGCCACCGGTACCGACGCCACCGGCAAGAGCTGGAACTCGACGGACTTTCCCCGGCAGTACCTCAACACCTATACCGTCGGTTTTGCCGTCAATAACCAGATGCTGTCCGACGCGGCCCGTTATGGCGCGGGCCGGTATTACCCGGCGTCCGATAGCGAGGGCCTGAGCTCGGCCCTGTCATCGGCCCTGAGCGATATCACTTCAAAGGCCGGCTCGGGAGGGGGCGGCGCCGCCAACAGCGCCACGTTGTCCAGCACTTCCAGTTTCTACCAGACCACCTACGACCCCAAGGACTGGCGCGGCACCATCCGGGCGTTCGGCTTCACTTCGGCAGGTACCGTCAACACGGCAGCGGTGCAATGGACCACCGATACCGCCATCGTGCCCGGCGCCACCGCCCCGGTCTATCAGTCCTGGAACAGTGCGACCAACACGCCGGTGACCCTGGCCTATGGCAACTTCTCACCGGCCCAGCAGACCAGTCTCAGCCAGAACCTGCCCACGGGCATCACCGGCAACGACCTGGTGGAGTGGAGCAAGGGGGTCAACAAGACCGGCCTGAAGGTGCGCAGCGCGTTGCTGGGGGACATCATCAATTCGCCCCTGGTGCTGGCATCGCCCAATGACCAGACCGCCGCAGACCTGCTGAACGACACCAGCTACAGCAATTACCTGACAACCAAGGCGACGAACATGAACGCCAGCCTGGCGGTGAATGCCAACGACGGCTTCTTCAGTGTCATCAACAGCACCAACGGGACTCGGCGCTACGCCTATATGCCTTCGAGCGTATTGCCGTCCCTGCAATTGATCGCCAATACCGGCTACGTCAACGGTGTCAGCCACAAATTCCTGGTGGACGGGCAGATCGGGGTATTCGATACGCAACTGGGCAGTGCCTGGAAGACCATCGCCGTGGGAGGGACGGGGGCCGGGGGCAAGGCGTTCTTCGCCGTGCAACTGTTCGACGCGACGGCCGGCAACACGATCCGGGCGTTGTGGGAAATCAGCGCACCGGCCGTCGCCAATACGGCCAACGTCTTCAACGACCTGGGCTATGCCTACGCGCGCCCGGAGGTCGCCCGATTGGCGGATGGTCGCTGGGCCGCGTTCATCTCCAATGGCTACGGCAGCCATTCCGGCGTGGCCGCGCTGTATGTGGTGGATATTCGCGACGGCTCGTTGATCAGGAAGATCGTCATCAACAGCAGCGAGACCGATAACGGCCTGTCTTCGGTCAAACTCCGGGTCAACTCCCAGAATGTGGTTCAGGCCGCCTACGGCGGCGACCTGAAAGGGCGCATGTGGAAGTTCGACCTCAGCGGCACCTCCCCGACCACCTGGGGCCTGGCGTTCGCCGGCCAGCCGTTGTTCACCGCACCGGGTGGCGCGACCCAGCCGATCACGGTTCAACCCTTGCTGGCGGACAACCCCCAAGGCGGCGTCCAGGTCTTTTTCGGTACCGGCAAGTTCAACGAGGCAGTGGACAAGCTCAACAAGGACCTGCAGGGCTTCTACTCGATCTGGGACGCTCCCGGAGGCACCGGGCAGGTCACCGTGTCGAACCTGCAGGCCCAATCGATCACCGGGGTTTTTTCAGGCAGCACAGGGGGGCAATTCGTGACCACCAGCCAGACCAACGTGGCTTACCCGGTGCGCAAGGGCTGGTACCTGCCCTTGGTGTACAACAATGCGTTGACGGGGGAGCGAGTGATCAATCCGGCCAACCTGGTACTCGGACGCGTTGTGTTCACCACCGCCGCAGTGGACACCACCGACCCCTGTGCCAGCTTCGGTACTGGCAAATTGATCGAAGTGGATGCTTTCAACGGTAAGATGCTCAACTATGCGGTGCTCGACACCAACGGTGACGGCATGCTCAACAGCCTCGACACGATTTCCGCCGGGGTGGTCTTCACCGGTGGTATCCCGACCTTGAGTGCCGTCGTCAGTGCCAACGGCGCCACCAACATGGTCGTGAACGACTCCGGCGGCGGTATCACCGACCTGCTGGGGAAAGCCGTTGGCGGCAGCCGCCGCATCATGTGGCGGCAAATACAATGAGGGATAGACATGCGCAGAGCCAACCGGGGTTTCACCTTGATCGAAATCATGATCGTGATCGCCATCATCGGTATCGTGATCACCGTCGGTTATCCGAGCCTGACCGAGTACATGAAAAAAGGCCGTCGCGCCGAAATCGCCGGCCTGCTGTCGGAACAGGCGCAGATCCTCGAACGCTACTATTCGAAGAACAATGTGTACACCAATGCCACCGGGCTGAGCAGTGGCAATGATTTCTACACCATCACCCAGACATTGGCGGACCAGAGCTTCACCCTGACCGCCGTACGCAAAAGCGGTTCGTCCATGGCCACGGACAAGTGCGGTGATTTCACGATCAACAACACGGGCGCCAGGGGCATGCTCAACGCCGCTGCCGGGTTGACCGCCAAGGATTGCTGGGGCCGCTGAGTTTTTTATCCGGGCGCTCTGCGGCGCTCCTGTCTTATGAGTCGAATCGGAACATGATCAGGCAACAACAAGTGGTGGTTGTCGGCGGCGGAGTCATTGGCCTGCTGACGGCGTTCAATCTGGCTTCGGAAGGCCAGCGCGTGGTCCTGCTGGACCGTTCCAGTGTCGGCCAGGAGTCGTCCTGGGCTGGTGGCGGTATCGTGTCGCCGCTGTACCCCTGGCGCTACAGCCCGGCGGTTACGGCGCTGGCGCATTGGTCGCAGGATTTTTATCCACAGCTGGGGCAACGCTTGTTCGCGACTACCGGAATCGACCCCCAGGTGCATGTCACTGGCCTGTATTGGCTGGACCTGGACGATCAGGACGAAGCGTTGGCCTGGGCCGGGCGGCAAGGACGTCCGTTGCGGGCTGTGGACATCTGCGCCGTCCATGATGCGGTTCCGGTACTGGGGGCGGGTTTCTCCCGGGCGATCCATATGGCTGACGTAGCCAATGTGCGCAATCCACGGCTGGTTAAATCCCTCAAGGCCGCCTTGCTGGCGTTGCCCAACGTCACCCTGCATGAACAGTGCGAAGTCAGCGGCTTCATTCGTGACGGCGGGCGTGTCGTCGGGGTGGACTGCTCGGCGGGGCAAGTGCGTGGCGACCAAGTGGTGCTGGCCGCCGGTGCCTGGAGCGGTGAGTTGTTGCAGACGCTGGGATTGAAGTTGCCCGTCGAGCCGGTCAAGGGCCAGATGATTCTGTACAAATGTGCATCGGACTTCCTGTCCAGCATGGTTCTGGCCAGGGGCCGTTATGCAATCCCACGTCGCGACGGGCATATCCTGGTGGGCAGTACGCTGGAGCATGCAGGTTTCGACAAGACTCCCACCGATGTCGCGTTGCAGAGCCTCAAGGCTTCGGCAGAGCAATTGATTCCGGGGCTGGCAGATGCCGAAGTGGTCGGCCACTGGGCCGGGCTGCGGCCTGGGTCGCCGGAGGGGATTCCCTATATCGGTGAAGTCCCGGGGGTTGCCGGCTTGTGGTTGAACTGTGGGCATTACCGCAACGGGTTGGTATTGGCGCCAGCATCGTGTCAGTTGCTGGCGGATGTGATGCTGGGGCGTGAGCCGGTGATTGATCCTGCGCCGTATGCGCCGGCGGGGCGGATGTAGGGGCTTGCGGTTGTACTCCGATCCAATGTGGCAGCGAGCCTGTTCGCGATGGCGTCCTTGCAGTTGGTCAGTTTTTTGACCGAGTACATATCCATTGCTGCGGTAACGGCCACCTATGGTTTCGCCCTTACGGCGACCTACTTTCTTTCAAACGCCAAAGAAAGTAGGCAAAGAACGCTCCGCCCCAGCGTACGGCCCCTCGCCAAGGCTCGGGGTTCCTTCGCTCCGGCATTCATCAGGGGGGCATCGGCTCCGGTCCGCTGCGCTTGACCTCCACTCGATGGGTTCGACTGCGTCGAACGGCGCTGCGCGCCATCCCCCTGATGAACGCCTGCGCTCAGCCTGCCGAAGGGGCGGAAGATCAAAAGCCGCGGCGCCGCTTATAGCTCGACACGGCTCTCGAAAGCGTACACAGACCCATTGTGGGAGCGAGCCCTGCTCGCGATGGCGGTGGATCAGTCGATGCAAATGCTGAATGACAGACCGCTATCGTCGGATCGCCGCCCGGAGCAGGCTCGCTCCCACGAGGATTGACGTTGGCTGAGAAATAACCGGCCGCCGCAGAGTTGTTGTGAACCAGCTGACAGCTGTTCGAGATTTGTGGGAATGGTCGGACAACGTCCAAGCTGAAGCTGATTTTTCCGACGAGCTTTGGCGGTTGCCGGGTGGGAAGGCTTATCGCTAACCTTTTTCGGTCGCTGCCAATTCAGCGTCCGGGCGTCGCGGTCTGTCTAAAACTTGGTAATCCATTTTCTTGTTGGAGTACCGCAATGAGTGACAAATCTCAATCACGTTCAGAAACCAACAACGCTTCTCCCTGTTCCAGCCTTAATCCAGAAAAGCTCGATGAAGCCGCCAAGCGCGCCCTCGACTATTACCTGACCCCTGCACCTGAAGTCAAAAAGAAGCCAGCCTCAAACCAATTGTTCACCGTCGTGGAGGGCGTAGACGCCGAATGTCTCCTCGCCAACCTGAGCGAAACCCTGGCATCCGCCAACGCAACGCTAAGCGACCTGGCTTTCGAGCTTGATGGTTCGCGCCGGCATGTTGCCCTGGGTGTGCAGCAACTGATCGAGCTGAGCGAATTGCTGGCTAATCGAGTGTTGGATGAGCGGGTGCCGGTGGCAGTGGATTAGAGGAGATGTTGCAGCTCAGTGGAGCTGCAAGGCAACACAAGATCTGTGGCGAGGGGATTCATCCCCTCGCCACAGGGGGCAGCATGGCTCTTGGTTGATCAATCCAACCCCAACTTCTTCAACCGGTACCGCATCGACCGAAACGACAACTTCAACCGCTGCGCCGCCGCCGTGCGATTCCAGCGGGTTTCCTCCAGGGCCTGGAGGATGACTTTGCGTTCGACGTCCTCCAGATAGTCTTCCAGGTTGTCGACCCGCATCAGATCGGGGTTGGTGGTGTCGGTGATTCCATTGCCTTCGGCCAGGCGTAGGTCGCCGGCTTCGATCTGTTGGTGCTCGCAGAGCGTATAGGCCCGTTCGAGCATGTTTTCCAGCTCTCGCACGTTACCGGGGAAGCGGTAGTTTCGAAGGGCCTCGAGGGCTTGGGGATGGAGCCTGGCGGCTGGGTTGCCGGTGGTGGCAGCCAGGCGCTGGAGCATGTGGTTGGCCAGCGGTTCGATGTCTTCGCGGCGTTCGCGTAGGGGCGGGACGCGCAGTTCGATGACGTTCAGTCGATAGTACAGGTCCTGGCGAAAGCGTCCGGCGGCGACTTCGGCGTCCAGGTCCTTATGGGTGGCGCAGAGGATGCGGACATCCACCACTTCCTCCTGCTGTCCGCCAACGGCGCGCACGGCTTTTTCCTGGATCGCCCGCAGCAGTTTGACCTGCATCGCCAGAGGCAGGTCGGCCACTTCATCGAGAAACAGGGTGCCACCATTGGCGGCTTGGAACAGGCCGGGCTTGTCCTCGATGGCGCCGCTGAAGCTGCCTTTTCGATGGCCGAAAAACTCGCTTTCCATCAGTTCTGTCGGAATGGCCCCACAGTTGACTGGCACGAAAGCCTGGCTGGAGCGTGGCCCTTGCTCATGGATCAGGCGCGCCACCAGTTCCTTGCCGCAACCCGATTCCCCGCTGATGTAGACCGGTGCCTGGCTGCGGGCGAGTTTCTCGATCTGTTTGCGCACATTGCGCATTGGCGGAGAGTCCCCCAGCAGGCAGCGTTCGATGGTGGCGGTCGGGGCGGCGACTGTCGGCAGGCGCAGGGCGCTGGCGACCAGTTCCCGCAGCCGGCCCAGGTCCACCGGCTTGGTAAGAAAATCAAAAGCCCCTGCCTTCAAGGCGTCGATGGCTATTTCCAGGCTGCCATAGGCGGTGATCATCGCCACTGGCAATTGGGGATAGCGCTGCTGGATGTGCTGTACCAGCTCCAGGCCCGTGCCGTCGGGCAGGCGCATGTCGGTCAGGCACAAGTCGAAGGCATCGCTCGCCAGCAGGGCACGGGCCTCGGCAAGGTCCCTGGCGCTGCGGGTGTCGAGTTTCATCCGTCCCAGGGTGATGTCCAGGAGTTCGCGGATGTCCGGCTCGTCATCGACGATCAGGATTCGTTGCCGTGAGCGTGTATTCAAATCTGTTTCCGTCCATGAGCAAAAGTGATGCGAAAGCAGCCGCCGCCTTGGCGTGGTTTGAAGTCTAGGCGGGCCTGGTTGCTTTCGCACAGCTCACGGGACAGGTAGAGCCCAAGGCCGGTGCCCTGGCTGCTGGTGGTAAAGAAGGGTTCGAACAGGTGCGCCTGCTGGTCCGGCGTCACGCCGGCGCCGTTATCGATGATGTCCAGGGTGGGCAGGTGGCTGTGAGGGTCGATGAACAGATTCAGCCAGGCCTCGGCCTGTTCATGAAGCTGCGCGCTGTGGCGCCAGGCGTTGCGCAGCAGATTGTCGACCACTTGGGTCAGCTGATCCGGATCCATGAGCGTGGTGTAGTCGCCCGGCTCTATGCTCAGGTGCAATTGCTGGTATGCGGCCGCGCTTTGGCGCGCCTGCTGGACAAACTGGTCGAGCCAGGCGCGAAGATCCAGCCGTTGGGGCGTGGTCTGCTGGCGGCGGGAAAGCTGCAGGACGTTTTCGATGACGCGGTTCATTCGCTGGGAGTGATCTTGAATAATCTGCGTCAGACGCCGGTCTGCGTCGTTCAGTTCCTCGGATTCGCGCAGCAATTGCGCCGCGTGGCTGATGGCCCCCAGGGGATTGCGGATCTCATGGGCAATACCGGCGGTGAGGCGCCCGAGGGAGGCGAGTTTCAGTTGCTGGGCCTGCTGGGCCACCTGGGCCAGGTCTTCGAGGAATACCAGAATCTGATGCTGTTCGTTGTGCCCCAGGGCGATGAAGCTCGGTTGCAGGGTCAGGCCCGTGCCGGCGATGGTCAGGCTTGGCGGACGCAGGCTGGGGTTGTTCTGCCACAGCAGCAGACGCTCGACCAGGGCCGTGGAGTAGTCGTCGATGGGCTGGCCGATCAGGTCGTGCATGCCCAGCAGGTTCAGCGCGCTTTCGTTGGCCAATTGCACCCGCCGCTCACGGTCCAGGACCAGGATGCCGGTGCGCATGCGTTGCAGGATCAGCGCGTTGAGCGCTTCGAGGCCGATGACTTCACTGGCGCGCTGCTCGGCCAGGGTTTCACTGGCTTCCAGGCGCCGGGTCAGGCCCTGCACCAGCAGTGCTGCGGCAAAGCACAGCGCTCCCAGGGTGCCGGCCTGTAGATAACTGCTGGGACGGTTCGAATCGCTCAGGCCGAGAAAAAACGTCGAACTGACGATGCCGAGGGTGGCGACGGCCGCGATCAACAGGCCGATGCGGCCTCGCAGCAGCGTATTGCCGATGGCCACGGAAACGATGAGCAGGTTGCCGACGGCGCTGGGGGCGCCGCCTGCGGCGAAGAACAGCCATGAAAGCAGCAAGACGTCGGTCAGTGCCAGGCCGAACAGCCGGGCAGGGCGCCGAGTGTTTTCAAGAAACACCACCAGCAGGATGTTCAGGACCAGATACAACCAGCTGCCGCTGCGCAGCAGGTCGTCGCTGGCGAACTCCAGCAGGCGGTTATCCATGTTGCTGGTAATCAGTAGCACCAGCGTGATGCCGATGCTCAATCGGTACAGGTGATACAGGCGCAGCAGGCGTTGCGTCTGCTTGACGCGAGGGCTCGCTGTCTCAGTGGTCACGAGGACCTGGGCCTTGCTCGAGATGAGCCTGGCTGCAATACCACTGTTGTTCGAGGGCCAGCGCCCGGTCCCGGGGCAGGTGTACGCCGCAATGGGCGCAACGAACCATGGGGGAAGGGTCCCGATCCTGGGTGGAACGCGACGAGCGGGAGCCGGACTTCATCCCGCGAAAGATCCATATGGCGGCGGCGACAACGGCGAACAAGATCAATAAACGAAGCATGATGGGGAGCTTTCTGGCAAGTGATCCGGCAGTTTAGCCAAAGGACTGGAGCGGCGCACAGCGCAATAAAGTCCAGGCACAAAAAAAGGAGACCCGAGGGTCTCCTTTTTTGCCGGCGCGTTAGCGTCAGTCGAACAGACCGAAGGTCATGTAGCTGAACCAGGATCGGTCGCTGGACTCGCTTTCGGGCTCTTCTTCCTCGATCACGTCGCCATTTTCGTCCTTGGGCTTGAGCTCGTTGGGGATGGCTTCCTTGGCGTCCTGGAACTGGCGCTGTACGTCCTGGTTGGCGCGGGTTTCGCCCGGCGGCAGGGGCGGACGGGACTCGATCAGGCCCAGTGTCGCCTTGCTCAGCCACGAACGGTTGTCGGCTTCGTCGACCCGCGGGGTGAACTGGCCGTCGACCAGGGAGGGGTGATCCGGATAGTTGAGCTTGAGGGTTTCCAGGCTGGTGGCTGCCAGTTCGTCCAGGTGCAGGCGCTGGTAGGCTTCGGTCATCACCGCCAGGCCGTCGCCTACCGAGGGGGTTTCCTGGAAGTTTTCCACCACGTAGCGGCCACGGTTGGCGGCGGCGACGTAGGCCTGGCGGGTCAGGTAGTAATCCGCCACATGGATTTCGTAGGCGGCCAGCAGGTTGCGCAGGTAGATCATGCGCTGCTTGGCATCGGGCGAATAACGGCTGTTGGGGAAGCGGCTGGTCAGCTGGGCGAACTCATTGTAGGAGTCGCGCGCGGCGCCCGGGTCACGCTTGGTCATGTCCAGCGGCAGGAAGCGCGCCAGCAGGCCAACGTCCTGGTCGAAGGAAGTCAGGCCCTTGAGGTAGTAGGCGTAGTCGACGTTCGGGTGCTGCGGGTGCAGACGAATGAAACGCTCGGCGGCGGATTTCGCAGCTTCGGGCTCGGCGTTCTTGTAGTTGGCGTAGATCAGCTCCAACTGGGCCTGGTCGGCGTAGCGGCCGAACGGATACCGCGATTCCAGCGCCTTGAGCTTGGCGGTGGCGCTGGTGTAGCTGTTGTTGTCCAGGTCGTTCTGTGCCTGTTGGTACAGTTCGATTTCGCTCAGGTTTTCGTCTACGACTTCCTTCGATGAGCAAGCGGCGGTCAATGCGAGGATGGCGATCAGCAGCAGGTGTTTCACTTGCATGGCGGCTTGCGTCCCTATGACGGCCGCTGTCTTGGGCGGGGCCGTCCTGTTATGATGAGCGCCCCGTTGAAAGCCTCGGGGCAAAAGACGCCGTATTTAACCACAAGCGCGCAGCCGAAACCAAAGGCTGTGCCGACGCCCAGTCCGAGCATGTCCGATAAAATAGAACTTCGCGCAGAGGTGCCGTCCGAAATGGGCGGTCAACGCCTCGATCAAGTCGCCGCCCAACTCTTCGCCGAGCATTCGCGCTCGCGCCTTTCCGCCTGGATCAAGGACGGCCGCCTGACGGTGGACGGCGCGGTGATCCGCCCGCGCGACATCGTCCATGGTGGCGCCATCCTCGAGCTGACGGCCGAACAGGAAGCCCAGGGAGAATGGGTCGCCCAGGACATCGCCCTGGACATCGTCTACGAAGACGATGACATCCTGGTGATCAACAAGCCTGCGGGCCTGGTGGTACATCCGGCGGCCGGCCACGCCGATGGCACCCTGCTCAACGCCTTGCTGCACCACGTGCCGGATATCATCAACGTACCTCGCGCCGGCATCGTGCACCGTCTCGACAAGGACACCACCGGCCTGATGGTGGTGGCCAAGACCATCCAGGCACAGACACAGCTGGTTGCACAATTGCAAAGCCGCAGCGTCAGCCGTATCTATGAATGCATCGTGATCGGCGTGGTCACTGCCGGTGGCAAGATCAATGCGCCCATCGGTCGTCACGGCCAGCAGCGCCAGCGCATGGCGGTGATGGAAGGTGGCAAGCCCGCAGTCAGCCATTATCGCGTGCTGGAACGCTTCCGCTCCCACACCCATGTACGGGTCAAGCTGGAAACCGGCCGCACCCACCAGATCCGCGTGCATATGGCCCACATCAACTTCCCGTTGGTGGGTGACCCGGCCTATGGCGGTCGTTTCCGCATTCCCCCAGCCGCCAGCATGACGATGGTCGAGTCTTTGAAGAACTTCCCGCGCCAGGCGTTGCACGCGCGTTTCCTGGAGCTGGATCATCCGACCACCGGCAAGCGCATGAGCTGGGAGTCGCCGTTGCCGGATGACTTCGTCTGGCTGCTGACCTTGCTCAAGCAGGACCGCGAGGCGTTCGTCGGATGACCGACTGGCTGATACCCGACTGGCCTGCACCGGCCGGGGTAAAGGCCTGTGTGACCACCCGAGCGGGCGGGGTCAGCCTGGCGCCGTTCGACAGCCTCAACCTGGGCGATCATGTCGGCGACGATCCCGGGGCCGTTGCCGAAAACCGTCGTCGCCTGACCCAGCGCTTCGCCATCGAGCCGGCCTGGTTGCAACAGGTCCATGGCATTGCCGTGGTCGAGGCCGACCCGGCCCAGGTGGCGACCGCCGACGCCAGTTGGACCGCTACGCCGGGTATCGCCTGCGCAGCGATGACTGCGGACTGCCTGCCGGTGCTGTTCTGCGACCGCGCCGGTAGCCGCGTCGCGGCGGCCCATGCCGGTTGGCGCGGGTTGGCGAGCGGCGTGCTGGAAGCCACCCTCGACCGCTTCCAGGAGCCATCCGAGGAAATACTCGCCTGGCTCGGCCCGGCCATCGGTCCACAAGCCTTCGAAGTCGGGCCGGAAGTGCGCGAAGCCTTCGTCGCGCAACTGCCCCAGGCGACGCAGGCTTTCGTGCCCAGCCATAACGCCGGCAAGTTCCTGGCCGACATTTATGAGCTGGCGCGCCTGCGCCTGGCGGCGCGCGGTGTCACGGCGGTCTACGGTGGCGGCCTGTGCACCGTGGGCGATCCACGCTTCTTCTCCTACCGCCGAAATCCGCGCACCGGTCGTTTCGCCTCCCTGGTCTGGCTCGAACGCTAGAATTCTCTGATCTGCATCAACAGCGCACTGCTTGAATCTTCCAGAATCGTCCACATCTATAACGGTATCTGGCAGGTTTCTTCATTCAGGATGTTTTTCGGTCCGGCCTGCTCAAAAGGAAGGTGACCTTATGCGTATTGACCGTTTAACCAGCAAATTACAACTGGCCCTGTCCGATGCCCAATCGTTGGCTGTCGGCATGGACCATCCGGGTATCGAGCCGGCGCACCTGATGCAGGCCATGCTTGAGCAGCAGGGCGGATCCATCAAGCCGCTGTTGATGCAAGTAGGCTTCGACGTCAACAGCCTGCGCAAAGAGCTGGCCAAGGAACTCGACCATCTACCCAAGATCCAGAACCCCACCGGGGACGTGAACATGTCCCAGGACCTGGCACGGCTGCTCAACCAGGCCGACCGCCTGGCGCAGCAGAAGGGTGACCAGTTCATTTCCAGTGAACTGGTGCTGCTCGCCGCCATGGACGAGAACAGCAAGCTGGGTAAATTGTTGCTTGGCCAGGGCGTGAGCAAGAAAGCCCTGGAAAATGCCATCAACAACCTGCGTGGCGGCGAAGCGGTGAACGACGCCAACCACGAGGAATCCCGCCAGGCTCTGGACAAGTACACCGTTGACCTGACCAAGCGTGCCGAGGAAGGCAAGCTCGATCCGGTGATCGGTCGCGACGACGAAATTCGACGCACGATCCAGGTGCTGCAGCGCCGCACCAAGAACAATCCGGTACTGATCGGTGAGCCAGGCGTGGGCAAGACCGCCATCGCCGAGGGCCTGGCCCAGCGCATCATCAACGGTGAAGTGCCCGATGGCCTCCGGGGCAAGCGATTGCTGTCCCTGGACATGGGGGCGTTGATCGCCGGGGCCAAGTACCGGGGCGAGTTCGAGGAGCGGCTCAAGGCTCTGCTCAACGAATTGTCCAAGCAGGAAGGGCAGATCATCCTGTTCATCGACGAATTGCACACCATGGTCGGTGCGGGCAAGGGTGAGGGCTCCATGGATGCCGGCAACATGCTCAAGCCTGCGCTGGCCCGTGGCGAGTTGCACTGCGTCGGTGCGACCACGCTCAACGAGTACCGCCAATATATAGAGAAGGATGCGGCGCTTGAGCGGCGCTTCCAGAAAGTACTGGTGGACGAGCCGAGCGAAGAAGACACCATCGCCATCCTGCGTGGCCTGAAAGAGCGCTATGAGGTCCACCACAAGGTGGCGATTACCGATGGTGCGATCATCGCGGCGGCCAAACTCAGCCACCGCTATATCACCGACCGGCAATTGCCCGACAAGGCCATCGACCTCATCGACGAGGCCGCCAGCCGTATCCGCATGGAGATCGACTCCAAGCCTGAGGTACTGGATCGTCTGGAGCGACGCCTGATCCAGCTCAAGGTCGAATCCCAGGCCCTGAAGAAGGAAAGCGACGAAGCGGCGAAGAAACGCCTGGAAAAGCTGCAGGAAGAAATCGTGCGTCACGAGCGCGAGTATTCCGATCTGGAGGAAATCTGGAACTCGGAAAAAGCCGAGGTCCAGGGTTCTGCGCAGATCCAGCAGAAGATCGAACAATCGCGCCAGGAGCTGGAAGCAGCCCGTCGTAAAGGCGACCTCAACCGCATGGCCGAGCTGCAATACGGGGTGATCCCGGATCTGGAGCGCAGCCTGCAGATGGTCGACCAGCACGGCAAGAGTGAGAACCAGTTGTTGCGCAGCAAGGTCACCGAGGAAGAGATTGCCGAAGTGGTTTCCAAGTGGACCGGCATCCCCGTGTCGAAAATGCTCGAAGGCGAGCGCGACAAACTGCTGAAGATGGAAAGCCTGCTGCACCAGCGCGTGATTGGTCAGGAAGAGGCCGTGGTGGCGGTGTCCAACGCGGTGCGCCGGTCTCGTGCGGGGCTTTCGGACCCCAATCGTCCCAGTGGTTCGTTCATGTTCCTCGGCCCGACCGGTGTCGGTAAGACCGAGTTGTGCAAGGCGCTGGCCGAGTTTCTCTTCGATACCGAAGAGGCGATGGTGCGCATCGACATGTCCGAGTTCATGGAGAAACATTCCGTGGCGCGACTGATCGGCGCGCCGCCGGGCTATGTGGGTTACGAGGAGGGTGGCTACCTGACCGAGGCCGTGCGGCGTAAGCCGTACTCGGTGATCCTGCTCGATGAAGTCGAGAAGGCTCACCCGGATGTCTTCAACATCCTGCTGCAGGTACTGGAAGATGGCCGCCTGACCGACAGCCACGGGCGCACGGTGGATTTCCGCAATACCGTGATCGTGATGACCTCCAACCTGGGGTCGACGCAGATCCAGGAGCTGGTGGGCGACCGCGAGGCCCAGCGCGCCGCGGTGATGGACGCGATCTCCACGCACTTCCGGCCGGAGTTCATCAACCGTGTCGACGAAGTGGTGATCTTCGAGCCATTGGCCCGCGACCAGATCGCCGGTATCACCGAGATCCAGCTGGGCCGGCTGCGCAGCCGCCTCACCGAGCGCGAACTGAAGCTGCAACTGAGCGACGAGGCCTTGGACAAGCTGATCGCCGTGGGCTACGACCCGGTCTATGGCGCACGCCCACTCAAGCGTGCGATCCAGCGCTGGATCGAAAACCCGCTGGCGCAGTTGATTCTCTCCGGTCGGTTCATGCCCGGCGAAACCGTCACCGGCACGGTGGAAAACGACGAAATCGTCTTCAACTGAAAGCCAGCAAGTCCCTGTGATCGAATGGCCTCGCATTGCGAGGCCATTTTTTTCATCAGGCCGTTGAACTCAAAGGAAAAGGCTTGTAAAGTGCGCCCCGCAGTCAGTCACCCACGGGTTACTTCTCCCTGAGAAGCAATCCAAAATAAGTTGCAAATCATTGTCTTGAAAGCAATTTAGGGGGTTGACAGCGGTTTTGAAGATTGTAGAATAGCGCGCCTCAGACACACGAACGCAGAGATGCAGACGAGTAGAAGAGGTTGAAGCTGGATACAATCGGTTTCAATGCAGTAACTTGAAATATCAGTTCCGTGATAGCTCAGTCGGTAGAGCAAATGACTGTTAATCATTGGGTCCCAGGTTCGAGTCCTGGTCACGGAGCCATTTCAATCGGGGTATAGCGCAGTCCGGTAGCGCGCCTGCTTTGGGAGCAGGATGTCAGGAGTTCGAATCCCCTTACCCCGACCATTTTTGGGTCGTTAGCTCAGTTGGTAGAGCAGTTGGCTTTTAACCAATTGGTCGTAGGTTCGAATCCCACACGACCCACCATTTTTGAAACCAGTTCGCTGGAATCGAATCTTAAGATCAGAGGCCAAAAGCGCTGATCGAGGAAGGCGACTTGCGAAGGTCGCCTTTTTTTTACCGGGGTATAGCGCAGTCCGGTAGCGCGCCTGCTTTGGGAGCAGGATGTCAGGAGTTCGAATCCCCTTACCCCGACCATATTGAAAATCCTCGTATCGAAAGATACGGGGATTTTTTTCGCCTGCGGAAAAGTAAATCACTTCAAGTCATCATACAACTTGCCGATAACCCGCCGACGGGGCCATGGGATGATCGCCCCCTTTTTCAGGCCGATAACAAAAAAAGGCAACCGCTATGTTTCTTCGCCAATTGAATATCGCCCCTCGTGCGGCGCTGGGTTTTGCCCTGATCGCTGTGCTGGTGGCATTGCTCGGAGTGTTTGCGCTGGGGCAGATGTCGAGCATCCGCGACAGTGAGGTCGCGGTGGAAACCCAATGGTTGCCCAGTATTCGCGGCGGTGACGAGATCCGCGAACTGATGTTGCGCATCCGCACCATTTCCCTGCGCATGGCCCTGGACGAGGATCCGAAGAACATTGCGGTGTACCGGGGACAGATGGACACCCGTGACAAGGAACTGAGCGAAAAAATCGCCAGTTACGACAGGCTGGTCGTCACGCCTGAAGGCAAGGCCCTCTATGAGCAATTCAAGCAGACCTTCGCCGCCTATCGCTCGGGGATCGCTCAATCGTTCACCCTGGCGGAACAGGGGCGGCGCGATGAACTGATCAAGCTGTTGCTGGTGGACATGAAAACTGTCGTGGACGGCTCGGGCAAGCAACTCAACGACCTGGCGGAGCTGTTTTCCAAGCAGGTCTCCATCGAAAGCCAGAAATCCCAGGAGCACTACGCCAATTCCCGGATGATCGTCAGCCTGTTCATCGTGCTGGCGGCATTGGCTACGGTCGCCTTGGCCATGCTGCTTACCCGCAGCATCGTCAAACCCCTTGGCGAGGCATTGAGCGCCGCACAGAGCGTGGCTCGTGGCGACCTCACCCGTCCCATCGAAACCCATGGCAACGACGAGGTGAGTCGCCTGCTGGAAGCATTGGCGACCATGCAGCGGAACCTGCGCGAGACATTGCAGGGTATCAGCGGTTCGGCCACGCAGCTGGCGACCGCCGCCGACGAGCTGAATGCGGTAACCCTCGACAGCACCCACAGCCTGCAACAGCAGAACGACGAAATCGAACAGGCCGCCACCGCTGTCACCGAGATGACCACGGCGGTGGAGGAAGTAGCACGTAAT